>JBDUAJ010000001.1:0-35904 GCA_040004695.1 Nitrospirales bacterium | reverse complement strand
TGCCACCATGGAGGACCGAATGAAATGTAAGCCACTCCACCGGGCCGCAGCAGTTGCCTCATTTGACGGAGCACGGCGTCCGGTTCAGCATAATGTTCAAATCCATCGATCGATACAACCACATCGATCCGTTCTTTCAATGATGCCAGTGCACCGGTATCGGCGGCATTGATAAACAGGCAGCGCTCGCCCACCTCTTCTTGCCGCGCCAGCCTACGTGCAGCCTGCAACACCGATTCTCGAATATCCAACCCAATGGCGGTACCGACATCAGATTTGGCGAGTGACACCACGGTCTGACCATACCCACAACCGTAGTCAAGTACCGTGCTCCTTTTCACCGACCGGCTGAAGCGCTCGCCGAAGAGAGAACTGAGCCGTGGAGTGTCATCGACATGTGTCCCTGCGGACTCACCTATAGCCGTATGTGTTTGAGCCGGCGGGACCGCACATCGTTCGAGAAGCCAGGTCCCAAATTTCCCGCCGAGCAGCCCTTGAAACGGCATGGTCGAAACCTCAGGCATCGGCATCCATTACCCCACGCATTGCACGCTCCGTATCGATGGCCGTTCCCTGTCCAAACACTGTTCATAAATAGTTTCAAGACCCTTTACGATGTGCTCCCAGTTGTATTTGCTCTGTACTAACCGGCGTCCCGCGTCACCAAGCGCCTCACGCCTGTCCGGCTGACTCAGTAAGGAGACGACCTCGTCTGCAAATGCTTCAGCACGATCTGCGATGACGAGATCGCGATCAGGCACCGCTTCGATGCCTTCCGCGCCGACCGTCGTACTCACCAACGGTTTGCCCAGAGCCAGCGCCTCTAAAATTTTCAGCCGGGTCCCCCCACCGACTCGTAGCGGCACGACCACCACCGAAGCCTCCTCGACATAGGGTCGTACATCCCTGACAAATCCAGTCACCTCAATTTCTCCAGGGCGCGCTAAACGGGAAATGGCCGGCACAGGATACCCGCCGACGATTTGAAAGACCGCGCCCGGTCGACGCGCTCGAATCCGAGGCCACACGTGGCGACTGAACCACCGCACGCCTTCGACATTGGCGTGATAATCCATTCGTCCGACGAAGACGATGCGCTCGCCACGCAGCGGACCGGATTCATGAGGCACATCGGACCCCTCTACCGCATGCGGGTCGATATCCACGCCATTCGGGATCACGGTAACTTGATCCACCCCGCAACGGGTTTGAAGCAACACACGTTCTTCGTCTGAACAGGTCAGACAGTGGCTAAAACGTCCGCAGGTTTCCCGCTCATAGGCCGCCAATTTGCGCCACGTCACTTCGGCATAGGCGCGCTTCAGCGGATTGCTCTCCTGACGCGCATAGCGCCTCATCAGCAGCGATTCAATATTATGCAAGTCCAATATGGTCGTCTGAGGCAGTCCCAGGCAGTATTGCGCCATGTGGATGCTCTCGACCTGCACGATGTCGAACGTGTCGGATTGCAGCACCTGTTGCAGCAAGTGCGTCATGCTTTCGTCACGGTAATTCAGGATCGGAAATGCGGTCCGCCCAACCAGACCTTGAAACAGTTTCGATGGAGCATACCGATGATCTCGGCGGACCACATGAAGATCGATCCCCTCATCACGCAGGCGTTCCACCGCCAACGCATCATCGATGCGCCGCACAAACGAGACGACAGAAACGGAATGACGTTGCGCCAGTCCCCGCAATAAGGCACATACACGAATTTTCCAGCCGTCCGTCGGCGGATAAGGCAGCGTCCCGGTGACAAATAACAGTTTCATGATTCCTCTAGATCGTTTTGGCCCGTTGCCGGGGCCTTCGAAGGATCGGCGTGTAAGGCTCTCGGGCGCCATCGATGGAGAAGCTGGTTCGGCCATTCGATGAACAGACGTTCTCCATAAGGAAGCTGCCGCTCGATGAGGCGAAAGGCCTGATACGAGAGGGGGCGGAACACATAATCCGCATAGCCATACCACTGTACGACTTGAGCACCAAAGCTATGTTTAAACTGATAGACACCGTAGCCCTTATCGGTTTCTTGAGGGGGATAACTAGTGCCCGTGCCGCCAAAATCATAGGTGCTGCACCCCTGCGCCATCGCCCATCGCAGCATCTCCCATTGCACTGCCCATCCGGCTCGTTGCATAGAATAGTCGTTGCTGAGATAGAGCAACGTCGCCATAGATCCGTACCGAACGGTCAGACCTCCTGCAACAGGAGTGGAATCCCTACGGGCCAAAAACAGACGAGCCATGCCGGATTTGATGAGGGTTCGATAGAGAGCGTGAAAGTAATCCAACCCTCGCACGGGAATCCGTTTCTTTGTCCCCGTGTTCTTTAACAGGCGATAAAAACTTTCAATGTCCTGCTCCCCGCATCCTTCGTCGATGACCACCCCACGTTTGGAGGCATGCCTGATTTTCGTACGAATTTTACTGCCTAGCTTGGCAAAGACGGCCGTTTCTCCGTTGGCGATATTCAATTGCATCTCGTATTTGGGCCGATTCCAGTAAGACCACTCTTGGGCCACGGGGATGAATCCCGCCTTCGTCAGTTGACTCGTGAGAAAGAACTCCCCATCCTGAACCGGCGGCTCGACACGCCAGAACAGGCCGCCACAGTTTCGCGCCAGAAGACCCACCGCCTCGACTAATGTCTGCACCGCGCCTTCCCCGCCTGTGACCATCGGGCCTCTCGGGGAATAGAGTATCGTCCCGAGGCCGGCCGGAAGCCGCTTCGTCAGGATCAGTGCGGCCGCGACCCATTCTCCCCCTCGTTCAAGAGCAAGATAGTGCGGTTCCCAGCCATGGGTACGGCGAATTTCTCCCCACTCATAGGCTTGGCAAATCGTCGCGCCTGGCTGGGCGGTGACAAATCGATTCCAGTCGTCCCGGCTCGGACTGGGAACACGATGGAGCTTCATGCCGAGTGAACCTCACTCAAGGAGCGGGTGAACACGGCGGGACGTCCATAGGCCACCACGCCGGCTGGAACATCTTTCATCACCAGCGATCCGGCGCCGATCACGACTTCATTGCCGATCACGACTCCCCCCAACACCAAGGTCTGCGCGCCGATCCACACATGGTCGCCGATCCGGATCGGCGAGATGGTCCGTGGATACAGCGCACATAACCGGTTGCCGATTCGCGAACCCGGGTCGCTATGGGTCATGAACATACATCCGGGCGCGACCGCAGTATGGCTGCCGATTTCCACCTGACCGGTCAGATCGATCGTCGTCCCCGTGCCAATTACCGTGTCCTCTCCCACCGTCAAATTCGAAAAGCCGGCGAACGGATTAATCAACATGATTTCGTAGATCCTTGCTCGCGCGCCGATGCGAGCGCCCAATATATGTAAACAACGTGCACGTAGTCGCGGGTGAATACACCACCGAAGTAATTTTTCCACCAACATCCACCCACCCACTTTGAGCGGCTCAAACAGCTTCACACATCAGACCCGTCTAGATGATGGCATTGATCGACTGCATGGTGGACAGCCAGGAGGCACAGACGCTTGATCTAGGCGCCACTGTATATGGATTTCTGGCTGAAGACCTATCGGTAATGCTCGGCGGTTAGTGTAGGAAACCCTGTTCTTGAGAAGGTCATAGTGCACTTACGGAGATAACCTTGATGAATAGTCACGCACCAATAGGGGATTTCTTCGCGGCCACTACCATCTTATTTCGCAGCACCGGCACGATGCTCACCGCTTCGAGAACTGCATGCGAGACTTTGTGTGAGAATGATGGAGCGGCATGATAGTGCCGACGTTTACGGGCCGCGAGTTCCCCTACCGTTCGCTCACGATAGAAACACACATTTTCAAACCCGGTGCGAGAAAGAGCCAATTGCATGGCGCTGCGGGTGTAATACCATTTGTGTGCCGGATAATAGAGGTAGGGCAGCGCATTGATCCGGCCCTTCGTCAGTCTATGGGCTCCACGGACGAGACGTCTCGGCAAGCAACCTTCGTCGGGCGTTTCAAGCAAGATAAGGCCCCCCGGAGCAAGAACCCGCGCAACCGACTTGAGCAACGTTTCCGGCGATTGAACGTGCTCAATCACATCCCATAGCACGGCACAATCGACACTCTTTGGGGGATAGGAGATCTCCTCAATGGCCCCGCAAAATAGGTTTGCCTTTGGGCACGCTTCCCGGGACAAGGCAATCGCTTGGGGACTGATGTCGATCCCGGACACATTCCATCCTTCTGCCGCAGCCCAGGTCAAAAATAGCCCAGCACCACACCCGACTTCCAACAGTGTGCCTCCGCTCGCCGGCAGCGCCGGCAGCACCGATCGATATCGCTCGAATTTTCTGGTAAATGCAGCAGCCACCGCAGGATCACGGTACACGGTCACATTGGCATCCCCTTCCGTCCAATAGCTCAACTCTTCATCCCGCCCGCCCGCATAGATGCCGCCCCCGCATGCTTGGCACTTAAAGGGCTGTCCACCGTGCCAGAAGGCAGGACACACTGGGTGCAGCATCGGTTGAGAGCAGAATGGACACGTGCTTTCCATGTCAGGAATCCTCACACGGTCGGTTGCGGGATGGATTCACATCCGCTCCATCGCTTAGCCATGCACCTTTGTTGCTCAGTCTATCCATCATCAGTGTGTGCGAAGCCCGGGCTCAACGGCCGCTGCAGGGGAACGGCGCCAGGCCGCATTGGGGGTGACGCTTCTCAATTGAGCAAGGCGTGCCAACACAAGACTTAACGCCAACATGACGTAGAGCATCGCGCTATAGGCTTGAGAGAGAAAAAAACCGCCTACAATGAATCCCCACAGAGTGACCTGCACCGCTTCAGCCAGCTGAAACAGATGTCCACGCTCGTCAAGTTCCTGAGGTGCTGTGGTAGCCCGTTTAGAAGTCACCTTCCGCACGAACACAGTTGGCGCCCTCGGCCTAATGCTCATTTTGATTTGACGAAGGGTGCTCATCGTCCACACGAGCAGCCTAATAAAGACTGCCAATCCTACGACTCCCAGCTCTACCGCAATTTCAAGAAATGAATTATGCGAGGCGCTCCATTTTCCTGTGCCGCCATGTGACAGTCCTTCAGCCGTGACAAAGTTATCGATGCCCACTCCCCAAGGATGTGTGGCCAACAATACGAGACTCGCTTTCCAGACATCCGTACGGCCTCCGGCCGTCTGATCATATTCCGTTTGCGGATCCCACATTGTCCGAATGCGCTCCTTCCATGCCGTCCCGGCCAGCACGCCGAATACCACGAGCCCCACGACCACAATGCTCAATTTGGTAGACCGGCTCATGCTGCTGCGCGACAGAATCAGACTTCCGGCCACAACTAACGCCAAAAACCCTCCTCGCGATTGCGTCAGGACAACCCCATAGAGACAGAGCAATGCCATGCCAGCCAAGACGAATCTGGCATGTCGACCTGACGTCGAGTACAAATAGACGATCAACGGAAGGGCCATCACTTGCAAAAGCGCAATGTCGTTTGGATCATAGCTCAATGATCCGACGGAGTACCGTTCCTGTCCGGTCTGGCCAAAAATAACTCCCGGTATCACGACAGCCACGGAGGCGATGCAATACACCCACAGAAGCCGACGGACATCGCCAACGGTACGGCACCAGTAGATCACCATGAAGAAAAGCAGTATGGTCTTCAAAAATACATTGAACAAAAAGAGGAGACTGTGGCCTGGCCACACGCCGATCGGCACGGTAATCAATGCTACACCGAGAAGAATCATCACATCCCGTACAATGGGCACCTCGATAGGAATTTTTTCCGTAAACCAACCCGGCGCACGAAACCAGGCCAATAGAGCCAATCCCCCAGTGACGAGACCAAGCCTGAGGACCGTTAAAGCGGGCACCATTTCCTGAGGGCGTCCGACACACACCCAGGCGTACAGCAGAAACAACACCATTCCTAGAGGAAGCACTGCCTTGCTCTTCGGGCTGATCTTATACGAGGGTTCAGCCGTATTCGTTATGACACGCATTGCGACACCACCTCAGCCGTTTCTTCAATATCTCGATCAGTGACCCAGACATGGGTGGGTAGGGTTATCAGACGTCGACTGACGCCATCCGCGACCGGATACTCTTGATCCGGGTGTGACACAAAAGACCGGAGCGCCGGAAGTTTCGAGAGAGGCAGCGGATAGCCTCCGGTCGATCCCAATCCTCGACGATTCAATTCTCCCAGGAGTCGTTCTTTCATGTGCTGCGTTGGAATAAGGACGGGCAACCGTAAATACGCGCCTTTATCTTCTTCACGAGGCCAGAGCACGTCCACCTTCGTCCCTCGCAATGCCTCTCTCAAACGGAGCGCTCTCTCCTGCCTGCCCTCCTGTAAGATCGGTGCGTTCGGAAGAAGATACGTGAGCAATGCCTGTTGAAACCGTGTCATAGGGGACACAGAGAATGTGGGATCAAACCGCGACGCTCCTAATTGAAGAAAGGGCAGCGATGCCGGAAGCCAGTATCGAGATGGGCGTATGAACCACGCCATGAGAAGAGTTTCGATAGCACCGTTTAGTCCGAGGGTTTGGGTTGAGTTCCGAGTTCCGTTATCAAGCAAAGCCCGACACGCAGCGGCTAATGCTTCATCGTGGAGACCGATGAGCCCCCCCCCCGCTCCTGGAATATTTTTGCCACGGCTGACACTGAAGATCGAGGCCTGTCCGAACATTCCGGCCTTTTGACCTTCGCACGAAACACCCAGACCTTGAGCCGCATCCTCAACCACTGGGACGCGCGCGTCAGTAGCGACGTTGCAAATTTCGCGAATGCGGGACGGCAGGCCGAACAGATGATGAGGGACGACACAAAGCGTACGATCTGTCATGGTTCGTACTAGTGCTTCTGGATTAAGCCCTAACGTGCGCGGTTCGATGTCACACAATCTCACCCGAAGCCCGGCTCGGACGACGGCCGCCGGTACCGAATACGACGTATAGGCGGGGATGATGACTTCATCGCACTGAGGGCGCCGACTGCGCAAGGCCATTAGCACGAGGCTCAAGGCCGAGCGACCCGAATTCGTCAATACCCAGTGCTGAGGCCCGATGCATGCCGTTAATTGCCGCTCGATCGTGTCGCCGTAAGATCGCAGGGCCGATGCGTGTAGACATTGCCGAAGGCTCGACAGGACCGCCCCAGAAGGAATAGGACCGCCGGCCGGTGGAAGCACCCGCAGACGCCTTCTCACAGATCCCGCTGGAACAAAGCGCGTAGGCTCGATCGACACCTCACCGTCCACCATGGTGGTGAGGAGCTGGGATTCAGGCATCGCGCTTTGTCGCTTCATGGTGACAACGTGTCCAGATAGGTTGCCAGACGGCCGGTGAGATGACCGAAATGAAATTCTTGAATGGCCGGATCGTCCCAGGGCGTGGCAGAACACGTCGTCACGGCCGAACGCGCACGTTTCACACATTCCAAAATCCCTGCGCGAACATCGGCCGGACGCTCATAGCTCACCGATACGCCGCGCCCGGTTCGCCGTAACACATCGGCTGATGATCCACCGCTACCGACGTTAAATACCGTGACACCTGCCGCCATGGCGTCGTAGAGTTTCAGCGGGATCTGCACCGGATGCCGTTCATCCAGCACCAGGGCGACGTGCGACTCCAACGTTTGCTTCAATGCCTCACGACGGGGTACGGGAGTATGCAGGCTGACCAGGCTTTCCACGCCGAGATATCGGAGCATCTCAACCACCGGCTGTCCATCGGCGAGACTCACTTGGCCGACGAATCGTACACGAATATCACGAGGCTTCAGCGAACCGTCATCGAGCAAACTCTTCAAGGCGCCAAGAAACGGCTCCGGCGTGCGCCCATGATAGAACGTCCCGAAATAGGAAAAGATGACAGGGTCGGGGTACGGCCGAGTCCAGTTGATGCCGGAAAAGTCATCGGGATCGAACCCGCTCATGAGGGTGTGGAATCGTTCATGTGGCACACTGGCATGTTCGTTTTTTGCCTCATCCGTCATCGCGTCCGTCACAGAGAGGATAACATCGGCATGTTGCATGACGGCCGCAATGAGCCTTGATTCGACCTTATCGGTGGCGCCATTGCGAAAAATGGGAAATTTATGGCGTAACGACCAGGGATCACGAAAATCAGCGATCCATCTCGCCCCGGTCAGCCATTTGAGGGCCAACCCTATGAGATGGCAGGTAAACGGGGGACCCGTGGTAATGACATGCTGTACGCCGGACCGGCGCATCTCACGCAACCCACGGAGGACGGCCGGCACAAGCCATGCTGTCTCGCGGTCTGGTAACCATAGAAACGCTAAGAGCCATCGCTTCAACCCGCCACGGGTTGCATCGTAGCATTGCGCATAGGGCATAATGATCTTCGCCGCATGCTCATCAATCTTTCCACGCTTCGCCGCAGCCCGCTCTCGAATCCGCTCATACGCCTTCAAAGGATGCCACCATTCTGCCGCATGATAGACGACGGCGCGCACTGCGCCATTATTGCAGCCCTCCCCCACATCGCTGTGCGTCGCGGTTGACCGAGCGGTGGCGGTCACGATTGTCGGGTGCCATCCAAACGCAGGAAGATAGTCGGCAAATTTACTGGGCCGCACCGCACCGACCGCCGAACTAGGTGGATAGTAGTAGCTGACTATTAAGACACGCTTCATATAGACCTGTTGAAGGAATCAACCATAGCTTACGTGACGTGCTGATATTCTTGTTGCCAAATCGCAAACACCAGCAATGGCCAGAGCAGCCACCAATCCCCTCCGGTTCCGTCAGGGACTTCCTCCAGCAGCCGCGACATCCGTCGTTCATCAAACAATCCTGACTGCGTAAACGAGCGAGAGCGGAATAAGTCCCAGGCCATTGTTCTCAAGTCCGTATCGAATAAGGTCCACACGGGCACAAAAAACCCGACCTTCTCCCGATTGAGAATGGCATCGGGAATCATACCTTCAACCGCCTTCCGCAGAATGTACTTTTCGCTGTAACTATTCCGCCCGGTCTTGCGCAGCTTCATATGGGGAGGCAGGCTGGCAGCGAATTCCACAAAGGAATGATCGAGAAACGGCACCCGCAATTCTACGGAATGGGCCATCGTCATCTTGTCGGCCTTGAGAAGCAGATCCTCTGGAAGCCATTGTTTAGAATAGGCATAGAGCATTTGATCGAGCGGCTCGAATCGCGCCGCGCGCTCGTAGGCCCCACGAATGACGTCAGCGGACGACGAGAGGCCGATTCCGTCCCATGCCGCTCCGTACATGGCTCGTTTCATCTCTTCAGAAAAGACATTGGTCATCTGCGCCGGACTGGTCTGGAAATAATGCGAGAGAGGTCGTTCTCCCAACTCGAGATACCGTGCGATCCGCGGAGATCGGAGGAGCAAATCGTTCAACGGCTTGAGACCCCATCTGCGAAGAGGCCGTGGAATGGAGTGATACCACTCTGCCCGTCGGTACCCCTTTAATGCCCGCCAGAAGCCATAGCCCGCGAGCAGTTCATCACTGCCTTCGCCCGACAACATAATCGTGACCGATTTCCTGGCCAGTTGAGACAGATAGTACAAGGGCACGGCGGATGGATCCGCCATCGGCTCTTCCATGCAGTGCACAACATCTTGTAAGCCGTCTGCATACTGCTGACCCGTCATCAGGATCTCATGATGATCCGTCTTGAAATACTCCGCGGCGATTCGAGCGTATGGCAACTCGTCATGGTGATTCCCCGTTGCCGTGGCGAAGCCGACCGAATACGTCTTGACCTGTTTTCCTGACAGCTCCGATACCAAGCCCGTAATTACGGTCGAATCCAATCCTCCACTGAGAAACACCCCATGCGGCACTTCACCAACCAGATGGCTCTTCGTACTGGCACGAAGACGCCGCTTGCACTCCTCGATCATGTCCTCTTCCGAGCCTACAAGCTTCTTACTGAAGTCCAGGTCCCAATATGCTTTCTTCGAGATCTGGCCGTCCTTCACGATCATGAGATGGCCGGGCTCCAGCTTTTGGATTCCCTGCCACATGGTCTGGGGGGCCGTCGTATAGCGATGGGTCAGATAATCGTGTAACGCTTGATGATTCAGTGATGTCTGAATCTCATCGATGGTCAGGAGCGGCTTGACCTCAGAGGCAAAGGCGAACAGACGGGATGTGGCGGCATAGTACAGCGGCTTGATACCCATTCGATCCCGTGCCAGCAGCAACGTCTCCGTGCGGCGATCCCAAATGGCAAAGGCAAACATGCCGTGCAGCCGTTGGACACAGCCCTCACCCAGATCTTCATACAGATGGACGATAACCTCTGTGTCGCTCCGGGTCCGGAAGGTATGCCCATTGGCCAGCAGTTCCTCTCGGATCTCTTGATAGTTATAGATTTCGCCGTTGAACGTAATCCATACGCTCTCGTCTTCATTGCACAGGGGCTGATGACCGGTCGCTCGATCAATGATGCTGAGTCGCCGATGACCCAATCCGATTGTGCGGTCAAGCCAGATCCCTTCGTCGTCCGGCCCACGATGGACCATGGCTCGCACCATCCGTTCAAGAGTCACACGTTCCACCGGACTCCGGTCATGCCGCAGTATCCCGGCTATTCCACACATCGCAAGCTCTCCAGTTGGCTCATGGCGCCGACAGGCCTTCGGGCGAGACAAGCGTGGGCTGACCCGCACCGCGCTTCGGTCGGACCACCCATCCCGCCACTTCCCAGATCTCATCTGCGAGCGACCGCCTCATGATCAATACGGCTCCCACATACACGATGATCCCGACGCTCGCCGCGGCGATCAGCCTGACGAGATGCGGCCCGAAGCCACCGGCCGTAAGGCCCCATTGAACGCTCGCCACCGCAATGGCCATTAGCACCGAGGGGATTGCGACAGGACTAAGCTGACGCAACAACGCTTTGGTACCGAGATTCAATTCTTTCAGCGCTTCGCGAGCCATCCAGACCATGGCCAGGGGATAGATGAGCACTAAGGCGAACGCCACGCCCATCGCACCATACCAGTGCGCACCGGCCACGAATGGTCCCGGCATCACCACCAGCAATGCAAGGGTCCATTTCAACATGAACCCAGACCGGTATCGTGCAAAGAGCACGGGTGGCAGGAGGACTTCCACCGAATGGGTGAACGCATAGATGCAGAACACTTGAAAAAGCGGCACAACCGCAGCCCATTTATCGCCAAGGATCACGGGGATCAAATCATCCGCAACCAGTCCTAATCCCACACAGAGCGGCAGGGTCAAACACGTGACCAGTCGAAGTACTCGCAGAAATGAGATGCGTAATCGCTCCTGTTCATGCTGCAACCGCGCCATCACCGGTCCCGATATTTGATTCACCACTGCTGAAATCTTGGTGACCGGCATGATGGCCAGCTGCTTCGCCATGGCGTAGAGGCCTAACGTCTGCTCATTGGTCAGTTTTCCGACAATGATGCTATCTATCTGAGAGTAGATCGACCATCCGAGACTGGCGCCGATCGCCGACACGCTGTACCGCAACATAGAGGAGGTGCGGCCCCAACTAAACTTCCACCGTGGCCACCAGGGAGAAAACACAATTAAGGCGACAGAGGCGACAAGCGCTTGCACGATACCTCCATAGACAAGCGCCCACACACCCCCACCGTTCCACGCCAAGGTGAGCATGACCGGAATCGCCATAATCGCAGAGAGAATCTCCGCCTTGGCGATCTTGTCCAACTCCAATCGCTTTCTCATCATCGCATCCGGCACAAGGCGAAAGGCGAACAGCAGGAGCGCGGCACTGCTTACCCGCATGACGTCCGTGAGCTGAGCACTATCAAACCATTCTGCGATAGTCGGCGCGAGTGCATAGAGTGACAGATATGCCACGCCCGTGGTCAACAGCGTGAGCCAAAAGCAGCTCTGCAGTTCACCTTCTTGCACATCTTCAAATTGAACGATCGCCCATCCCAGGCCCATATCCGCAACCATGGCAATGGTGCCGGTCCAGATGCCGACGAGTGCCATCAATCCGTAATCGCTGGGACTGAGCCAACGGGCGATGAGCAAGGTGCTGATAAAGGAGAGCATTTGCACGCCACCGCGTGACCAGACGATCCAAAATGCCGATTTTGCGATCTGTTCTCTCATGGCGAAATGTGGTTTTGGTTCCAACGTACGGGTTACTTTATCTTCAATGTGATGGACAAAGTTCTGCGGATAGCAGCCGATCAACACACCGCTGACTTTGGCCGCACACTGCCTCATCGCAAATAGCTAGGGCGAATCCTCGGCCTCGATCACCGTACGGATGGCTCTGTGCAAAGATGCTATCGATAACTTCGCCTAGAAGATGCGCCTGCTTATAGCAAAAGATTACAATGCCGACCAATTCTGGATGCATAGATCGCTCACGCTGCGGGTTCATATACACGTGACAATTTATGGCTGATCAACAGAGCAAGACCCTTTGGATACCATCGCAGCAGGACGCCGAGACACCGCAAGGCCCGTGACCAATCTCCGGACCGCGCCGAGGCCACCATAGTCCATGTCAGTGCCGGTCCGTACAGTCCTTGACGAAAGCTCATTCCAGCACGCCACGCGTCTTCATGGTCTGGTTTTCCTTTGACGTAGCGCCACTGCGACTGCAGCATCGCCATGGCAGTGTCCAGCATGACTTCCCACTTCTGAGACATCTGACTCGTGTGCCGCCGATATTCGGCAATGACTTCGTGATGGCAATAGACCGCGGCAGTTCTAGCGATGCGCAAGTACATGTCCTGGTCCTCGCAGCTGTTCAAGGTTGTCATAAATCCTCCGGAACGAATCACGGCCTCACGCCGAAACATCACTGTATGTGGAGGACCGATAAAATTGGAGCGCAGTAGGGTGCCATAGTGATCGGGCTGTGGCCGACAGTCATGTCGGTGTGTCGCCTGTTCATCGCCTACAAACCGGTAGTTACCACAGACGAACGCCGCTTCCGGCCTACGCCGAAATGCCTTGCGGCTCACCAAAAAGTGATTCGGCAGCAATCGGTCGTCCGCATCGAGAAACACCACAAACGCTCCGCGAGCGTGTTGGAGCCCTGTATTGCGCGCCGCAGACAGACCTTGATTGGTCTGACACACATATCGAACGGTCGGATAGCGTGTGGCGACTGCCTGCGTCTCATCGGGCGAGCCATCATCGACCACAATAATTTCATGAGATTGAACGGTCTGGTTGAGCACGCTTTCAATCGCGTGGCCCAGAAAATGCGCCTGTTTGTAACAGGGAATCACGACACTGACGAGTTCTAAAGAGGACTCTTTTGTCATGATCGCAGATTTCCTGCGGGCCTCGATTCGGTGACCAAGGGAATCTCCCGATGCCCGCCATAGACCGCGTTGTTCAGGTGCATGTTTCCTACGTCGCCGGTGAGCCTGGAGACCAATCCCGTGATGCAAGACTGGATCGTCTCATAGCAATGCCGGACGTCATCGATGTTCCCATGGTACGGGTCATGAATATCCAGACAGGACGTCATGGCCGCGTCGCAGAGGCTGAGACAGAACAGTTTCGGGCGAGCCTGGGGATATCGAGCCAGAAGTTCGGCCTCGTTCAATTGATCCATGACGAAAATTGCGTCCGCTTGACGAACCATCTCACGTGTGAGTAGATCGGCGCGATGGGCTGATAAGCTGATGCCGAGTTCGGCCGCGGCGGCCACTCCTCGGGGATCGGCCGGATGGAAGGGATTGGCATGCAAACCAGCCGAATGCACCGTTATCGTGCGGCCGCATGCGTCCGATGCCTGCTTAAACAGAGCCGCGGCCATGGGGCTGCGGAGAATATTGCCATGGCACACGAACAACACCGATTGGATGTGAGGCAAGCTGTCCGGTAAACGATCGCATCGGAACTTCAGCCTACGCTGGATGGCCATCCATACGTACATCCGCCGCGCTCGCGTCCCCAACGCTCGGCTTCGACGCCGGATGCTCAACACCGCCTCTGGGACAAGAGGCATCACGAGGCTCTTCACCACACCGCGAGCGGACGCACGGACCGCGGCGAGAGTCTCATGCAAGCCGGGACGCGGATCGCTGAATGACCAGAGAAGATCTCGCGTGGGAGGCAGACAATCCTGGGCGAATCCGAGCAGCTCTCGGCCAAGGCTCCACACCGTGGCGCGGTCCGGTCCGCATTGGCTGCTGGTAGAAATCCGCTGAATAGCCCCGCTGGTCCATCGTGCCGAAACGCCAATACGGTAGTGACCGTTCGTGTCAGGATGTTGTCCGTGAGCGAGCTGCCACTCATACCAGGGAAAATCCACCCCGGCCAGGATCGACAGTCCCAAGGATCCCCAATAGCGACCGTTGACTTCCATCAGGGCCACCTGACGACCGGCTCTATCGACGCGAAACTCCACCATCGCCACGCCTTCCCACTTCATGGCTCGCAGGAGCCGCACCGCATAGTCCCCTAAGAGCGGATCAACCGCTTCTGCAATCGCCAGAACGCTTACCCCGCCGGTGGTCGGCAATTCTTTGAGCCGACGATGCTGAAACAGCACCAAGGGCTGATCGCTACGCATCAAGACTTCGATCCCAATGCCCTCCCCGGGGCAGTATTCTTGAATCAGATTATGGATCCCGAACTTCGGATCCTCCCTGAAGGCCTCCTGCAATTGTTCAATTGTCTCGAAACGGCGTGTCTTGAACGTCCCTGTTTCCCGGTGGCCTTTACCGCACGGCTTGGCAATCACAGGAAATCCAAGGCTTGGGCCACGGTCAGCCAGTTCCTTCAGCGAGAAGATCGTGATCGCTTTTGGGATCGGCACATCGCAGTCTTGCGCGAAACGCAACGTCTGCGCTTTCTTCAACACGCGCTGCACAATATCCGGCGGTGGACAGGTGACGTGGAGCAGCTCGGATAATTCAGCATAATAGTCAGCCACTAAAGCCAGTGCCGTGTCACTGGCTGGAATAAGTTGATCGTAGTGATGTGAGCAGATGTACTCGAACAAGACGGCATGACTAAGCGCCGGCTCGCGCCTCGGATCAGGAAGCATCAGACACTGGCGAATGGCATTCGACCGCAGAGCCGGAGCATCGGACAAGGTGGACGCCACATCCACCGGCACACCGCGCCGGTGGAGCGATCGGGCAATATTGACGACGATACGGGGCTCGTCGCCGAGAATGAGGACGGGATTCATCGTACGGTTCCTGCAGACGCCACATGGCGAAGCATAGTGGCCCCGGCCCCAAGCCAACGCGTCACGCGTGTCGCGGTCGAGCACTGCACGGCTTGCAGATCGATGCGCCGTGCACCGAACCCTCGTTTAAACTGCTCCAGCCCCGACCCTGCTTCACTGACGCCTCCGAGGTTGAATTGCCAGCGCGCCTCGGCTTGTAACGTGACGGCAATGTCGTGGACCAATACATGCGAGGCGCCACAGGCCATTCCCTCCGGACTCGTGCCGGCCGAATGGTAGTACCCGCCCCGCTCTGACAGCAGCACGAGAATCGATGAGACGACCTGTCCATCGGCCACTGCTTGAAACAGTTCCCCGGCTCCATGCTGAGTCAGAGCCGTCACTTCAGCAAGCTGATTGGTCATGTGGTCGGGCACCTGCTCACCCCGCACACGGCGGCGCGTCATCGATAAGGCCATCAAGTCGACATGGACGCGACACGCAGAAGCCTCCCTCGATCGGTGGACGCTCACCTGGCCTTTTCGAGCCCGCTTGACATTGCGCAGATGATTAGAAGTCATACGCTCCCATAGCGTCTGCTCACGAAGATCCAGTACATATTCGCATCGTGTGCGGCGATAATATTCTCCCTCCAAGGGGGGAATGCAGGTCTGTTCCGAGCTAAAGCTGTTGACCTCTACTTGCGACACGCTCTTATCCCGGCACCAGGTTTGGAGACCTCTCCAAAATACGTCAGGCTCAGGTAACAACGGTACGGACATGATTTCGAGGGACCGCGTCAGATAGCCGGACCGTAAGAGTGCTGGACCCGCGGCATTCATGCGTTCTCCGTCCATGACTGACAGGATAAACGATTCTCCTCCCAATGCCATGCGGGCGTTCAGATACGCCGCGGTCATAAACGGATTGGCGGGAGACATGACCGCCATGCGCTCGCATCGTTCCTTCGACGGATGCCTGTGAGCCCGAAATTCCATCATGGGGTTACCGTGCCCGCACGTCGCGTTCGAGTAAATTGGTATCGATCATAAACTTGCAGGCCCAATTGAGATATTGATACGCATTGTAGGCCCCATCAATCGGGAACGATCCTTTGACACCACCGCGGATATCCGGCTGGCCATCCACATTCACCGTCCGGCGTACATACCGGTTCGCCAGA
Organism: Nitrospirales bacterium; assembly: GCA_040004695.1. Taxonomy (GTDB): domain Bacteria; phylum Nitrospirota; class Nitrospiria; order Nitrospirales; family Nitrospiraceae; genus JAICXS01. The sequence continues at coordinate 19,568 of JBDUAJ010000001.1, read as the reverse complement.
GACGCCGCCTCCCGATACTCATGACGGCCGGTCTCCGCATACAGCAGCAGCCAGCACATCGCGATCTGGGCAGTCCCGGTGAGACAGGCCCACGAAACCGCCGGTCGCCAATCCGCCTGAAGCCGCCCCGGCAGAAATCCGTTGTGATCCAAGACCGACAACAGTCCATCGGCCGTGCGCCGACACGCCTCAAGCAGGTGCGCCTCGCGGGTAAAGCGGTAGGCTTCCAATACGCCCCGCAACACATACCCCACCGTATGGGTGAGCGCTTGTGAGGGATCTGTCAAACAGCAACGGTCGAACCATCCATTGGAGCGTTGCAGCGAGAGCGCCCATCGAACATTCGACATGGCCGCCTCGGCATAACGCCGACCGGGTTCCACGCGCGCCGCCTCGAATAATCCCCAGGCAACATGGGTGTCATACACTTTATCTCCCGCTTTCGCGAATGGCGACGCGTGCCGGCGCCAGCATCCGTCGGCATCCTGCACGCTGACCAACCAATCCGCCGCTCGAATCATCGAGTCACGATAGGGCGCGCCGAACGAGCGGACACCCGCGGCAAGTCCGATGAGGATCTGTCCGGTATTGAACACGACAGGGACAACGGGTTGTTCAAGGATCATCCCTCCTTGGAACCCACCCTCACTGAACTGTAGCGATCTCAACCAGTCCAACATGCGTGTCGCGCGGGCGCGAGTGTCGTCATCATGTCGCAACTCGGCATAGGTCAAGAGGGTCGGCACGATGTACCCGGTCGTTTCCGGATACGATGTGCTCCATCCTGTGCTCAAACTGAAGTGACGAGCCACTCCGCCGTCGTGCGATGCAGAACGATCCTGGGCGCGCGCGAGCCAAGCGATGCCGGCGTCCGCGCACGGTTCAATCCCAGGGTCTTCTTTCGGCAGTCCATGATGATCATGTCGCCTTGCCTCCCGCGCCGCCACGGGCAGTTGCCAATACTCCCGCGCGGCTCGAAGAGGTCGCAAGAGACTCTCTGGAGCAGAAACCATAGGTACTCTCCTCTATTGAAACTTTGCGTGAGCTGCCCAAGCAGTGGAATAGGCCGTCGTCACCGTATCTGTCCGTTCCGGCATCGACGACGTGGCATGGAAGCGTCGCTCCAACACATCGACAATACGGTCGGCCGCATGACCGTCCCACAAGTCCGGCGGACGTCGCGGCGGGCTCTGCCGGCGCAGGACCGCGTGGGCGGCTTCTACAATACGCTCTTGACTCGTCCCCGCCAGCATGTTGGTCCCCTGCTCGATCGTGACGGGACGCTCGGTATTGTGACGCAGGGTCACACAGGGAATACCCAACACAGTGGTCTCCTCTTGAATCCCGCCGGAATCAGTCAGCACCAGGCGCGCCTCGCACATCAAGGAGAGAAACTCGAGATATCCGAGAGGCTCGAGGAGAACAATTCCGTGCCTCCCTCCTCTTGCCGGCAGCAGCTCGGGCATGGCGGTCAAGCGCTCACGCGTCCGAACATGACACGGGAAAAGGATAGGCAGCCCCGTGGCCAGTTCGTTGATCGCCGTCATGATTTCCTTGAACGTGGGGACATCGTCTACATTACTCGGACGATGTAACGTCAACAGACCGTAGCCCTGAGGTGAAAGACCGAATGTCCGTCTCGTCTGTAAATGCCGCGCTTGCTCCACATGTTTCAGCAACGTGTCCACCATGACGTTGCCCACAAAATATATTTTCTCCTCCGGTAGCCCCTCCCGTGACAAATTTTCCCGGCCACTCCGTTCCGTGGTAAACAGGAACTCAGAGAGATGATCCGTCACGACCCGATTCAGTTCTTCGGGCATGGTTCGGTCAAAACTGCGCAGACCTGCCTCTACATGTGCGACGGGAATGCCCATCTTTGCCGCACAGAGGGCAGCTCCGACTGTCGAATTGACATCCCCGAACACGATGACGAGATCCGGCCGTTGCTGTTTGAGCAGGGGCTCCAAACGGATCATGATATGACCCGTCTGCTCGCCGTGAGGGCCGGACCCCACGTGTAGATCGACCTGCGGTGTGGGGAGGCCGAGTGCATCGAAAAACAGGTCCGACATCTCCCGACTGTAATGCTGACCGGTGTGAACCAGGGTGACGGTCGCCCAGTTTCGGCGCTCCAGCGCATCAATCACCGGCGCGGCTTTCATAAAATTCGGTCGTGCGCCGACAATACACATGACCTTGACGGGGGAATGGTTCACCGTACATCTCCGGTCATGGGATGTTGCGGACAATCCACGGACCTACCGTGTTGGCCACCCTCAGCGGCAACGTCTTCCACAGGCGTACGGCCAGAGTGTAGCGCGGATTGTGAGGAGTCACGTTTGGCAGCGAGCCTGTGGCCGTCCAGTATTCCCAGAACTGCGGAACCTCCCCCGCGCCCCACTGCTCTTTGAATTTATACGGGCCCGATCCCGGAGTGCTACGCCCAAAATCAAACTGGGTGAAGCCGGCCTTGATAGTGTGCTGAATCAATTCCCAATAGAGCCTGTGGTTGGGGCACAGGGACAGCGCATCGCGTCGAGAGGCAGCCCACGGTACCTCCAATGTCCCGCGATGCGCAATGGCGATCGCCGCCGCGACGACGGTCTCATGATCTCGCACGGTGAACACCCGGCATGCCTCCGGAAACGTCTCGAACAGTTTCGTGAACAAAGCTCGGTGATACACCGGCGTGCCGAGATCACGCATATTACGCGCAAAGACATCGTAAAAGGCGCCGACTTCCGTCGCGCCGCCGACCCGGATCGATAGACTCGACAGTTCTGATTTCCGAATCTGATTGCGCAACTTCGCATTAAACGCCTTCCACTGCGCCTCAATCGTTGGGGCGAGATTGAGCGTCATGCCGACTTTGTGTTGTTTGGCTTGGTCAATAAATCGGTGCGGGGTCAGGTGCCGTGCTTCTACAGAACTCAGGCCATGCTCCCGCGCGGTCTGAATAGCCGCGTTCCACAGCGCCTCTTCGATCTCAGGCGAATCGCCCAGTAAGCCGCCGTAATTCACAAACGGCATCGAGACGAGGACACGGCCGAAGAGCATTGACCGCATATGGACTAATGGAAATATACCGACGATCTGGTCACCCAATACCATCGCCATAGGAAGCACTCGATGGCCGAAGACGCGGGCAATCAGCGGCAACCATTCGAACCGATGGTAAAACGTCCCGCGCGGATGGGAACTCACATACGCGTTCCAAGCCGCCGGATGATCGAAGAGCACGACCTCGGTGGCCGTCGCGGCCGACCGCTGCACGGTCTTTCGTTGAAGATCGACTCGCATCAGGCGACCCGTTCTCGAGTCAACTGCAGGATCGGCGCAACGGTCTCGCAGATGGAGCCGAATCGGAAATCCTGTAATAATCGAATCAACCGGGCTTCCGTTTTGTGAAGATTCAGGTAATGCCGGTATCGAGACAAGGCCGACACCTGCAGTCTCGGCTGTCCTGGATCGATTTCCCATGGATGCAGGTACAGCACAAGCGGATGCCCGGCACATTCGATGGCGCGCAACCATCGTCTCAGCAGCCGATACGGCCACAAGCGGAAATAGCCGCCACCGGCTACCGGCAACCGCATATTCCTGATCGGAAGGGTCGAAGGAGGAATTTCCCAGATAGGCCCCGCCGCCGTCATTAACCGATGACAATAAGGATTCGCGCCGTGAAGTCCATACCGGTCATGCCACACAGGAAAAATGCTGGAGTCGTATAGGTAGCCTTCCTCCACCAAGATCCGTAAGGCCCAGACCGTATCTTCCGTGATTGTAAAACTCGGAGCGCGATAACCCAAGACCGGCTCGCCCAGAATGTCTTCCAGTATCTGCTTGGCGCGGCGGACATCGGCTCGAAACTGGGACGGCGTGAGGGCGGTCAATACCTGATGGGCATAGCCGTGCGAAGCGACTTCATGCCCCTGTGCGCGAATCGTTCGAATCAGGGCCGGGTGACGTTCCGCCACCCAACCGAGCACAAAGAAGGTGGCTTTTGCGCCCGCTTCCGAAAAGTGTTCCAACAATCGACTGGTAGTCCGCTCGACACGACTCTCGTATCCCGGCCAATCCTCAGCCGTGACAATGTGCTCGAAAGCCGACACGTGGAAATATTCTTCGACATCGATGGTCAACACATTCATGAGTGTAGTCCTGACGGTCCGCTTTAGCGGGACCCCGATCGAGAGAGAACAGTGCGTATGGTTTTCAAGGCGATCAAACCGTCCAAACGCACGGACATATGCTTGATGTAATAGAGGTCGTATTGCAGCTTTTCTGCAGCATCTTGAACGGTCGCGCCGTAGCGAAACTTCACTTGCGCCCATCCTGTGATGCCGGGCTTGACGGCCAGCCGATAGGCGTAATATGGCACGTCTCTCGACAACCGTCCGATAAACTCCGGACGCTCCGGCCGCGGGCCCACCATACTCATATCCCCTCGCAACACGTTCATGAGTTGAGGCAATTCATCGATCCGATACCGTCGCATGAATCGTCCTATTGCCGTGACCCGAGGGTCGTGTTCCTCCGCCCATATGGCACCTCCAGGCTCCTCTGCATCCATTCGCATTGAGCGAAATTTCAGGATGGTGAATCGCCGCCCTTGCCAACCGACTCGCTCCTGCCGGTAAAACACCGGTCCACGCGAACTGAGCTTGACCAGAATGGGCAGAAGAATAAAGAGGGGAATGGTCACGAGCAGTGCGAGGAGGGCTAAGAGCACGTCTACTCCACGCTTCACTGAGCGTGATGGCCATCGAAAGCCACCGTGAAACACGAAGTAGCTGGGACTGAGACCCTCGAGAGCGATTTTGTGGTTCAGCCGTTCGTAAAATTCCACGGCATCCTCGACCACCATGCCATGAAACCGGCAGGCTAAAAGCTGGTTCATGGGAAGACCTCTCCGCTCGGTCATGGTCACCACGATTCGGTGGACTCCGTCTCGCACGGCGATATGCTCTAAACGCGCTAAGGATTCCGCGGCATGATTTGCATCATCAATCACATCGGGCGTCTCCGCCACACACTGTTTATGCAGGTGTCCGACCAGTTCATAGGATGGATGGCCTTGAAGTGCCGCAACGATTCGATCTCCCAACGGACCATCCCCGAGCACCAGCACTCTCTTTCTGCGCGCGCGGGTGTTCCGATCAACCGCTGCAATGGCCTTGTCATTGGCAGGCAGTGAATTCTTGCGGTACTTCCATACCCATCGGGCCGTGAAGGGGGATGCATCGGCCACCTGTGTGCTCCATACGGCCTCTTCCAGGGAGGGGACACTACGCTCACCGGCTCCAAATGTCTTCCATTGAAGTACGTGACTCCTTGCGGCGGCGTCCAATTGGGACGAGCCAAATTGGACAACATCTGAAAACGTTTCTTCCGTCTCGGCCATCTCCTCGCCCTCACTTTGTGCTCGGAGCCTCGAACTGACTGCTGCGTGCATCCTAATTGGCTTTGGTGGTGTACAACATCAGAAAAGCACTGGAAGGAATGTAGGACTTCTTTCGATCGCTTGTTCGTAGAATTCTTACAAACAGTAGGTGGTACATACTTGTACATCGACCCCTAGAGTGCTCTGGCAGGATTGTCCATTGAAGTGACTACTCACTAGTGTGTACGTGATGGGGGGCTGCACAGGCGCTTTTGTCCTGTACAATACTGAAGATCCCAGCAGTCTATCGTCCGTTGAAGAAAGTTTCAGATGCCCGGCACTGGGGAGGTGGGGAGAATATGGTTTCAAGCGTGTATCCAGACCCGCCATCACGGAATCATACGCGAAAGGCGCCTGCGTGATCGAGACCAGGGTCGATTCGGATGAACTACAAATATTAAACTAGGTATAACTATGGTTATTTTAAAGTCGAGGTAGCTGCGACAAACGAACATAGGGGGACTAGTCGATCAGGCCTTCGCGGATCACATAATGCGTCAATTCGGCATTATTTTTCATCTTCATTTTTTCCAGAATGCGCGCACGATACGTGCTGATCGTTTTGACGCTTAAGGATAATTTGTCTGCAATCTCTTTGACCGTCTTGCCGAGGGCGATCATACAGAGCACTTCATACTCGCGGTCTGAGAGCGTCTCATGCAGCGGTTTACCGGAATCGGATTCTAAATCGAACGCTAACTTTTCTGCGAGCGACGGGCTCACATACTTCCCGCCGGTCACCACCTTACGAATGGCCGCCACGAGCTGATCCGGCGCGCTATCTTTCGTGAGGTATCCGTACGCCCCCGCTTTGAGCACACGGACGGCATATTGATCTTCAGGATGGACACTGAGGACCAAGACGGGAAGACTTGGTCGTTCCCGCTTAATGTGCATCAGGGTGTCGAGTCCGCTCCGTCCAGGCATCGCAATATCCAGCACGACCACGTCGACGTTATTGGACCGGATCTTGTCCAACACTTCCTGGCCGTTCGTCGCCTGAGCCGAGACAATGATGTCCGGCGTCTCCGATAAAATTTGCTTCAGCCCTTCCAAGACGACGGCATGGTCATCGGCAATCAATACTTTTATCATAGTCCGCTCCGTCAACATCGTTTCACTGTGATGAGTGTACACTCAACGTCGTGGGTTTGAGCGCAATCGATTCACGGAAGATCCAAATACGGCCATCACACTGGTCGCCTTCTCTCCGTGGTTTCGATAACCGTTCTACCATTCGTCCATCTTGAAGTTCGAGGATGTCATAGCTTTCCGCGTCAGGTTCGTTGCCCAGTTCACTCATCGTTCTGAGCAGCACATCGGGGATTTTCAGCTGCCGCATCATCCAACCCATAATTTCTTCCGTGAGGCGGGATTCCGTCACTGCATCCGGCATGTTCCACAGCGACACCAGACGTTGATTAAAGTTGACCAGGTTCCCTTCCCCATCCACAACGAGAATGCCGTCTGCGGTCGATTCCAAGACCGTATCAATGATCGCCAACAGCCGCTGGAGATGTTCCTCGCCGGCTGCCTGCTGAATCACCGTTTGGAGAAGCTCGACCATGGCGCGTAATCCTTGCTCTTCAGGTCCCGACCACACTCGGTCTGTAAAGCAGTGGTCGAATTCGACGAAGCCCCACCACTCCCCGCGGATACAAAGCGGAACGACCAACACGGTATGAATGCCGCACGACATTAACGCGGCCGCCTCAGCCGGCGGAAATGTGGTCACGGCCCCGCTGATGACCTGCCCCTGCGCGAGTGTATGCTCCCACCGCGAAAACCCTTTTGCCCTGAGGGACCAACTGAACCATTGGGACCATTCCGTGCGCGCCACCTCTCCCAAGCCAATCCATTCGTACCGCCGGCTGGCCCACAGTTCCCCGTCTTCCCGATGGTTTTTAAAGAGACACACTCGGTTGACCTCGGCAATCCGAACCCATCGCCGCAATTCTTCCCACCGTCCAGGCTCGATCGCAACGGGTTCGATCGATGCCGGCGGTCTGTCATCCGTGCGCGACGCCACAGGTTTGCGAAGCAGAGAGTGGGGCGCCTTAGTGGGACTGGCGGATTGCACCGGGGCTCTTACCTTGGCAGATACCCCCGCTGTGGCTGCGGCCATTTCAGATTGTGGCACCGCCGAGGCCTTCTTGAGCCGGCCGATGAGCCACATCAAGATGGCGACAAAAATCAGGAGTCCCATTCCACCCCATATCATGGTGGTCGCCACCAGTCGATGGAAGGGCGTCAGAATGGTTTCGCGGTCTGTCGAGAGCAGAAGCGTCCATTGCCATCCGGGAACCTGTCCGTATCGATTCACCGGCGCATAGCCCGTCACAACAGCAACATGTCGTTGGGGATGCAGCTCTTCCCGATAGCCTACCTTTTCTGACCCATTCAACATTGCGTGCCCCATGCCTGCATGGTTTTCTGAGGGCTTCTCATGAGGGGCCGAATCGTGGAGGACCATGCCGTCATTCGTCACGAGCTGATAATCGAGCCTCGCAGCCGGTGATCGTAGTGCCGCTGACCGTTTCGCTCCGTCCAAAATAAACTCCATACTTTGCAGGCCAACCTGCAAGACAACGACACCGAGAAATTGCCCTTCATCACCCAGAATCGTTGAAGGGAACAACATCATCCGACGAGTGTGATCGAATAGATCGGCACTCCGGAGATCTACACGCCTGCCTTCCAACAACGTTTTGTACCATGCATACTGGCTCGCATTCTTCCCGATCAGCGAAGAATCGGTCGCCGCGATGACTGTGCCGCCGGCATCAACCACTTGAAGGCTCATATACTCGGGCCATGTCGATTTGAGACCACGCAGGTATGTCCCCAGCGCATCTGAATCTGAGCGGCGTAAGACAGGGCTTTGCGCAATGATCTGACTCTCTAAATCATGCTCAAACAGCACACGGTTCAGTGATTCTGCCAGCGCCGTTGCAGATTGCACGAGCCCGCGTCCGGCGGACTCCACCAAAAATCCTTCGATATGGTGGCTGGCCGACTGAGCCGCAAGACCAATCCCCAGGCATAGCCCGAGCAAAATTGCTAAGAGGCTTACAGAGTACATCCAATAAGCCCGTGAAAGGTTATGCTTAGAATTGGCCTTCGTCACCGTCTCGTCCACTTCTCGAACAGCCTACATTAGCAAATACCGTGAAACACATAAGAACATTTCATTATCATAAGAACATCTAGGCCCCAATGCAACTGATGCCGTGACCAAGCACAAGGCGGGCCTCACAGTACAGGAGGTGGTTCGGCAATCGCATACCGACCATAATACTGGTGCCGCGGGGTCACCAAATCGTTCAACACCACGCCTTCAATGCTGCCTCCCGAGAGGAATCTCAACGCCTCGGCGACGACACCCTGTGGTGTCTGTTCTGCCCGAACCACCAGCACAATCCCATCCACGACTTCGGAAAAGAGGTTCATATCGGCCATCGGCAAAATAGGCGGCGCATCGAGGATCACAATGACCCCGCGGCCTCGCAAATCAGCCAAGAGTTCCTGCATTCCCACTCGGGTCGCGGTCAGCCCTCGGCTTCCGTTCTCCACCGTACCGGCAGACAGGATGCGCAGATTGGGATGGGTATGCTGATAGAGCGCCTCGTTCAAGAGACATTCACCGGCCAGTACATTGATCAAGCCACGCTCGTCTTGCAATCCCATACGAGTTGATACCTCAGGATTGCGCACATCACCGTCAATCAGAATCGTTTCTTCGAGGTAATCCCGAGCGAGCGTAATGGCCAATCCTAAAGCCACCGTCGTTTTTCCTTCGCCGGCCAATGAACTCGTGACCGCAAGTATTTTAGCGCCCTTTTTCTCACGGACCTGCACAATCCGACCGGCTAAGACACGAAACTGCTCGGCACCCAGCGCATTCATATGCGCTTGCAGCACACGTTGCGATTTACCTCCTGTGGGCAGTTTGTGCATCAAGGCTCCATTCCCGTCTTCTGCACTCCCGGGTAGCAACTTCATCCGGTCAAGCCATTGTCGCCATCCAGTCACCGCCGGCGTCCCGTTTCGGCCGTTGCTGCGGTCCTGCCCTCCCACCATGAACATGTGAGGAATACTCGCCAGCATCGGCAAACCAAGCGAGCTCTCGATTTCTTCCGGACGACGGAACGGCAGATTCCTGAAATCGAGCCACCAGATTGTCCCACCGCCTAGGACCAACCCGGCCGTAATGCCCGCGAGAAAGACACGCAGCGGATCTGGTTTGACGGGCCTGATAGGCAGGTTCGCCGGATCGAGCACACGGAACTGTTCACCCTTCTGCCGCTTCTCCATCTGCTCGGTGATTTTTGCGGATTCTTTGTTCGCCAGCAAAGACTGGTAGCGCTTATTAGTGGTTTCGTAGTCTCGCAGGAGCGTACTGAGCTCCTGTTCGCGGATGGGCATCTGCTCCATCCGTTGCTCCAGGGATTTGATTTGCGACTGAACCTCGCCCGCGCGATGGCGTCGAACCTTGATTTCCGCATCGACCGTGCGTAACTGGGAATCCATGTCCGAGCCGCTGACGACCACATCTTCTTCCAAATCGTCCGCAGAGGGGCCCCGCGCTACCCTGGTCTCCAGATCCTTGATTTCCCGGTTGACACGCAAGACATCGGGATAGGTATCTTTGTACTCGGATAACAGTTGAGCGAGTTGCTCACGAAGTTGCCGGAGACGTCCTTTCGGGGAGAGATGAATAACGCCACCCGGAGTGCCGGCCGACGTTTCGAGGGCATCACGCATGATCTCCTTGCGTTCGACCAGCATCCGCAACATATCGTTCTGCGTTTGCATCTCCATCGTGAGCCGATCGAGCGTCCGGAACATCGCCTCCTCTTGCTGTGGCAGCTGCCCGATATGCTTTTGCTTATACTGGCTGATTTCCGCCTCTTGACGGTCCAGTTTTTCTTTGACGCGGAGGAGTTCCCCTTCCAAGAACTCTGAGGTCCCCTCCACTAATTGTTCGCGAACCTTCAAATTTTCGCCGATAAAGAGGGCCGCCAGTTTATTCGTGACCTGCATGGCCAGAGCGGGGACATCGCTATCGTAGGAAATGGTGAAGGCCTGAATGTTCCGATGAAATCGATCGTCCACCATCGTGATTTTGATATCCCGACGCATGAGATCGATCACATCCTCGAGCGGCTGGCGCTTCAATTCGTCGTCATACACGTGAAACTCTTCAATGATTTTCTGCAACAGCGTTCGACTCAGTATCTGTTGCTGGATCGCGATCAGGCGTTCTTCGATGGTGTCCACCGCCATCGGCTTAATATAATCGGTGGGGACTTTCTGCGATTCCACAAGGATGAGCGTGCTGGACCGATACGCTTTCGGCAACACGAGAAACGCGACTCCCGCCCCTACGAGACCCACGACGACCCAGACCAGCAGCACCCACTTTCGTTTTTTTAGCACATCCAAGTAATCAGCAAATTCAAGCATGGCAGTCTCACCGCACGTTATTTAGGTTGGAAGAAATCGAGCCATTCCATTCATCACTACTATGTATGACGGTATTGTCGGCAGCAGACCAAGGCGTGGCGTCATCACACGCACTACGGAACGACCAACGTGTCGCCGGGGACGAGAATGGCATTGTGAGTAGAATCTTCCCCGGACACGATCTCATCATAGTCGATGGGAATACGAACCTCGCTATCTTTGTCCGGTAATTTTCGCAGAAGGAACATTTTGCTCTTTGCAGCATACGGTGTAAACCCGCCCGCCAGCGACACAGCCTGTAAGACACTGGTAAACGACTTCAGCTGATACTTCCCTGGATGCGCGACCTCTCCCAAGACAAATACGCCGTAACTATTCACTTGCTGAACGACGACCGATACATTCGGATTTTCTTTGTATTCCTTCAGCCGGTTGACAATTTCTTTGGTCAATTGATCCGGTGTCAGACCCACGGCTTGGACATCGCCGATCAACGGCAAGGAGATTTTTCCGTCAGGCCTCACTGTAATCGTCTTTGACAAATCCTGATTGCGCCAGACAATAATCTCCAAGACGTCCTCGGGCCCGATTTTATAGTCACCGCTCGCGTAGGTGGGATTGGCAATGGCAGCCGGCTCGGGTTTCGGATCGAACGGATTGCACGCGGCCACTGACACGGCGATGAGACAGCAAACGATGACACGTACTCGCAACCTCTTCATACTCATTGAGTGAGAACCATCGTTTCTGCTGGCACGACGATCGTATCTCCAGGCTTCAAGATGAAATTCTGATTGTTGCCATCGCGCAGGACGATGTCGTCATAACTGGCTTTTAATTTGATCTCGCTTTTTCCTTCGCCCCACCTGAAAATGACAATTTTATTGCGTGCGGCGATCTGCGTGAACCCACCGGCCATGGTAATCGCCTGCAAGAGCGTGGTCTTACTCTTCAAATAATAGCGTCCCGGCTTTTGCGTCTCCCCCAACACATAGATCCCGTAACTGTTCACTTGCTGAAGGATGACGGATACGGTCGGGGTTTCCTTAAACTGTTTCAGCCGATTGACGATGTTGGCTGTCAATTCCGATGGCGTCAGACCGGTGGCTTCAATGTCGCCCAGCAAGGGAAGCGAAATGCGGCCATCAGGACGAACGGTGACAACCTTCGACAGGTCTTGATTACGCCACACAATAATCTCTAGGACGTCCTCAGGCCCGATGTAGTATTCCGATGTCACTACCAATGAATCTTTTTCGAATTTTTCCGAGGGATGCCCGTCCGCACCGGGAACGACTGGGCGCTTAGTTTGGGGGAGATTTCCCTGAGGTCCGAGGGGCTGCGCAAACGTGGTGGCCCCCGAGGCACCCAGCAAGCAACCCATGGTTATGATTACAGTCATTTGCTTTCGCCATTGATGCACGACTGTCACCTCCTCTTCACACTAAAACGTGGCATGTAGCTGTCGGTGAATGAGAGTGGCTAGGATATCTTCAGGGACGTTTTAGTCACCGCACGAAGAATTCACTCGTCTTGAATTGGACCGAGCCTGGCTCCATTTGTGTGTTCGTCTGACGCAGGAATGTCCGGTTCTCTGCCTAAGAAATCAAACTGACGCCTCTAGACTGATTGGTGGGATCATACGCAGTAAGCGGCAATGCACATATCGGAAAACCGCTTTTTTTCCTGTAGGGGTAAACCAACTGAAAAGTCAGGAAAAACTTACAAGGAAGTCCTGGTGGGAGGAGAAGTGAAAGCTACCTTACAACTACAATGGATCGGCTTCACTGATCATTTGAGCAGCCGTCTCGCGTACGGCTTTCGTCATCGTAAGCCCCCCGACCATGCGCGCAATTTCTTCTTGGCGCGCCACACGGTCCAACGGCGTCACCCGAGTGACGGTTCGCTTTTTCTCGGTCGTCTTTTCTACAAGATAATGCGACGTGGCATGTGACGCAATTTGGGGGAGATGTGTGATGCACAGGACCTGATGATACTTGGCAAGAGCCCGAAGACGTTGTCCCATGACCGTGGCCACGGCCCCCCCGATCCCTGTGTCGATCTCATCAAAGATCAACACGGGAACAGTGTCAGCGTCCGCCAGGACGGTTTTGATGGCCAGCATCATTCGAGAGAGTTCTCCTCCGGACGCCACCTTAGCCAAGGGCATCAGCGGCTCGCCGGGATTGGCCGAGAACAGGAAGTCTATACGATCTCGCCCCGTTGGTCCGTACGTCCCATCCTCAGTGGGAATAACCTCAATGTGAAGGTTGGTCTGGTGCATTCGAAGCGCACGTAGTTCCTTGGTGATGCGCGTTTCTATGTGTTCCGAGGCTCGTCGGCGGCCTTGCGTCAATTGTTCGGACAGGGAGGACAACTCTCGTAGGTCTCGTGCTACTAAGTCGCGCAACGCAGTACAATGATCTTCTGAGGAGGAAAAGGCGTCAAGCTGTTGCTCCAGCTCGTCCGCTTTGGTCAAGAGCCCCTCGAGTGTCGTGTCGTACTTTTTCTTGAGGCGGTGAATTCGATCCAGTCGCTCTTCGATTTGCATGAGCCGATCGGGATCCTGCTCCAATTGCTGCTGATACGCATTCAGCCGTTGCGATAATTCGCGCAGCTGGACGGCCGCGCCTTCCCACAGCGTCGACCATTCTGACTGCGCTGAATCGATGTTGATAAGCTCCTTCAATCGTTCTCCGACAAGAGCCAATCCGGCCAGGACTGACTGATCGCTTGAGTACAACACGTCATAGGCTTCCTGTCCGAGCTCCGCCAACCGCCTGGCATGAGCTAAACGTTGTCGCTCGGCGTTCAGCAGCTGATCCTCAGCGGTCTTCAGTTCCGCGTCCAATAGTTCTCCATACTGGAATCGAATGAGATCTTCATGCGTACGGCCTTCACGGAATATGCGCTCCGCTTCACTCAGTGCGTGCTGTCTGTGACGCCAGACTTCGTACTGTCCGGTCACACGTCGGCGCAGGTCGACTAAGTCGCCGAACGCATCCAGCAATTCCATCTGCATCTTGGGAGACAGTAAGGACTGCTGATCGTGTTGTCCGTGAATATCGACCAATGTGCCCGCAAGACGTTGGAGCGTATGGAGAGGGATGAGATTTCCATTGAGATAGATTCGATGGCGCCCTGAGCGTGACAGAATTCGGCGAACGATCACGTCCGTCTCAGCGGTCCCCAACAGCTCCTGCTCACGAAGCTCATGAAGCAAGGGATTGGAGACGGGAAGAGTAAAGGACGCTTCAAGGGTGGCTTCTTCAGCATCCGATCGAATCTGATCCGTCGAGGCACGGCCACCGATCAAGAAGGCAAGGGCATCGACTAGAATGGATTTTCCGGCCCCGGTTTCACCGGTGAGGACGTGAAAACCCGTGGAAAATTCAAGACTCAACCGATCGATCAGCGCGAAGTTTGAAATGCGCAGCTCGGTGAGCATCAGAAGCAGTGATAACCGATGTGCGAACAACGAGGAGCGCGCAACGGAAGCGATGAACGAGGAATGAGGAATAACGAAAGGGATACGATCAGGGATGTGTGCGCTCTATCCCTCATTCATCACTCATTTCATCGTGACGTCTATGCCGGTGACGCGGATTGTGTCAGCAATTGATCGATAATGTCTTTGAATTGCTTTTTGGGACGGGCCCCGATCAGTTTTTCAACGGGCTGGCCATTTTTAAAGAAGAGGATCGTCGGAATGCTCATGATTTGATATCGACCGGCCACCTCTGGATTTTCGTCGGTATTCAGCTTCATCACTTTCAGTTTACCGGCATATTCAGTGGCTAATTCATCAACGATCGGTGCCACCATTTGGCAGGGCCCGCACCACACCGCCCAAAAATCCACCATCACCACACCCGGCGACTTGATCACTTCCGTATCCCATCCTGCATCATCCACTTTCAACGCATTCGTTCCCACAGGGCCTCCTTCTTCAACTATGTCAGCACGAAGAAGTCATCGTAACGTACCCTCATTTTCACTGTCAACCGTCGCAGGACTGAGTCCTGACGCACGGGGATTCTGAATCACAGGAGAATCGTTGCCGACTTTTTTCTCGCCGGCCTTTTTCCCTTTTGCGTGCGGTTGCGCGAGCAGAAAGGCCGGTCATGGCGTCCCCTTTCTCTAAACAACTCCATCTGCCATTCCCCAATAGAGGGATCGGCCGGTCTGTCGCCACATTCCATCCTTGTCTGCGCATCCCAAACAATACAAAACAAAGAGGGGGGCGCGTTGTCTCACCCCGTCACAGCGCGCATCCGCCGAGCACCGTCTTCGCGTGCGCGACGTGCCTCCCACCCTCTTAACGATCTACCATTCTCCAAAAAGAGGGAGCGGCAGGGTCTGTCGCCACATTCCATCCTTTTTCTCCTCTTCCCAACAATACAAAATAAAGAGGGGGACGCGTTGGCTCACCCCGTCACTGCGCGCATCCGCCGAGCACCGTCTTCGCGTGCGCTGCGTGCAAGTACGAGGGGTGACCAAGGCGTCCCCCTCCACCTCACCAGTTCCATTCCGGCGGCACGCCGGCCCACCACTGGTCGGGCTTGGCGGCACGCCATGCTTTTTGCTGCTTCCAGAGTTTGGCGACGGCAGCCTCATCCAATCGAGCCGCCATTGCCGCGGTTACATCGGATTGGCGTTGCACACTGCCTTGAATAATTTCTTTGGCAATACGGGCCAGCACTTCAGGTGGATCCACAAGATCTTGTGGACCTTGGAAGGTAAGATTAACGTAGAGCTGCTCAATCCCAACCCATCGATCGGTGTTCGCTAAATGCTCAACGTACCCGTCAATGGCATGATACACGTACGTGACGTAGATATAGCTTTCCACCGACGGTGAATCGGCGAGTTCCTCTAAACAGGCCTCCACCGCGTGCCGGTAATCTCCGGCTGCCAAAAACACTTTCGCGCGGCGTAAATGATCGCGCGGCTGTTCTCCGGCCACGGCCATTCCAATCGGCCCACCTGTCCATGCCCCTATCAAGCAGAACAAGACAGCAAGCCTCATACCGCGCCACATTTTCAGGTGACGGATCCAGAGCATGACAGCTAGACCTGCGGATTGACTACGCGGGTGGGCATCTGTCCTGCCCCCAATTTTTCGATGATGATCTGACCCTCCATACGAAGCACGCGAATGCTGACGTCCTGGGGATGGCGTTGGAGCAGGAGATCGACCGTCGCCTTGCCGACTCGAAGATTTTCAATCCGTACTTCTTGCAAAAATTCCGGCAATGTCGGACCCGCAAAACGAATGCGCTCCTCCGCGCCATGGATCGACAGACCGAGACAGGCCTGGAGCAAGAGAAACACTGACCCGGCAGCCCAGGCTTGCGGTGCGCAGGCCACCGGATAGAGCGTTGGACCTTCTCCTGGCCGGCGAACAAACCCACAAAACAATTCGGGGAGACGGTGCAACTCGACAAACAACGACGCATCAAACAGACCCGTTAAAATGTTGTGTACCGGCTCCTTAAATCCGTAACGGGCCATCCCCCAGGCGATCAATGCATTGTCGTGTGGCCAAACCGAGCCATTGTGGTAAGACATCGGGTTATAGCGCACTTCGGACGAAGCCAAGGTCCGAATCCCCCACCCGGAGAAGAGATCTTGAGACAACAGGGTGTGCGCCGTCCGGGCCGCACGCTCGGGACTGGCGATCCCGGTCAACAAACAATGCCCGGCATTGGAGGTGCGAACCTCGCACGGACGTTTCCGACCATCCAGCGCCAACACATAGGTCCCCAATTTCTCGGACCAAAAGGTGGCCTCGAACCGTCGCTGAAGCTCTTCGGCTTGTCGCCACAGTTCAGCGGCCTCCGCGGGCTGCCCAAGTGCCATAGCTAACTGAGCGGCCATCCGTTTAGCTGCAAAGACGTAGCCCTGCACCTCACAGAGGGCGATGGGAGGTTCTGCCAGCACGCCGTCGTCGTAAAACACCGAATCCGCGGAATCTTTCCACCCCTGTTGCACAAGGCCTTTCGTGGAATGCCGGGCATATTCGACGAATCCGTCGCCATCCACATCGCCATACGTATCGAGCCACCGTAAGCTCAATTGAACATGAGGCCAGATCGCTTGCATAAACGCGAGGTCCCCGGTGCGCTCGTAATAGGCGCCCGCCAACATGACAAACAGCGGGGTTGAATCCACGCTGCCGTAATAGCGCCCGAATGGAATCTCGCCCAACGCGGCCATCTCGCCGCTACGTGCTTCGTGAAGGATCTTCCCCGGCTCCGCATCTTGTTCCGCAATCACGGAGGTGGCCTGTGCTGAAGCCAAATACGCGAGCACGCCTCTGGCCATGTCCGGCTTTGTCCACAGACACTCCAACGCCGTGATCAAGCCGTCGCGGCCAAACGGGGTGCTGAACCACGGTACGCCGGCATAAGGATAGGGACCATGGGGCGTATCGGTACTCATCATCTGAAGGTCTGCAAATGACCGGTTCAACCAATCATTGAACCCTTCGTTTGACGTAAAAATATGGCAGGCCTGGCGTTTCGCCTCGGCCAACACATGAGTCGCTTCCGAGAGGGCCGACTGATAGGCGACGCGACGAACAACCGAGGAAGGGGTTTCGCAGGTGATCGTCAAAAGAAACGTGACCTCGCCTTTGGACGGAAGTGGCGTCTCGAAATAGGCTTCCGATCCGATGACGCGCGTGGGGCCTGGGGTGCACTCCAACCGTGTGCGGCGAACGATTCCGTCGAGCCCTTCATAGGTCATCACAATGGTACCGCCATCGATGGTATCGTTCGACCGTCGTCCGCGATGCGGACGTTTTGACCCGCGGACTTCAAAGATATCGGCAAAGTCGGCATCAAATTTCAGCGAGAAAGAAAGGTCGATCGGCGCCAGGCCATAATTGAGCAGCCGCAAGCGCTCAAAGCATTGGCCTTGCCACAAAAACATCACACGTGAAATATGAAGCATGCCGCGTGGGACCGCGACCTCACCGTTTGCGTATGAATCCGGGTTCGTCAGATCGACAGCCAACAACCCATTATCATCTCTGACAGTGGAACTCAGCAGCATCGGTCGATCCTTGCCCAGTCTCAGTTCCAGCCTGGATAAGAACCTTGTTCCCCCGTGGTAGAGACCCTGAACCCCTTGTCCGACTGGACGAATATCGCCATGGCGGTCGAACACGACGAACGTGTCGTCCTGCTTGAGGACTCGCGTGCGGTCGTCAGCCATGGACGACGTCGACAAAATATAAAACTGATCATTCACGCGAATGACATCATCCACGGTCGTCTCTTGTTTGTGTTCAGGCATCATGAAAGAACCCCGCCGTATGACATCGCACTTATCCGACTGGAAATGACCGGCCACTGATACTGGGACAGTAAGGAGCCGTGCGCGTCTTGTCAAGGCAGCATCCCGGGAGACGCTGCGGAGGTGGTCGAGCGCTTGCCGTAAGGAGACGGCCAGGGCAATGCGCGCTCCCCAATTAGAAGCGGTTGGAGGAGGTATTTCATGATTTGAGTCCCAAAATTTTCGGTGGTCCCGACACCGGTCAGCGTAAGCATAAAATTATACTGAACACGATCCGGGAAATGAATATAGTACAACCCTAACGACCAACACTCGCAGGGATTCCGATACAGGGCGACCACATCTGTTTCGGGACTGCCACCCCCCTTGACGTCGTAATACGTCTTGGCGCCGAAGGCCAGGCCGAAGGGGCCGCGAAACCCGCCCGCCAGCGTCAGGAAATTCAGCTCTGCGGTAGGAGCAAACACTTCATTAAAGGAAATCGGATTCCAGATATCGCCGCGCCGTGGACGTACGCCTTCACGCGTGTGCCGCTGCCCCACTTCGACGTACCACTCTCGCTCATACTGAAAGCGCAAGTCTGTATTAAACTGACTGAACATATTTCGATAGGGATCATAAAACGCATCCAGGGTCAACACATGGTCCACCATCCGAATCGCTCCGACCGGATTGCCGATGACCGTGCGTGCCCAGACATCGGAAAACTTATTCGTATGAACAGGAACTGTAGGCGGCTGAAGTGGTTGCGTCAGAGACCCGAAAAGCGGGGTGCCGGTGAAGAAGAAATCCCGCGTCGCAGTGGGCGTCCCACCCACATGATAGCTCTGTGCAATGAGCACATCCAACCAGCTGGAAGTGCCATGCGCCGTCTGTTCGAGCAGACGGCTATTGATTGAATAAGTCACAAGATTTTTTTTGGGCAGATCATCCACCGCATCGACCTGTACGATATCCCCTTGCCGCGTGCTGGGAACGAATTCATAGATAATTTTCGGTTCAATGGTATGCAAGATGCTGCCGCCGTCTTCATAGCGGAACTGACGGCTCAGCTTCGACGACCCTTCGAGTGCCGCCCAGAAGGTTTCACGATGAGCGGTGCCGGTATCGGACACATTTCTCGTGTAGTAGACCTCGCGGAAGCGCACTTGCGGCTTTACCCCGGCGACATGCCCGAGATCCAACATGGGCGTGGAAAGGGACGGCGCGATATCGGCGCGATTCATGCTGAATCCTTCCTCACGGTAGAAATTCACCAGGCCCGATTCGAGGCCCAGGAGGACGGGTCCGTCAAAGGGAGCGATATTCACAAGGTTCGTGCCGATTTCAGGCAACCGCTGAAATGTGTCCTTAC
>JBDUAJ010000218.1:0-3477 GCA_040004695.1 Nitrospirales bacterium | reverse complement strand
TATATCGGACTTGAAGAATCCCAGAAATTCTTCAACATGAATCACACCGTGACTGGAATCGAAGTGAAGGTGGATGAAATTTTTCAAGCGGCCGAGATCGCCCGAGACATCGAGCGCGCAATAGGCTTCCCCTACTGGGCAAGGGACTGGATGCAGTTGAACCGTAACCTGTTTTCCGCACTGAAGTTGGAAAAGACCATGATGTTTCTGCTGCTCGTTCTGATTACCCTCGTGGCCTCCTTCAATATTGTCAGCACCTTGACGATGATCGTGACGGAGAAGCAACGTGAGATCGCCATCTTGAAAGCCATGGGAGCGACGCGTCAAGCCATCATGCGGATTTTCATGCTCAACGGACTGATCATCGGCCTGACCGGCACGGTCATCGGCATCCCGCTCGGTTATACCTTCTTATGGCTCATTGAAAATTATTGGACCTTCGATCAGACGGTGTACTATATCTCGCACATCCCCGTGCACGTTCAGGCCGTCGATGTTGTGCTCGTGTCAGTGTCGGCGATATTGATCAGCTTTGCGGCAACCCTCTATCCGTCGTATCAAGCGGCGAAGCTTGATCCGGCCGCCGCGCTACGCTACGAGTGAGACTGATGAAAACCGCCTCCAGCGTCGTTCTCGGCTTCGAGCAATCCTCAACGTACCCCAGAGGGTACGCCTCCGGTTGCTTCTCGCCTGCGGCCTTGCTGGAGACGCTTTTGATCAGCCTCTCATGGTAATTGGGAGAGAGACTTTGATCGAAGCGGTTAATCTTACCAAGTCGTTTAAGATGGCCGGTCTTGAGCTGACCGTTTTGAAGGGCATCAATCTGACGATTGCGCGCGGGGAAATCCTTGCAATCGTGGGTGCGTCTGGGGCGGGAAAAAGTACGCTGCTGCATATCCTCGGTACGCTCGACCGCCCGACCGGCGGCACGGTGCTCTTTGAAGGGCAAGACCTGTTTCACCTCTCAGACCAGAAACAAGCGGAGTTTCGAAACCGTCGCATTGGGTTCGTCTTCCAGTTTCATCATCTCTTACCGGAATTCACAGCACTGGAGAATGTCTGTCTGCCGGCCTACATTCAAAACCGCTCAGCCGGTGACGTCCATGCTGAAGCGACGTCGTTGCTGAAGGACGTCGGTCTCGAGCATCGCCTCAACCATAAGCCCGGAGAACTCTCAGGCGGCGAACAGCAGCGTGTGGCCGTGGCACGCGCCCTGATTCAACAACCCAATCTGGTCCTGGCTGACGAGCCGACCGGGAATCTCGACACCCACACCGGCGACGCGCTGTTCAACTTGATGCGCACGTTGAATCGCGCACGTGGCATCACCTTTGTCATCGTCACTCATAATGAGAAACTCTCCGCTCAAGCGGAC
Source organism: Nitrospirales bacterium (assembly GCA_040004695.1). Lineage (GTDB taxonomy): Bacteria > Nitrospirota > Nitrospiria > Nitrospirales > Nitrospiraceae > JAICXS01. The sequence continues at coordinate 2,102 of JBDUAJ010000218.1, read as the reverse complement.
CGTATCATTCACATGGAAGACGGCGAGATCGTACAGCCTTAAATACCTTGCCTTGACTCCATCCTCATTCCTCATTCTTGACGAGAGCGGCGTTTTCCCGTAGGTTTGGTATGTTATGGTTATGAGAGATCCCTTCGATGGACGCGCCATGAGGAAGACTGTGCTTATCCGCCAGGCTGTTTTTGTCGTTCTCGTGATTCTCGGGTGGTATGTCCCGGTCACGGTTCACGCCGTCGAATTTGCGATTGTCGGCCCGCGCGCGGCCGGCATGGGTGGGGCCGGTGTGGCCGTGACAACAGACTCCCTGGCCACCTATTGGAATCCAGCCGGGCTGGCCATGGCTCAAACCGTAGACATCCACGTACAGGGTACTGCGCACGGTATTGATCGACTTGGCGTCATCGATACGGTCAAAGAGATTAACGATCTCAACAAGACCAACCCGGCGAATATCAGCCGAGCACAAGCGCTAGCCGACAAACTCAATCAGCCTGGAGCGACGCTGTCCGGAATCGGATCGGCTGGTTTATACTTCAAGGGTTATTGGGGTAACTCGGCGTTTGGATTTAATGTGTCCGATGTCGCCACCAGCGGGGGCTTTGTGAAGACCCCTATTTCAGTGACCGGCGGAGGCCCTTTTCAAATCAATGGGCAATTCGCGGTCCGTGGGCTCGAGGCGCGGCAAGCCGCCTTCTCCTATGCGTATGCGTTTGCCGACCGCACCTTTGCGATTGGTGCGACGGTGAAGGCCATCCAGGGCGCGGCGTATACGGGATTATTAGATGTGAACAGGGCCACTGACAGCGACAATATCAAGGACAGCTTCGGCAAGGCCAAACTTTCGACAACCGTGAGTGTCGATGTCGGGGCTGTCTTTCGACCGACGTCGTGGTTACGAGTGGGCGTTGTCGGCAAGGACCTCACTGCGCCGACCTTTGATGCGCCTGACGGGAGCCAATTTAAGCTTGGACCCCAAGCACGAGGGGGTATTGCTGTGAACCCCGACTCTTCGTTAACGTTAACCTTTGATGGAGATATCACCTCCAATAAAACGCTCGTACCGGGCTTGAAGAGCCGTATGTTGAGCGCCGGAGCCGAACAGACCATTCTGGGAGACTTTCTGGCCTTGCGTATCGGCGTCTTGAAGAATGTGGAAGATGCCAAATCCACGTTTACGCCGACCGCCGGGTTCGGCATCAGATTCTTCGCGCTTCGGATCGACGTCGGCGGTGGATATGACTTCCGAGAACAGCAAGCGTTGGGGTCGGGATCCATTTCGATGACGTTCTAATGCGACACCAATGAGGCACCGAGCAATGCACTACGTCAAGGCGCGCTCCTACGTTGGAATTGGACTCGTGCTGCTGACGGCGGTCCTTACCGGATGCGGCGGCTTGCAAGAGACGTGGGAAGGTCCGGGGGCATCGGCGTTTCGGCCGGGATCAATTGCCGTGCTGCCACCGATCATCGGTGCCCTGGAAGGCTCCCGGGAGGTCGCGCATGAAGTGGTCACCGCGACGTTGAAAAAGGCCAAACGCTATAGCGAGGTGATGGATCCCGAACAGGTCAATGACTTTCTGATCAATTCCAATGATGCCAGGGAAACGTTTGCCAAATTACTGTCGACGCTGGAATCTACAGGACTTTCCGAGCAGGAAGCGGCCGTCAAATTGGGCAAGGCCTTGAAGGTGGATTCGCTCCTGGTCGTTCGGGTCAATTCATGGGAATACCGTCGGTCGGAAGGCGAAAATGCCGCACGGGTCGGTTTATCCATGCGTCTCATCGATACGAAGCATGGGGCCATTATCTGGAAGGGCCGGCACGAAAAATCAAAGACCTATATGTTCTTCAAGCCCGGCCTCAAGGACATGGCGACTGAACTATCGGAATACATGATCAAATACATTCCCTAGCTTGAGGTCATCCTCCACCAACCTTACCCGCTCACTCGCTGGTACACTTTCGCCTCAACAAACACATCAAAAAGATCCTTCTCCACTTTCCCATGCTTCACTTCGGCTTCCAGGATTCCAAGAGCGGCGTGATGTGGGACGGCCGATTTGTACGGCCGGTCCGAGGCCGTCAGCGCATCGTAAATATCG
>JBDUAJ010000071.1:0-11755 GCA_040004695.1 Nitrospirales bacterium | reverse complement strand
ACTCAACAGGATGCTCAGTGCTGATGCCGCGGAGCGACTTTCAACAACGATCCGCTTTTCTTACAGAACGCGTCGACTTTGTTGGCGATCGTGTGATACGCGTCGGCGGTCGGCGTATCGGAATAGAACATCGCAAACGGCTCACCGGCGTCGCATTGCGTCACGACGTCAGGATCGAGTGGAATCCGGCCCAGGAACGGCACGCCCATGTCCAACGCGGACGCTTCGCCTCCGCCCTTCCTGAAGACTTCGATGTGATGGCCGCATTGCGGACAATCGAGCCCGCTCATGTTCTCGACAATGCCGATGATCGGGACCTCGCTATCCTTGCAAAACGTCACCGATTTTCGAGAATCGAGCAGAGCGACCTCTTGCGGCGTCGTGACAATCACTGCCCCCGTCACGCCACCGAGCAGATCGATCGTCGTGACTGATTCATTGCCCGTGCCAGGCGGCAAATCGATGAACAGAAAGTTCAAGTCCTGCCATTCCACGCCACCCAACAGCTGATTGATAAATTCATACTTGTACGCATCGCGCCAGATGATGGGATCATCGGGATTCTGCAGCAAGAAGGACATCGAGGCAATCTTGAGATTGTACGCCTGAAAGGGAATGATCCCGCCGGTCGAGCTGATCTTGAGCTTTTGACCTTCCGCGCCCACCATCTTGGGAATGTTCGGGCCATGGATATCCATATCGCAAATACCGACTTCATGACCTTTCAGCGCCAGGCTGACAGCGAGATTCGTCGTCATGGTGCTTTTTCCGACGCCGCCTTTGTTGCTCATAATCAGCACTTTGTGCTCGATCCGCTCCATCCGTTTCGCGACGAGCCAGCGGCTATGCCCTTCCTTATCCTTTTGACACGTTTCGTTCTCATCACAAATGGCGCACGCCCACATGTACGTACACGTGTCGCCATTCCCAGATCCCGACGGCTGAATCACATTCAACTCTTTGGCCATCTGTTCTCCTGTCCTCGTGAATTATTTTTTTAAACGGAAAAATACTGCGACAACGAATCACAACAATTCACGTTTAACGCCCTTTATTTTGTCCACGGTATGATCCAGAACCGGCAAGATTACGGCGAGATTCTCTCTGGCGCCTTTGGCGCTGCCGGGAAGATTGATGATTAAGGTTTCCTTCCGAATACCGGCAGTGCCTCGTGACAACATCGCCGTCAAGACTTTCTTGACGCTTGCCTGTCGCATCGCCTCGCCGATCCCAGGTACTTCCTTGTCGACCACGTCTCGGGTAGCCTCCGGCGCCCAGTCTGTCGGCCGGACACCCGTTCCTCCGATCGTCAGGATGACATCCGGATGATGTTCATCACACAGACGCACGAGATGTTCGCGGATCTTGGTCCGATCATCCGGACCTACCTCGTAGGCCACCACCTTACCCGGGAGATCGCCGACCATATGCTCTAACGCTTCACGCCCCTTATCCGGCTCACCCGCCAGGATCTTGCTACTCACAACCAAGATAGCAACCTGCAACATGACGATCTAGGATCAAGAGCGACGGCTGGAATCCGGAACTGAGACATAGTCGCCGGTCCCCGCCATCGCAGGATTTGGGATGGGCATGGACGACCCGGTGGGGCGCACGGCTGTCGCGCCGGTAGACTGGGATTCGCTCGAAGGTTTCTTCCCGAATATTCCCGCACTGATGATCCCGACCTCATAAAATACATACATAGGCAGGGCCATCAAGCATTGATTAAAGGGATCCGGAGTCGGCGTGAGAATCGCCGCAACCAGGAAGGCGCCGAGGAACGCCCACTTTCGGTAACGCTTAAGAATCGGCGCATTGACCCATCCCAGCTTGGCCATCAACGTAATGGCCAGCGGCACTTCGAAGATCAAGCCGAACACCAGTAGAAACCACAGCGCAAAGCCCACATACTGCGCGATGGAAATCTGTGGAATAAATCCGGCGTTGACACCATAGGAAATGAGAAAGTTCAAGGCAAAGGGAAGGACAAAGAAGAACGAGAACGAGACCCCCGCGTAAAAGGCTATGGCGCTGATGAAGACAAACGGCCCCACGAACCGACGCTCGTGGCTGTGCAGCCCGGGCACCACGAACTGCCAGAACTCCCACAGCACATACGGGGTCGCCATCACGAGCGCAAACAGGCCGGCCACTTTCACGTTCTGCCACAGGGCCTCGGCCGGTGCCAGGAAGACAAAGGGGATCGTCGGCAGGTCCGTCGGTTCCCATTCCAGCTTCCCCGGCACGAACATGTTCTGCAGCGGCACGCGAAGCCATTGCACCAACGTGTCGGCAAAAAAGAAGGTGCCGACGAAGACGACACCCACGATCAGCACGGTCCGCGTGAGCCGGACCTGAAGCTCCACGAGGTGCTCCATGACCGGCATCTTCTTGTCTTCGAGTGGCGCAAAGACGGAGTCTTGCAGCCATTTCCCGAATTGCTTGAAATCCGCCATCAGTGCTTTGCCTATCGGCCTATGCCGCCTTGATTCGGCTATTTGGGGTTCACGGCCACGAAGAGATTATTCCCCTGCCGGCTCAAGAGCAACACAGCCATCTCGTCCTTTTTGATTTTGGCGGACACTTTCTGATAATCGTCCAAGGACTTGATCACTTCGTGATTCACCTCTTGAATCACATCGCCACGCTGCAAGCCGGCGGCCTCAGAAGGACTGCCCGGTTCAACGTGATTGATCAGTACCCCGGACGTCTTGCCCGGAAGATTGAGTTGGCTCATGGTCGCCGCATCCAGCGTTTGGACGCGCAACGACGCCAACACATTATCCGGCGGCTTCACGGTCTCCTTGGGCGTTTGCGGTGTCGGTTCCTTCTTCGCGAGCATTTCATCTGTCGGGCGCTCACCCACCTTCACGTTCAGAAACTGCTCTTTGCCTTCACGCAACACTTTCAGTTTGGCCTGACGCCCCACGAGGGTACGGGCCACCATATTGCGCAACTGGCTGACGTTCTTCACTTCTCTGTCATCAAACCCAATGATCACGTCGCCGCGCTTGAGCCCGGCCTGGGCCGATGGACCCTCTTCATTGACGTCACTGATCAACACGCCGGTCTTCCGCTGCTCCGGTAGTTTGAACGACTTGGCGAGCGCCGGCGTAATCTCCTGAATGGCGATACCGAGCCATCCACGCACCACTTTACCGGTTTTCATCAAGGCATCGGTCACGTCCATCGCAATCGTACTTGGAATCGCAAAGCCGATTCCTTCCGATCCACCCGTCCGTGAAAAGATCGCCGTGTTGATGCCGATCAAGTCACCGGTCATGTTCACGAGCGCCCCGCCCGAGTTTCCCGGATTGATGGCCGCATCGGTCTGGATAAAGTCTTCATAATCGGCGATGCCGACATTGCCGCGACCCAGCGCGCTGATGATCCCGAACGTCACACTCGAATTAAGGCCGAATGGACTGCCGATGGCGAGCACGAAATCTCCGACTTGCAATTTGTCGTAGTCGGCCCACTTGAGTGCCGGTAAATTGTCAGCCTCGATCTTAATGATGGCCAAATCGGTCTTGGGATCCGTGCCGACGACCTTCGCTTTGAACTCGCGACTGTCGTGCAAGGTCACAGTGATTTCCGTCGCATTGTCGACGACGTGGTTGTTCGTCAGAATATGACCATGTGTATCGATAATCACACCGGAGCCGGCACTCTGCTCCGGTCGCCCATGAGGGCCAGGAGGACCGGGAAATGGCGGAGGACCGGGTGGTTCCATACCCGGCGGCTCATCTCCACCACCTGGAGCTCCTCCAGGACCACCGGGGCCGCCAGGACCTCCAGGCCCGCCAAATGGACCGGGAGGAAGCGGCCGCCTCGGACCCCCTTCGCGGCGTCCCGTTTCGCCACCGCCGACCACGGCGACATTGACCACGGCCGGGGTCACTTGTTTTACGATATCAGCAAAGGTCTGCATCCCTGCAGGAGGGGCAGCAGCCTCGCCCAATGACGGCGTCAACCATCCACTCATTGCTACGGGCGCAAACAACATGACTGCGGCCGCCATGACCGCGCCGATATGATGACGACCACGATGAACCGATGCACGAACACGGAGCGTTTCAATAATGTGCATATCTTGGTCCCTCAACGACTTGCGACGCGGACTGAAACCACGTCTAGGTTATAACCGTGAAATGCCGCAATTTTACACTAACCTCTTGCTACCATTCAAAGACAAAAACCCTGCCCTTTTCCTGACTGCAGCACGGCAAGGCCAATACAGGCTACCCCGCCGCATCCAATTCCATTTGACGCTTCTGAATCCAGGCATCCTGAAGATTGAGCACCAATCGCTTCGCGGCTTCATTCATGGCCACGACTCGAAGGGTGTTCGGCGCACCGGCATAGCTTGGTGGCCAATAACGACGGGCAGGGTCCTGTGGTCGCAACCAGATCACCGGGTACCACTGATTAATGCCGGGAACCGATGGTCGATCCAAAGTCGCGAAGCCGCGACCTTCAGCCTGGAGTAACGCCTGCCCCGTTTGTGCCTCGACCAAGGCCACTTCCAACAGCGACCAGTTATCACGGCGCCACCCCGGCTGCGCATGCGTGACCCACCCGAGAAACAACGTCATGGGATATTCTTGCTCCGTACTGGATGCAACGATCACAACGAGGTAATCCACGCCGTGTTGCTTTCCGAGTTGCCTGAATTCGGCTGGATCGCCGACAGCCCTGATTCCCTCGGCCGGAATGATCCGGTCGATGATGATCGGGGTCATCTCGCTCACCTGTCGTTGGAGCGTTTCAGTCAGCCGATTCAACGCTTCATCCGGCAAGAGCGGTGCAGCGTCTGGAGCCGACGTATCGGGGATCACGACGAGCCCCGCATGGATCGGTCTTGGCGGCAAAGGCGCGCTCGCGATCCCCTTCACGCTTTGCTGACCGAGGTAGTCTACCAGTCGCCGTGACGGTGTCGTCGAGGAACACGCGGCCACCTGAAGAGACACTAGCAGACATCCCGTCAGTAACCACATACGGTGCATGAGCCGTCTCCCTGTTCTTCATGCCGTCTTTTCACGTTCACCCGTTCCGCGCGCTCTGTCAAGATTGTGCGCTCGCTTGCAATTCGGGTCCATTGGGATTAGGCTCCGCCTCCAACAGCGAAGACCGTTCGTCTCCAACCCATGAACCAAGCCCAGTGCTGATCATGGCACGTTCTGAAGAATCCATCACACTCTCAGTCGTCCTCCCCGCGTATAACGAGCAAGACCGCCTTCTTCCCTATCTTACCAGCATCACGCGCTATCTTTCTCAGCGGGGTGATCCCTACGAAATTGTCGTCGTTGACGATGGCAGCCGCGACGAAACCGCTCAAAGAGTTACCCGGTTCGCTTCTGACGCGCCCACGGTTCGCTTGATTCGGCTGCCTGCCAATCGAGGAAAGGGCGCCGCGGTACGCGCGGGCATGCTCGCCGCCCGAGGCACGCTCCGACTCATGGCGGATGCCGATGGCGCCACGCCCATTCAGGAGCTAGAGCGGCTCGACCACGCGTTGGCAGAAGGCGCTGATCTCGCCATCGGCTCCCGTTTCCTGGGGTCGCGTGACCGACGGTATCGGGTTCAAGCCAGGTGGCATCGGACTGTCTTGGGAAACCTCTTCAATCATGTGGCTCAGCACCTCGGCCTGAATGGCATCACCGACACGCAATGCGGCTTCAAGTTGTTTCGGAAGCGAGTGGCGGAGGATCTCTGTTCGGTGGCGCGGATCGACGGCTACGGGTTGGATCTGGAACTTCTGTATGTCGCGCGGCGCCGGGGCTACCGGATCGCCGAGGTGGCAATTAATTGGACGGATCAGCCGGGCTCAAAGGTTCGCGTCTTCCGAGATGGGATTCGAATGTTTCGGGAATTGCTCGCCGTGCATCGGCACAATGCGCGCGGGTTTTATCGGCGACGTGAATCCGCTGACGTCCTTCATGAGTTGCGCCAAACCGCTGAATCCCATACCTGCTGACCTACCGATCAAGCGTCTTCGAATAAATCCGAACTTTGTGATCCGTATATCGAACACGCCACGTAGTCTCTCCACTGAGCACACGATCAAGTGTGCCTCCGCTCGCCGTCATGGCCCAGTCGACCGCATATTTATCCAATACGCCTAATGCAGGAGGATCCCAGTTTGTCAACGCAACATAGTCATAGAAGATCCACCGATCGCCGATCCTCCAGGCCGGCATGCGGCCATCGATAAAGATTTTCTCCCCCGGCAACCACCAGAGCAAAAACCCTCCGAACCCATAATCGTTATAGAGTCGCGTGCCGAGCTCGGACCGGTGTGCCTGAATCCATTGCACCGCTTCAATGGGATACTCAGTCGTTTCAAAAAACTTCGCCGGCGCCAGTCCGGCTTGCGCAACCCGCTCGATATGTCCCGAGCCGAGCAAGACAATCCCAGCTCCGACCGCCACCGTCACAACGAAAACCCACTGTCTCATCTGATGCCGAAAGGTTGGAACATGATCGGCAAGCCATCCCATGGCAGCCTGCACCATTTCCGCGGCAAGCGGAATGCTGACGAGAAGAAAGAACGGCACATTGCGCCAGTGCCGCAATGAGAGCGCCAGCAATACCCCGAGCACTGCCCACCGGGTAGGCTCCACGCGTCGATAGAAGCACAGCATGGTCAATGCGAGTCCGGCGAGATAAACGACATAGATGAGCCCGGCTCTGTGCAGCGGTGAGACCGGCTGCCATTCCTGTAGCGTGTCGATCATGAACCGGTCGCCCAAGGACTGAGCGATCTCCGCATAGAGCCGCCACCCATACGGATTGATCAGCGTCAACGACACCGCAATCACGAAAATCAAAGCCAAATGGCGGATCTGCGGCCAGGAGAGCACCGGCTCGTTAATGCGATTGGCAAAAGTAGGCCGCGTGTCAGCGACAAGCCTAGTCACGGCGGCCACAGTTAGTAAGAGACCACACGTAAAGAGGCCGGCCGTAAATCCACCATGAAGATTGGCCCACAGCAAAAAGAGTGGCGCGACCACCCATAAATTCAGAATCTCTTGCCTTTGATAGCGGTTCCACAACCACAGAAGGAGTGCAAGCCACAGGAGCGTCACCATTTGAATGCGTGCGCCGAGAAACGGAAGTGCGATCCATGCAGCGAGCGCCACCGCCACCAACCGCGCGGTGCGGCCCGCCTGCGCGGGAGCGGCCGCCAAAATAAATGCCGCCGCAATCACCACGGCAAAGAACAGAATGACGCCTAACCCACCGGCAGCCCCCAGGCCTGTATGGATCGCGGCGATCAATCCATCTGTCAGCCAAGCATGTTCGACCCACGGCCATTCCGGCATGGTATGCGAATAGGGATCGGTACGCGGCAACCGCCATCCGTGGTGCAGCAGATCGATCCCGGTCCTCAGGTGCCATCCAAAATCAGGCTCGACCAATGGTTGCAGCCCAAGGTTGATGAAAAAGAGAAAAAGAAGGGCATCGAGAGCGAGAAACGATGTGTCGTTGGTCGTTATTCGTGAATCGCTAATCGACAAGAAGTTTTCTTTCTCCATCGAATAAAGGTGAACGATTAACGAGCCTGCCGCGTGTACCAATAGGCCCAAGCAATCAGCACCCCCTGAAGCGGAAGGCGGAGCCAAAGGCCCAGGGGCGACGCATACGTGTACAGTTCCGCATGCAGAGCCATGTGAATATTTGCCGGGAATACCGCGATCAGCAAGGCGATCAGTCCCCATCCCGCCAACACCGACCACCGCTGGAACAGCAGAAGCACACCCAATCCGATTTCCGCGATGCCGCTGAGATACACGAGCCCCAGAGGCCACGGCAGATAGGGCGGCATAATGCTCACGTAGAACGGGGTATTGAAAAAATGATTCGCCCCGGCGGCGATCCAACACGCGCCGTAGATGAAGCGCAGGATCTGTTTGGCTCGCGACACTGCTTCACCTCTCGGTCTACGAACGTGTTTCAGCGGGACAATGCCTTGGCCAGAACTTAAGCACAGGGTTATAGCTCCTCTCACCCAGCGAGCGCAAAGCTGGCGGCAAGCGTCCCGCTCGATTTGGGGTTAGGCAGGACGTGGCGAAAACATGATGATGGCCATGCCGAAAGACATACGGCGAAGCCCAGAGGGAGACCACTCACCTTGGCCAATAGATCATTCACCTCAACGAGATATCGCCCTTCGTAAATCAGCTTAGTCCCGTTTGTGCATCTTCACCTGCACCTCCTTGTAAATCCAACCTGCCACTACGCAGCGCATAATCAGGTGACGGACAGACTGTACTCCTTCAGACGCACGATCCGTCCGGCCTTGTGGGCCTTCCTATAATATTGCTCATCGGCAGTCACAAGCATCGCGCCGGGTTCAGTCAGCGCGACGGCATGATACAAGGTATCGAACAGGTGCTGATTCAGCGACGCCGAGAGTTCGCATGCTTTCTGGTAGACATCGATCCCACCTGACACAGAAAACTCAAGTGCATGCAAGAGCGAGACGGCTTGACGAGCCCGGCGGGATTCCAGTCGCACGGTGACCGCCGCCACTTCGGCCAGCCAGTGGGGTGGTTGCACCACTGACACACGGCTCTCTTTAATGAACTGGAGGATCTGTATGGCCTGGAGCGAATGTGTTTCGTCAGCGCGATCCGCGAAGATCCACTTCACTACGACGCTGGCGTCGAGCACCACCATCGTCACGGTCTTCCTTCTCTCCTCGCAGCTCGAATGGCCATTTCAGTGACGCGTCGCGTTCGCTTGCGTAGCCCTAACAATTTCTCTACGGCCTTGGCCCGCCGTTGATGTCGGCGTCGTTCCTCCACAGCCTGCCGCATTAACTCGGTTAACACAGCGCTTTTGTTTTGCCCGCCAAACACCTTGTCGAAAGCCTCCTTGACATCTGATGGTACGCTAAAGTTCACCGTAGCCATGGTCTTGCTCCATTGTTGAAGGTTTCAACAACAGCATGGCAGTCATCGGTCATGCTGTCAAGATCGATAGGTCGTAGGCAATACAAAGGCATAAAAGCGGGCATTCTGAATTCTGTAGTGGCCAGCTACTACGCATCAAGAAACAAATGTCTCATCTCACTTTTGGGGTTAGGCAGGACGTGGAGAAAACATGATGATGGCCATGCCCACAAGACAGACCACGACGCCCAGCCAGTCCCATGGCGAAGGACGCACGGCGTCAACGGCCCAGAGCCACAGGATTGCAACTGACACATACACACCACCGTATGCGGCATAGACACGGCCTGCGGCTGCGGGATGCAGAGTCAGCAGCCAGACAAATACCGCAAGGCTCGCCGCAGCGGGGACCAGCAGCCAGACTGAGGCTTCTTTCTTCAGCCACAGATATGGAAAGTAGCATCCGACGATCTCAGCAACCGCGGTGGCGACGAATAGAGCGATCGTCTTCAGCTCAAACATTGGATGAGTCTCAACAACGATGATCTGTTGGCACGCATTCAGTATCCGGGTTGGCTGGAATATCGAAAGAGTGCCAAGATGCTGGCAATCCCCTCCCGGTTTGAATTGGACCGCTTGTCGCTCCTAATGGTCAGACAGCCTCGTGATCATCGAAACATCTTTTTAAACATTGCGGAAGGATCCTTCCCAGGAATCGGATCATCCGGAATAAACTTCAAGACACCGAGAATAATCTCCTTTGCTGTCTCGCATGCCCACAGGGCCATCGCCGGTGTCTGGAGAGTATTGAACCATGACATGATAACCTTCACGTCGGGCACACGCGCCAAGCCACGCTGTTGCAGCGATGCGACATACCTTGGCCACTTCACTGTTGGCGTGCCGTCTTGGGCTTGAGTGAACTCATCCCGGGGCTTCAAATGCATTAGGTCATTCCGGAGGCTTAGGAGTAATACAAAGTCCTGGAATGGATTTGCTCCTTTGTCGAACATCGTACCTGACAAAGTTTGCGCGGCAATAAGATACTTCAAAGTTACACTGCCACGTGACCGCTCTACTTCCGCATGTGTGTTGGCGAACGCATGAAGCGGGGACGATAGCGATTCAGGGGCTCGCCGAGATACATTTCAGGATTCGCGACCGCTTCGCTAATCGCGCGATCCCGTGCGTCGCAGGCAATGCCCATAGATGGCGACAGTGGACATACATACCGGGCATAATGAATCCTCCTCAATGGCGGAAAGTCCGTCCTATAGCGGGTCCAACGCCTGCCTAAACGATTAACCCGATCCTCCTACGAGTAGATTTCCCAGCACCAACCAGTCCACTTCCGTACGAAGAAAGCAGCGGATGGCCTCGTCCGGCGTACACACCATCGGTTCATTCACATTGAACGACGTGTTCAACAGAATCGGGACGCCGGTCTTTCGCTCAAAGGCTTCCAACAACATTCTGAATTTCGGATTGGATTCTCGGTCCACCGTTTGGATTCGAGCGGTGCCATCAATATGCGTCACCGCTGGAATGACGCCTTTGGCCTGTGGCAACACTGGGACCGTAAAGAGCATGAACGGGGATGGGCCGGACCAGTCAAAGTAGTCGCTGGCTCGCTCCTCGAGGACTGCGGGAGCGAACGGCCGAAACGGCTCTCGCAGCTTGACCTTGGCATTGATCAGTTCGCGCATGTCTTCGCGTCTTGGGTCGGCCAAGAGACTGCGATGGCCCAGGGCACGCGGGCCCCATTCCATTCGGCCTTGGAACCAGAAGACCAATCGCCCATTAGCCAGCTCCGTTGCCACACGGTCACAGAGTGCCTCGTCTGAGAACAGCTCGCCCGATAAACCGGCACGAGTCAAGGCCTCTCGACATGCTTCCTCGGTAAAGTGAGGACCGAGGTACGTATGGCGCATGACCTCTCGCTGCGAGAGGGCTCCCCGTCGGCTGGACAGCCACAGCGCTGCTCCCAATGCCGTCCCAGCATCCCCTGCCGCCGGCTGGACATAGACGTTGCGAAAGCCGGCCTCTCGGCTGAGGCGACTATTGGCCACACAGTTATTGGCCACACCCCCGGCAAGACACAGGTTGTCCGTGTCGGCCAGGTGCCGCAAATGGCGAGCCATATGCAAGACGGTGTCTTCCAGGATCAACTGCGCACTCGCGGCCAGATCGCGGTGGCGCTGAGTAATCTCTTCATCATGCCGTCGGTGCGGACCGATGAGTTGTTCCAGGGCAGGAGGAAAAATGCCGACTCTCGCGAGGTGGAAATCCAAGAGCCGTGTATTCAACTGGAAGGCACCCTCGGGGCGCAACTGAAGAATATGGGTACGCATCTGCTCGGCATATTCCGGCTTCCCATAGGCCGCCAGCCCCATGACGATGTATTCATCGTAATCCGGGCGGAATCCCAAGAACGCGGTCATGGCCGCATAGAACTGCCCCAACGAATGTGGGAGCGGGATTCGCTTCAGCACGCGGATCTGCGAGCCCTCGCCCAGCGCGAGTAACGCAGTGTGCGATTCTGAAGCCCCATCGACAATGAGGATAGCGGCTCGATCGAACGGCGAGACGAGATAGGTACTCGCGGCATGGCAAAGATGGTGATCGAGATAGGTCGGCTTGACACGTAGTGGGCCCAGCGCCTGTGAGAGTTTACCGGACAGGCAGGCTAATTCGGTCCACTCCTGCGTCATGCGTTCAAGGCTGCGCTTGCCCTTCACTCTTAAGAGTTGCGGCGATCGTAGCATGGCACTGAGCGCGAGTAAGGATCGACGGCCCAGCACCCAATATTTCCAGGGCACCGCAATGGCGTCGAGGTCGCCGGCCTCGATACCGGC
>JBDUAJ010000070.1:0-11761 GCA_040004695.1 Nitrospirales bacterium | reverse complement strand
GGCAGAAATCCAGGGTGGATGCCGACCACGCCGTTTTGATCAATTCCGGTATTGGGAGCCACCTGACCGAAGAAGGCGGTTTGCGCGGGTATTTCAGTATTCACTTCGGTGCCCGCATCGAGAACCTGACTACCTAAGACCGTAAAGTCGGCGCCCTGGAAATTCCCCAGATTATCGAAAATCCGAAATGCCGTCGGGTTGCCGTTGGCGATAAAGGCATCATTGCTGGGGATCACCATCGTCGCATAGCTGAAAAATCGGCTGATGGGCAGGCTGCCGTCGAGAGTAAAGGTCCTCGCGGCGATTTCGCCGGGCGCGATGGGGCCTGCGGCTCCAAAGATTGAGCCTTGAACCGAGCCGGCGCCGCTGCTCATAAATTCACCCGCAATCATCACATTCAACCCGTCCTCCGCTAGGCTTTGGAGACCCGGCGAGGCCGGAGATCCGGGATTGTAAATATCAAAGGTGCCGTTGTGAAAGCCGACAAAGACCGGCGTCAAAACATTGCCGTTCATGGGCGCCAAGTTCTGGATCGTGACCGTAATCGGACCGGCGATGGCCGGAGGCGCCATCATCAAGAGGAAAGCCACAACAATCCCTACGAGGCGATGATCGGATGTGACAAAATTTTTCATCCATGTGGTCCGCATAGCCGTGCCCTCCTGTGTGGTCATTTCTCTCGTTGTCAATGATTGAGACGCATGCTGAGGAGCCGCCGCCGTCGGTGAAATGGCTGCGCGTTGCGACATGGAAGAGGCCAATTTTCTCGCTCTGAACCTCGTGAACGACATCGTGACCAGGAAGAAGACCGTGGCGGAGGCAAGAGTCTTCTATGCCAAAGCTATGCGCGAGATGACGCATCCCGAATATAAGCAGGGATTTCTGTTTGACGTGGCGCGAAGCGATCAAGGAGATCCAGACGAAGAAGTGTATGCACGCCGGTAGTAAGAGGGCGACTTCCAGCAAACCAGGACGTTTGAAGGCGTATGGTCGTCTACACGTTCAGGGGTTCCCAGGAGGACAGCGGCGTGCATTCCATGAAACGCCGCTTCTAGAGCGGACGAGAAGGGTAGGCTGGACGACCCGGCAAGTACTGTGACCTGCATCAAGGAAGAGGCCCCGTTTCTGAGTATTGGTAGGGCCATGTGATGGATTGAATGGATTCACAGATGGGTCGATAAGCCACGATCACCGCCCAGGGACGAGGCGGCCAAGAGCGACAGGATTTCAGAAAGCGGCAGACATCTTCATAGTTTAGGACCTCAGTAGGAGCTCGTAGAGGAGGTGGAGCGATGCATGAGTACTTTGCAAGGAACCAGATCAATGCCGGGGAGGCAGTCTATGCCGGACTCATGGCCGGAATTATCGCAGGCATCGCCATGGCGATGGTCTCGATGACGATGTCGATGATGATGGGCGCGGGCTTCTGGATGCCGGTGAAGAAGATTTCCGTCACCCTGCTGGGGCAATCAGCGGTCCAAGACGCCGGATTTCAGATGATGCCGGTTATGGTCGGGATGATGATTCATTTCATGACGGCCATAGTCTTCGGGGCTATCTTTGCGTTATGGGGCGGACGATGGTCGTATGGCCCGGCAATAGGCTGGGGGATTGCCTATGGCCTGACGATCTGGGTCGTCATGCAGTTCCTCGTATTGCCGATCGTCAATCCGGTCATGGCCCAGATGCCGTATCTGCAATTTGCCATGCTCCACATGATTTTCGGGGGCACGCTCGGAATCTATCCGGCCTTCCTGCCTTCGGAGGCTGAGAGCCGTGCCAAGGCGCTGAGGTCGGAGAGAGCGGCTTGAGGGTCATGATCCAATTGGGATCTAAAGGTCGGCTCTCCCAAACGGAGAAACGTCGTGCGCGTGCTTTTCGTCTTGCTCGTCGCCGGAATGACTGGAGTCCTCCTCATCTGGATCACAGTGACCGGTGCACTGGCTGCTTGCAACGGTCGGTGATCGGTCCATGGCTGGCCGGAGTGTGAGGTGCAGCGTCCCTGGATTTGACAGATCCAGAGGCGCATCGAGGCCGGATTGCGCTCCTACCATAAAGGGATCGCTAAGGAAGGTACAACAATGCTGAAATACACCAAACCTTCGCAGCTACGGCAGGAGCTGCAGGCCGCATTGCCGACTATACGGCCAAGCACTGGACACTGCCGGACAGGGGTATTTGGGAGATGCCGGCCGAGTGACACTATGTGAGCAGCCGGGTGATGAGCTGGGCGATCTTCGACCGGGGGATCACGATTGCCGAACAATTGGGCCATCGTGTGAATCTCGATCACTGGCGGACCACGATGGAAGCGATTCATACGCAAGTCATGAGAGAGGGTTGGAGTGATCGGCTCGGCGCCTTTCGGCAGAGCTATGAGAGCGATGCGCTCGATGCCTCTGCGTTGCTCATTCCGGTGATGGGCTTCCTCCCTGCTGATCATCCTAGGGTGGTATCGACCGTTCAGCGGATTGAGGACTCACTCATGGTCGATGGCTTCGTCTATCGCGTTCACGAGGAGGGGGCTGCACCGACACATGAGACACTCGGGGAACATGAAGGCGCCTTCTTGCCCTGCACGTTCTGGCTCGCCACAACATATGCGATGGCGCGACGTCCCGATCAGGCCGAGACCATCCTGAATCGGGCGGAAACGTGTGCAGGATCGTTGGGACTGTTTGCAGAGGAACTGGACCCGAGGTGCGGCAGATTCTGGGGAATAGCCCACTCCTCTTTGCGCACGTCGAATATATTCGGGCTGTGATGGAGGTAGCGAAAGCCCGTCCACTGGATCACGCTCGCTTGATGGCTGGCAAGGTGAGGCAATGGGTTGGACGGCGGTTGTTCGGGTTGGACAGACCGCTGCGCGAGGAGGCCTGATGCTGGGATTTGGAAAGACGACAATCGTCGATGAATACGAAGCTGATGGCCCCATCGATGACGTGTACCACGAGATCCGGCAAACGCTTCGTGTCAGCGGGATTAATCTCATTTTTCGGGTCTGGGCCAGCTACGACAGGGCATTGCCCACGATCTGGAATGCCGTCAGGCCTTTGGTCGAAATGCGCACGTTCGAGGCGGCGGCTGATGACCTGCGTGTCGCTGCCGTGCAGGCAGCTACCCGGCTCGGAGCAGCCGACGCCCGATCGGCCGTGCGGGTCGGAAAGAGCCAGGACTATCAGATCCAGCAAGCGTTACAGCTCTACCATTACATTAATCCGAAACTTCTCCTGCTGGTCACCGCCCTCAATGGAGCACTCTCCAAGAACACGACGGAGCAGAATTCCACTCAGACTCCGCCGACCTCCGAGTTGATCGAGCGTGGTGAGCCGGCACACATGTACGCGATGGAGATGGTGGCCGAGGACCCTGATGATCCAACGTTGCAAGAACTTTTTGACGATATCAAGCACACGCTCTCGCTGTCTTCCATCAATAGCGATTACCGGACGCTGGCACTGTGGCCAACCTATGTCACTAAGGCGTGGGCCCGGCTCAAACAGACAATCGGCGGAGACGAGTACCAGCGTGCTGCTGCCCACCTCCAAGACCAGGCTCGCAGATTGGCCGCCTCTTTGCCCTATTCAATTCCACTGTCTCGAGAGAAGTTCGAAAGTCTCGTTCAGGATGCGGATGAGGTCGCCAACAAAACCGACACGTTCGAGCGAATCTTGCCGCCTTTGATCCTTAACATCGCGCGACTGGGACTTGATTGGCAATCCCCAGATCGACTAGCGGCCTCCCCGTTTCCGGCCAGGCCGCGATAAATCGGATTCGGTGAAGGAGCGTCACCATGACCTGGCGGGACTACCAGAGGCTTCAGGACATCAGCGAACTAGGGGACCACTTTATCAGCTATGTGGACCAGGGCCATGGCCACCCCGTCGTCCTCCTGCATGGCATTCCGACGTGGGGATATCTGTGGCAGGGCCTCTGGCCACATGTGGCAGAGCGGCATCGCGTGCTGATTCCAGACCTGCTCGGATTTGGCTTCTCCGACAAGCGCGATCGTTTCGACCGATCGATCGCCCGGCAGGCCGAGATGGCTGGATAGCGTTGGTGTGGATGAGGCTACAATAGTCGGCCATGACATCGGCGGTGGGGTCGCTCTTCGATTGGCGGCGCTCCATCCAAAGCGCGTTCGTCAACTCTGTATCCTCAATGCCGTCTGCTATGATTCGTGGCCGATTGAAGCGATGCTGCAGTTTGGGCATCCGGAAGTCCGGAGGAGGATCTCGGCCTCGACGGCATTGACGATGCTGAAACAAGCCTTGAAACTTGGGTTCGCCACCTCTCCCCCTAAGGACCTGCTCGATAGCTGGTTAGCGCCATATGCCACTGAAGTCGGCAAATGCTCGCTGATCCGCAACGCGGCCGCTCTCAATACTAATTTGACGACTGAATTGACGCCGCTGCTACCCAAAGTGTCCGTGCCAACCCTGATCCTGTGGGGAGAGGATGATGCCTTCCAGCTCGTTCGATATGGCGAGCGGTTGGCCTGGGATCTGCCTCAGGCCCGGCTGCATCGCATTCCCGAGGCTCGCCACTTTGTCATGGCGGACCAACCTGACACGGTCCTTCGGTTGCTCACGGAGTTTTTAGATAATCAAGATTAGGGGCGTTTGGCGGGCGAAGAGTGCCAACACGACCCGGGAATGAGTCGCCGCATTTGGTGGAGTCAAAAATCGGTCTAAGGGAATGGCATGGAAGGTCGACTCAGACGTGCCGACTGTTTTGATAGCGGGAATGAGCGCCATCCCCGCCACTTGATCAGTTTCCGCGTTTCGTTGACATCCTTCCTCTTGACACTCGTTCGGATGGTTCCTTACAAATCACGGTGAACGAGGTTCCGGATGACCCTGGTATCTGCCGCAAGGAGATTTCTCCATGCGCTTCTACCCGTACAGTGCGCAAACTGCGACATTGCACTCGGCGATGACCCTGTGCCGTTCTTTTGCCGTTCCTGCTGGGAAGGTATTCAGCCTTTACATGGTCCGTTCTGCCCCTGCTGTGGACGTCCCTTCGCGTCTTCATACGCGCTTCAGTACAGCCCGGATCATTTGTGCGGCGCGTGTCGAAGCAACCCTCCCGCATACACGCGCGCGCGGTCTCTGTATCTCTATGCGTCGCCGCTTCGAGAGGCAGTCCATCTCTTCAAATACAACAAGAAATTCGGGTTAGCCGATGCACTCGGGGCATTGATGGACCGTGTCCCCATTGAGACCGTTCACACCGATGTGATCATCCCGGTTCCACTCCATCCAACGCGATTGAGGAACCGTGAATATAACCAATCCCTACTGTTGGCCGATCGATTGAGCCGGGCGAGAAACATTCCACTCTCGTACGATAACTTGGTTCGCACTCGCGAGACTGCCCCTCAGACGGAACTCAGCCGTGCGGTGCGATTGAAAAACCTGCGACGAGCTTTCGCCGTGCGCCGTCCCCAAGACATTTCTGGAAAACGCGTCCTGGTCATCGACGATGTGTTTACAACCGGTACAACAGTCAATGAGTGCGCCAAGGCGCTTCGCAAGGCCGGAGCATCAGAGGTATATGTGTGCACGCTGGCAAGAACCGTCTAACTGTCAGGCGTCAGCTTTTAGCAACGGGGCTTTAGAAATTCTTCCAGGCTGATCGCTGAGAGCTGAATGCTGACGGCTTTCTCTAACTTTGAGGAATACCATGCCGATTTATGAATATCGCTGCGCGGACTGTAAAAAACGGATCAGCCTGCTGATCCTGAGCGTGAACCAAGCCTCCACCGCGGCGTGCACGTTTTGTGGGGGTACGAAACTGGACCGGCTGATGTCTCGCTTTGCCTCCCCCAAGTCCGAAGAAGCGCGGCTTGAGTCCTTAGCCGATCCCAGCAAATTCGACGATGTGGATGAGAACGACCCGCAGAGCATGGCTCGATTTATGAAAAAGATGGGCCAAGAGATGGGAGAAGATATGGGGGACGACTTTGATGAAGCGATCGAGGAAGCCGGAAGTGATATGACCGAATCCGACACACCAGACCTGGGATGATGCCATTCACAATTGAAAGTCTTGACATTTTCTCCGCCTTTGATACGATGATCCCTCGTGAACCTTTTCCTTAAGCATAATCGAGCCCGATTGACCAGGAGACGATTCCATGTTTGCAGGTGAATACCTCTGCAAGGTGGACGAAAAGGGCCGCTTCATTGTTCCCTCTCCCATTCGAGAGCGGTTGGAACTTGAAGGGAACAGCGTGGTCTTCCTCAAAGGGACCGACCAGTCGCTGTGGGTCTACTCCTCGGTCGAATGGGAAAAGGTTTTGGAGCGCACGAAGACCAAACTTGATGAAGACCAGAGTCGGTTGTTCATGCACTTTGTGGTGTCTGAGGTGGGCACTTCGGACGTCGATAAGACCGGGCGTATTTTGATCCCCGGCCGTCTCCGCAAACACGTACCGATGGATGAGGATCTTGAGATCATTATTGTCGGTCTCTACAATCGCCTCGAAGTGTGGAATCCAGCCGAATGGCGGCGCTACATTAGCCGTACGGAAGATAAGTACGAGCAGAACCTGAATAAGATTCTGAATCTTTTGTAGACGAGGCCGCCGCTGTCGCGCAAACCGCCGTCCCACAATACACCGCTTCCCATTCGACTCACCAGCTATCGGCCTTCTCACTCTCTTTCACGGTCGGGTCCGGCGAGCGCAACGACATCGCTCCCTGTGCCACATGGGACGCGTAAGTCTCGTGGGCGCCTATTGCAGATGACGGTGATCCCGCCGGTGCTTCCTCCTGCGGCCATTGAACCGGACCGCCTGACCATCACCTTACCAATCCCGCCAAGCATCAATCATCAATATGCAACGGTGAACGGCCGACGTATCCTGTCCGCTGCTGGACGGCGATATAAAGTGGAAATAGGTCAACAGATTCTTGTTGCCCTGGCTCATTCCATCAATAAGCAGTCATTTTTACTCAGACTACGCTCAGACTATGTCGCGCTGTCAATTCGGTGCCGTTTCTCCTCACTCCTTCGCCGAGATATTGATGGGGGCCTAAAGATCACTCAGGATGCTCTGTGCGAAGCATTAGGGCTTAACGATAATCGCGTGCTTGAACTGCATCTCTACAAAGATGTGGCTCCCGAATCACCCTCAATGGAACTCACTCTCAGCGTACTCGCCTCTCCACGTTCCAACTGACTGCCACTGCCTCATTGATCATAGATCCATTTGAAACCCGTGTGCGAAAGGTTTTCACACGCGCCTGTAAGGCCTGACAGATATTTCAGAGCTGAGAACTACGCTACGAAAGGATGAGGATCGTCACAGCGGGGATGAGCACTGAAGATTATTCATACCTCAGGGCATCAATTGGATTGAGCCGCGCCGCTTTGTTCGCAGGGTACAGACCGAAAAACAGGCCTACCAGCAGAGAAAACACGGAAGCGACGACGATCGAACCGGGCGCAATGATAGTCGGCCAACCTGCCACTACGGTCATGATGCAAGCTGCCGCGACCCCGAAGACAATGCCTAACAGTCCACCCAAAAGCCCCAACGTCATCGCCTCGATGAGAAACTGCATGAGAATATGGCGCCGCTTCGCGCCGACCGCCATGCGGACGCCAATTTCCCTCGTCCGTTCAGTGACGGACACCAATAGAATGTTCATAATGCCGATGCCCCCGACCAGGAGCGAAATGGAGGCAATGGCGAACATCATGACCGTTAACGTTTCACTGGCGCCCTCCTGCACCTTACCGATGTCTACCTGCGTTCGGATCGTAAAATCGTCCTCCTGATCGGTCTGAAGACGATGACGGGCTCGCAACACGTCCCGAATCCCGTCCACCGCTTCCGACAGATCATCGAGCCGGCTGGTGGAACCAAAAATCGCGCCCACGATGCCAAGAAACGGCGTCCCCAACAGCTTCCGTTCGGCCGTGGTGAATGGAATAAAGATGACGTCGTCTTGATCCGATCCTTGCGCCGACTGTCCCTTTGGTGAGAGTACTCCCACGACTCGGAACGGAACGTTCTTAATACGAATCGTCGAGCCCACCGGCTCTTCTCCAGCCTCGTACAGATGTTCCACAATGGTCTGGCCGATGACGGCTACCCGCGCCGCTGAATCCAAATCGGCCTGGCTGATCGGACCGCCGCCGGTGAACGACCAATCCCGAATCGTGAGATAGCTTGGCGAAATGCCATTCACCGGGCCGTTCCAGTTCTTGTTTCCGTTAATGATCTGCATCACATCGCGCTTGGCCCAGCCCGTGTCGACAAGGAGCGGGACCTTTTTCTTGAGTTCTTGCGCATCGGCCACCGTCAACGTCACGGCACCTCCTTGCGCACTGCGAACACCACCAACCGTGGTCGAGCCGGGCCAAACAATGATGAGATTGGTCCCCATGGTCGCGACTTGCGCCCGGACGGTTTCTTTTGCGCCCTGTCCGATGCTCACCATGGCAATTACGGCGCCGACGCCAATGATGATACCCAGCATGGTGAGGCCCGCACGCAGGCGATTGCGCCCGAGCACCCGAAACGCCGTCACCATCGTCATGCCGATGAAGGCCAGCATGGCTATTGCGTCTTGGCGCCGGCCGGCATCCGATGCCGGTCGCCGACCAGTTGCCCGTCTTTCATCAAGAGCTCCCGACACGTATACGCGGCGACATCCGAATCGTGCGTCACGACAAGAATGGTCAGACCATCCCGTCGATTGAGATCGGCCAGAATCGCCATAATTTCTTGACTGGATTCGGTGTCGAGATTGCCGGTCGGCTCATCAGCCAAAAGGATAGCGGGAGTCGTGACCAGTGCGCGCGCTATGGCCACCCGTTGCTGCTGGCCACCGGAGAGTTGAGAGGGAAAGTGCTGTTCTCGTCCTGCCAGTCCCACGCGATTCAGCGCATCGGTGGCACGAGCGCGTTGGTCACGAAGTGGGAGCCCCCTATAGAACAAAGGGAGTTGCACATTTTCCAAGGCGCTGGTGCGAGGAATTAGATTGAAGCTTTGAAAGACGAAGCCGATTTGCCGATTGCGAATGTCCGCCAGTTCGTCCTGAGTCGCAGAGGCGACATCCCGACCATCCAGCCAATAGTGTCCAGTGGTTGGCGTGTCCAGACAGCCGAGCACATTCATGAGCGTCGACTTACCCGATCCCGATGTGCCCATGAGCGCTACGAAATCACCTTGGTCGATGGCCAGACTCAGGCCACGAAGCGCCTGAACCTCAACATCTCCCAACCGGTACAGCTTCCAGAGATCACGGCAAACGATGAGGGAACCCATTAGCAGGCCGCTGAAAAAGGCATCCAACTTCGTTCTCGGTCACTTGGACGTTTCAACGTACACAAACAGTACGCCTCAGCGCCCAAATTCCCTGCGGCCTCGCCCGGGAAGGGGCGCGTCCTGGCACGCTTGGGGAGGGCGGGTGCAACATCTGGCCTTTTTGAGCGGCCTGAGGTCCGAAGTTGAAAAAAGGTGGCAAGCATATCTTTTTCAGAAACCTCGTTCGCGAGGACGCCGCTGCTGCCCGGAACCGAATCCTGGCGGTAAGGACTCCGGTTTGCGGCCGCTACGGGACGACTCCATGCCGATGATCACTTCATCCGACTCTGTGAGGCCGTCCGTGATAATTTCGGTCATATTTCCATCGGAGATGCCGACGTGGACGGGGATGGGCTCGGGATCTCCCGATGCCCCCAGTTTCCACACTGTTCTGGCATCACTCGAGCCGTCGTGACCACGGGAGTGTCCCTCGGAGGTTGACACCGCCTGTCCGCCGGAACCTTCAGGCTGTTCTGACTTGGCTGGAGTAAACCGAAGCGCTGCATTCGGAGCTTTCAGCACATCATCTTTCTGAGCCACGATGATGGCCACATTGGCCGTCATCCCGGGTTTCAGTCGCAAATCTTTATTTTCTACGCCGATCACCACGTCATACGTCACCACATTCTGAACGCTGACCGGGGCGTTCCGGACCTGACGCACCCGGCCTTGGAACTGGGCTCCCGGATAGGCATCCACCGTAAAGGTGGCCTCCTTTCCGATCGACATGCCGCCGATATCCGACTCGCTCACAGCCGCATCGACTTGCATCTGGGTCAAATCTTCGGCGATCAGAAACAGCGTCGGAATGGAAAAACTGGCCGAGAGACGCTGGCCCACCTCCACCTGTCTCGAAATGACGTTCCCATCGACGGGGGAGCGAATGACGGTATAGGTCACATCCAATTCAGCCGCCTCAAGGGCCGCTGCGGCCTGTTTCACAGCCGCTTCGGAGACCGCGAGCGTGGCAATGGCGCCTTCATGCGCCGTGAGCGCCGTATCGACTTCGGCTTGTGACACGAAATCTTGCTTCAGCAGAGATTGCACCCGATCCAATTCTCGTTTGCGTTGAGAGAGATCCACCTTCGCCTTAATCAGCACGGCCTTCGCATTCGCGAGGTTGGCCGACGCCTGATCGCGCTTGGCGCGATATGGGAAGGGATCGATTCGGGCCACGACCTGCCCTTTTGTGACGCTGGAATTAAAATCCGCGTGCAGGCTCTCGATCATGCCTGACACCTGACTGCCGACCTGCACCGTCGTCATAGGGTTGATCGATCCCGTGGCGGTAACGGCAGAGACTATCGAGCCGCGCTGGATGGGAGCGCTTCTGTAGCGGACCGGCGACTTGCGTTCCCCGCTAAAAAATACGTATCCACCGACGGCAACTGCGACCGCAAGCACACTCAGTATCCAAATGGCTTTCCGCATGGAGGTTATTCTACGAGCTTTCGCACAAGACGAGCAAGGCGGCGACGGGACGAATAAGGCGCGTCATGGATGCGGACGCCGCCTAGCATTAGCCTGCCTTTCATCGTCGACAATAAAAGAGGCTACCCGCCACATAAGCGAGTAGCCTCAGTACAGACGGATTGGCCTGTGCTTTATTGCGCGACGCTCATTCTGTCCTTGAGCAGATCAAAGGTCGCCTTAGGCATGATATTTTTGGCCACCAACTCCCCTTTAATCTTATAAGGACGGTTCGCGACCACTCGTTCAGCCATATCCTTGGTCAGCCCCAGAAACAACACCAGATCGCTGGGCGAAGCCGTGTTGATGTTGACAGGAGCCACGCCGGCTGATGGGGCCGCAGGCTGTGGCACCGCAGTAGTCGGGGCCTTCGGCAAGGAGAGAGCCGTATCGGTCTTGGCAGACGGCGGCAGCACCAGGTCCGGCGACTTCGGCTGTACCGATGGAGTCGGCAACGAGATCGAGCGTTCACGCTCTTTGAGCTCTTTTTGATAGCGGGCGACGGTAGATTTGAGGGTTTCGTTATGCTTTTTGACATCCTCGTGTTCCTGCTTCAACATGCGGGCGCCCTCGATCGTGATCCAGGACAGCGCCTCTCGCGTCGTGATCGTCGACGTCGACGGAATGGCTCCGTGCGCCTCGCGGTAAGCGACGTTGTCGAGGCTGCGCTGGATGCCGAGCGCGATCCGCGCCTGGCTCAGCATGTCGCCGCTCATCACGCTCTCCAGGTCGACGCCGAGCGATGGCGCACGGCCGAAATTGCGCAGCCGGCCGGTCAGCGGATGGCCATGGCCCTGCGACATCTCGCTTTCGGCGGCGGCCGAAAAACTCATTCCCAGATCGCAAAATCGCTTGAGCTGGGCGTCGCTCAGCGCGTGGCCGTGAACGATGTTGATGTTGTCGCCGAGCAGCCGCGCCGCTTCCAGCTTCTCCCAACCGTCGGGCGTTCGCGCCGCTCCGCCACCCTGG
>JBDUAJ010000217.1:0-3499 GCA_040004695.1 Nitrospirales bacterium | reverse complement strand
TCGTAACTATAACATTAGCGAGGCAAACTCACTCAGGAACTTTCTCGAAGTAATGGGCAAGACACAGTCTCACAATTTTGCTCATCTCTCAAAGACAGCTTGGTTAGTCAGAGCCTAAGCTCCACAGGTGTCCAAGAAGTCGGTGGAAAATCAAATTTTGAGAGCGATGGTTAAGGAACCGAAGGCGTGGTCAAATCATTATGCACCGAGTTATTGGCTGCGTTGACATCGATGCCTCCGACCGATGGTGGTTTGTCGAGATTGACATATTGGAACGTGCCGAAAGGCTGGATGTCCTCGTCACCGGGCAATTGCTGGCGGTTCCAGCCTCCGCCGAGCGCACGGACGAGCGCCACAGAAGATCTCAGAAGGTCGGCCTTGATACGCACCGCATCGATGCGGGCCGTGAGCGTTTGGACCTGGGCATAAATGAGCTCAAGGCTTGAAGCCAGCCCGCCCTGATAGAGTTCCATCGTGAGATTTTGCGTCTTGAACGTGGCCCCGACGGCGGCGTCTTGCCGGTCGACAGCGACCGTCAGCCGGTTTGTGAGGCTCAAATTATTCTCGACTTCGCGAAAGGCGTTGAGCACCGTCGACCGGTAGCGATCTTCCGTTGCGCGGTAGGCCGCCCAGGCCTGCTGCAATTGGGCGCGGCGATACCCGCCCTGGAAGAGGGGCAGAGAGACGGTGGAGCCGTAGGACCAGAAGCTATTGGCGAGTTTGATGAGATTGAAACCGTCATCTTCATACCCCCCGCCGGCCCGAAACGCGACATTCGGATAAAACGCTGCGCGGGCGATGCCGATGGCGCGGTTCGCCTGCGCCATCTGGCGCTCCATCCCGGCGATGTCGGGCCGACGCTCGAGCACGGTGGATGGGATGGTCTGCGGAAGCGTGAAATTCGCGACTCGAAGGTCATCGACCGGTTTGATGGTAAAACTGGCCGGCACCATGTTGACGAGAATGGCGATCGCGTGTTCCGTCACTTCGCGTTGACCTTGAATCTGAGCCAATTGTGTTTCTGTGCTGAAGAGAAGCGATTCAACGCGCGCGACGTCGAGCGCCGACGCTATTGCGCCGGCGAACTGAGCCTTCACGATGGCAAGCGACCGTTTATAGAGGGTAATCGATTGGGAATAAATTGCCGCCTGCGCGTCATAGCCGCGCAGCGTGAAATAGTTCGCCGCAATTTCCGCCTGCAGACTGAGACGCGCGAGCCCATAGTCGGCGGCGCGCTCCTCGGCCCGATAGATCTCCACGCGCGTCGCGTTACGAATCGCCGACCAGAAGTCGGGCTCCCAGGACGCGATTCCTCCAATTGAAACGCTCGACTCTTGGGTCGGAATGTCAGGAGGGCGAAACAGGGCGTTTTCTGATTGCCTATTGTTCGAGGCGCCGAGCCCCAGTCCGACCTGCGGGATTCGGCGCGACCGGGCCTTCATCATTTCATCGCGAGCTTGGATGAACCGTTCCGCAGCGGCCTGGAGATCCGGATTGGCCGCCATGGCCTGCTCCTCAAGCTTGTTCAGAACGGGATCGTTAAACAGAGTCCACCAATCCGGACGCACTTCGCCATCCGACGGCTTCGCCTCGACAAAGGGACTCGCCCCATGCCATGAGGCAGGGACGACGAACTGGGCCGGTTGATAGTCGGGTGCCAGATCGACATGCGGCAACCAGTCACCGCACGCTGACACCGTGAGCGCCAGCAGGACCAAGCCGCTGCTCCATGCGCGGCCCAGCCAGATACGCGACATGTCTGGTATCGTTCGGAAAGGGGCGTCTCTCACATCTCACCAACTCTCACTTTGATGGTTCCGTTGACGCAGGCACTTCTGGGGGGGAAAGATCATACCCGCGCGCCGGCGTGACGATGCGCACCTTGTCGCCTTCAAGCAAGGCAGCGCTGGGATTATTGATAATGCGGTCGCTTGTGGAAATCCCCTCTGTCACCTCAACGGCGTTGTCGAGAATCTTGCTCACGGCGATCGACTTGAACTCCACGCGGTCGTCTTCCGTCACCACGGCCACTTGCGTGCCGTGCTCCTGGAAGACCATCGCGGTGGACGGAATCTTGAGAAACTTCTTCTCGATCGGAACCGTGAGACGAACCGTGGCGTAGGAGCCGGGCCAGAGGACCTTGTCCTCGTTGTCAATCGTGAATTCGGTGATCGCGGTGCGCGTGCTCACATCGAATCCACGGGCGACGGTCAGGAATTTGGCGGTGAAATGACGGTTGGGAAACTGCGGCACCATCACATCGGCCGTCAGGCCCGGTTGGAGGAAGGGCCCGAAAGTCTCGGGCACGCTGACAAAGAGGCGCACCATACTGACGTCGGCCACGGTAAAGAGGCTGCTGATCGAGGTGGAGGCACTGATCGTGCCGTCCTTATTGACGTAATCTCCGACGTTGATGTTGCGGACGGTCACCACGCCATCATAGGGCGCGATGATCGTTTTGAACCGGATCAGCGCCTCGAAGTTCCTGACGTTCTGCTCCGCTGCATTGACCTTCGCCGCTTCGGCTTTTGCCTCCGCCACCTTCACCGAGATCGACTGCTCGGAGACCGCATGATTTGCGCGCATCGCTACGAAGCGTCTCGCAGTGAGTTCGGCCAGCGCGTTCCTGGCACGTTCCGATTCCAGATCGGCTTTGGCCTGTGCATATTGGGCATCGAGAGCCGGCGCATTGATTTCGGCAAGGGTTTCGCCTTTCTTGACCGGCGCGCCGTAGTCCTTGTACCACATCTTCACATAGCCCGAGACCTGCGCGAAGATCGGCGCCTCATACCAGGCCTGAATATTGCCAGGAAGGATAATGGTATCATTGGGGTCCACCGGCTTTGCATAGGTGATGGCCACGGTCGGGACGGCACCGTCGAGGGTCTCCTTACGCAGGACAGCGGCGTTGAGATTGCTCTCATAGGTCCGGTAGCCCATATACACCACACTGAGGATGATCACCGAAATGATGATCCCTCTCCCGCGCAGCACATTCATATCAGGCACTCCCTTGTTGGCGAACGGTTTGACGGTTGTAGATGATGGCGTACACGCAGGGCACAAAAAACAGGGTGAACAGGGTGGCGACCAGCAAGCCGCCCATGACGGCGCGGCCCAGCGGCGTGTTCTGGGAATTGCCCATCGACATCGGCAGCATGCCGATGATCATGGCCGAGGCGGTCATGAGCACCGGACGGAGGCGAGCAGTCCCGGCTTCGACGGCGGCCCGCAGCGCATCGCCAAGCTCGGCGAGCTGTTCGCGGGCGTAGGAGACGACGAGGATCGAATTGGCGGTCGCCGTCCCCATCGTCATAATGGCGCCGGTCAGCGCCGGTACAGAGATATTCGTATGAGTCAGGAACAAGCTCCACGCGATGCCCGCCAACGCGCCGGGCAAGGCCGTAATGATGATGAAGGGATCGAGCCAGGATTGGAAGTTGACGACGATCAGGAGATAGACCAGCACGATTGCGGCAACGAGACCGACCACCAATTC
>JBDUAJ010000069.1:0-11846 GCA_040004695.1 Nitrospirales bacterium | reverse complement strand
GATTAAGTTATACCATCAACTTTGATGAGAAGATCGGGCAATATGACACCGTCTACGAAATCGAGGGGATCAAGGTAATCGTCGACACGAAGAGCGCGATTTATCTGCAGGGCACGCAGCTTGATTTTCAGAAGGATCTCATGGGCGGGGCGTTTAAGTTCGTCAATCCCAACGCGCAGAAGACGTGTGGCTGCGGAGAATCGTTTTCCGCTTGATCCTTCCCCTTCACATTCCCGTATGACGAGGACATTGTGGGTCAAGGCCAGCATGGGCGGCCGGGGCCCGCGATTTGGCTAACGCGATGGATGGCACTCATAAAAGACAGGCGGCCACACGCGTCGAGCTGCCGATGGCTCGGAGTATGTGCTGGCACTGCCAGTCGGAGGTGACCGGCGAGTATTTTTGCGACCGGTGCGTTAAGGTGCAGCCTCTCTCGAAAGAGTCCGATTATTTCACATGCTTTGGACTTCCCCGTCTGTTGACGGTTGATCTGAACGCGCTCGAAACGAAATTCTATGAACTCAGTCGAGCATTTCATCCCGATTTCTTTCAGCGGAAGACCGATGCCGAACAAGCCATTAGTCTGGGGAATTCTGCCCTGCTCAATACGGCCTATCGCACACTGAAAGATCCTGTCCGCCGAGCCGAATACCTCGTGCAACTGGAAGCGGGATCAGCAAAAGATATTCGCACCTCGCCGCCCGCCGACCTCTTCGAAGAAATCCTCGAATTGCAGGAAGGCCTGGACGGATTTCGGTCGCTGTCGACTGAAGAGAATGTGTCCGAACGGGCGGCATTTCGAACAAAGTTGATGGGTGAGCGGGAGCATTTGGAACAGCGACAGCAAGCGATGGAGTCCGATCTGCTCTCTCTCTTCACCCAGTGGGACCGTCTTCAAGCACAGGATGACCATAATCCAGCTGTACGAGCGGAAAAGGACGGGACCCTGAAACACCTGCGCGAGATCCTCTCGAATCGGACGTACTTACGAAATATCGTCAATGATTTAACCGCCACGATAGGGTGACACAATCAATGGCGCGAATTTTTGGAATCGATCTCGGCACAACGAACTCCCTCATTGCCTACATGGATGGCCAGACTCCGCGCATCATTCCTGGTCGGCATGGGCGGACCATGGTGCCTTCTGTCGTGGCTCTCACCGATAACGGATTAATCGTCGGCGATCCCGCCAAGGATCACCTCACCCGTGGATCAGAACGTACCGTATATTCAGTCAAACGTTTCATGGGGAGAGGCCTGGCCGATGTCGCCGAGGAGCTAAAGTATTTCCCCTATCGATTGGTCGAGCAGGGCGGGGTGATCAGAATTCAGCTTGGCGAAAAGTCATACTCGCCACCTCAGATATCCGCCATGATTCTGAAGGAGCTGAAACTACGGGCCGAAGCGCATTTGGGTGAGGACGTATCCAAAGTCGTCATTACCGTCCCCGCCTACTTCAATGACAGTCAGCGCCAAGCCACGAAGGATGCTGGCCTGATCGCCGGCTTGGAGGTCCTTCGGATCATCAACGAGCCGACCGCCGCCGCCTTGGCCTATGGCCTGCAAAAACACACGCAGGGGCAGATCGCGGTTTTCGATCTTGGTGGCGGCACCTTTGATATCTCCATCCTCAAATTAAAAAACGGCATCTTCGAGGTGTTGTCCACGAACGGCGACACCCATCTCGGTGGAGACGACTTTGATCGTCTGGTTGCCGACCATTTCTTAAAAGAGATTCGTCCACGCCACGGCGTGGACGTACACGCCTTTCCGGATACGATGCAAGCCGTGCGGCTCGAAGCAGAACAGGCCAAAATTAGGCTTAGTGATGAGCAGAACACGAGTGTGAGGATTGAACTGCCTGAAGGCCACGGGGAATTCCGTAGCGACCTGACCCGCGATCAGCTTGAAACGTTGACGAAGGATTTGGTCGAACGGACGTTAGGGCCCTGCCGATTCGCTTTAAAGGACGCAGGCCTACAACCCTCGGAGATCGATGAGGTGGTGCTGGTGGGTGGATCGACTCGCATGCCGCTCGTCCGCCGGCAAGTGCAGGACCTATTCGGCAAAGCGCCGCATAGTAACCTCAATCCAGATGAAGTCGTGGCGTTAGGCGCGGCGGTGCAGGCGGATATTCTGAGCGGCGGCATCCAAGACATGCTCTTGCTCGATGTGACCCCTCTTTCATTGGGCATCGAAACAATGGGCGGGGTCATGAGTAGCCTCATCCGCCGCAACACGACGATTCCCTCCAGCGCCAAAGAAATGTTCACGACCTACGTCGATGGGCAAACCTCGGTAGATATCCACATCCTCCAAGGCGAGCGCGAGCTGGCCCAAGACAACCGAAGCTTGGCGCGTTTTCAATTAAAAATGCCGCCGCTGCCGGCCGGCGTGCCACGTATTGAAGTGACGTTTCTGATCGATGCGAACGGCATTCTGAACGTCACCGCCAAGGATGTGCGCACTGAAAAGGTCCAGTCTATCCAAGTGAAGCCCTCGTATGGGTTGTCCGATGACGAAGTTGAACGCATGATCGGCGAGTCGTTCAAATTTGCCGCAGAAGATTTGCAGGCACGGCAACTGATTGAAGCCAGGACAGAAGCCGAAGCGATTTTGAAGGCGACTGAAAAGGCATTGCAGCAGGGTGGCCGACTGATCACGCCTGAGGAAACAACGTCCATCAACGCCGTGCTGGCTTCATTGGAGGCGGCTCGCGTCCAGCGCGATCATAAAGCCATCCGAGCTTGCATTACGGATGTGGAAAAAGCGACCCATCATCTCGCCGAAGTCCTGATGGATCATTGCTTGAAGGAAGCGCTCGAAAATAAAAAACTTTCGGAATTGACGTAACGAAGGGTCGAAGAGGAGTGGTTATGGATTTGAAGTGGAGCGATACCGAAGACATCGCCATCCAATTGGTCGAAGCGCATCCTGACATGGACCCCCTCGCCGTACGTTTCACGGACCTGCATAAATGGGTCACGGAGTTACCGGAGTTCAAGGATGACCCGGACAAATCGAACGAGAAAATCCTCGAGGCGATCCAAATGTCCTGGCACGAGGAATACCAGGACAGCAAGTCATAATCCCGGATGACCTGGAATTACGGCTGAACGGCCGGTGGAAGCTCCCCCACGCCATCGACTCCTTGGTCGATCTGATAGAAGCGCGTCGAATCCGTCCTGGGAGGGGCCGATTGAGTCGGCTCAGTTCCTTTCAGGAAAATTTCGACGGTACCCTGCTCGCCATGGTCCGCGGCCAATAACCCGGTCGCCGCATCAACATTCACAAAGACGATATTTTCAGGAATCTCGAACGGGACTTCCGGCAGCTGCAACAAGGCCTCACGCATGAACTCAATCCAAACCGGCAACGCGGCATGGGCACCCGATTCCGTCTCTCCTAACGATCGGATATCGTCGAACCCCACCCACACGCCGACGACTAAGTTGGGCGTATACCCGATAAACCACGCGTCCGTATAGTCATTGGTCGTACCGGTTTTCCCGGCGATCGGCCGAGCGAGCGATTTGGCTTGTTGGCCGGTGCCTCGCTGAATGACATCTTCCAAAACATTGGTGATGAGATAAGCCGTTTCAGTCGAGATCACTTGACGTGGGACAAAGAGATTCTGCCCAAGGATTTGTCCACCCTGGTCCTGGACGGCACCAACCGCATACGGATCTAACCGAAATCCCTGATTGGCAAACACCCCATAAGCCGACGCCAATTCCAAGAGTGTCATGCTCGATGAGCCCAGAGCCAGGGAAAGATCGTGGTTTAACGGACTCGTAATTCCCACTGTCTTAGAAAAGTCTACGACGCTCTTGACCCCGATTTTGTCGAGTAGCCTCACCGTCGCGAGGTTATGGGAGTGGGTTAAGGCGCTACGGAGCGTCGTCATCCCATGAAACTTCTTGCCATAATTCTCAGGCTTCCACGTTTTGTCAGGATCCTCTTGCTCGTACACCACGGGCGTATCCATCACGACCGTGGCAGGGCTCAATCCGGCATTGAAGGCGGTCGCATAGATAATCGGCTTGAACGCCGACCCGGGCTGGCGTCTGGCCAGAACGGTCCGATTAAACTCGCTCCGGCTGAAATCATACCCGCCGACCATAGCTCGGATAGCGCCTGTGCGAGGATCGAGCGCGACCAAGGCGCCCTCGACCACCGGCGTCTGGTCCAGTTCAAAATAGACGGTCTCACGCTCAACGCTCTTCACGGCAAGCTCAACGACCTCACCGGGCTTCAACAGTCCCTTCACCGTGGGAGCCACCACCACATCCTTCGAAAGATCGCGTCCACGCAAACGACGTTTGGCCCATGCCATGTCATCAAAGAGCAGTTTCCCTTGAGTAGAGCCGGCCTGCACCATCACATGGTCCTTACCGACCTTCGTGACGACGCCTTCCGTGGTCTCACCCTTTTTCAGCGGAGTGTCCGATGGCGACGCTGTCGGAACAGAGAGCTTCTCGATATCTTCCATCCGGACAGGCCCTCGCCAGCCTTGGCGTTTATCGAGTTGGCGAAGTCCATTGCGAAGCGCCTGCTCCGCCGCCGCCTGCATGCGTATGTTAAGCGTCGTGAAAATATCGAGCCCGCCCTTGTACACCGCCGTCTCTCCGTACTTGGCCATTAACTGCTGCCGGATATATTCCATAAAATACGGAGCAGTTTGGGCCGGCATTCCTCGGCGAAACGACAGCAGCTGAGCAGCCGCGTCTTCTCGCTCCACCGCTGTCAAAAATCCCGCTTCCGCCATTCGGGTCAACACATGTTCTTGACGCTTCTTGGCGCGCTCTGGATTTTTGTAGGGCGAATAGTTGTTCGGCGATTTGGGGAGGCCGGCCAGCAAAGCCGCTTCCGGCACGGTCAACTTCGAGACATCTTTGCCAAAGTAGGTCTGCGCGGCGGCGCTGACGCCATAGGCGCCTTGGCCGAAATAGATCTGGTTGAGGTAGGTTTCGAGGATCTGCTCCTTGCTCAACACCGTCTCAATTTTATAGGCGAGAAACAGTTCCTTCAGTTTTCTGATATAGGTGCGCTCCGGCGAGAGGAGCAGCGCGCGGGCAAGCTGCTGAGTGATGGTGCTGGCGCCTTCGACCTTGCCGCCTCTGCGGAGGTTCATCCAACCGGCCCGCGCAATGCCGATGACATCCAACCCGGGATGTTCAAAGAATCGGGCGTCCTCTACGGCAATCACGGCGTGAATGAACGATTGAGGTATCTCGGACAGCGGCGTCAAAATGCGCCGTTCCACGAAAAACTGCCCGACGATTTGACGGTCGTCCGAATAGACTCGACTGACAAGGCTGGGTTGATAGGCGGTCACCGAGTTCAGCGACGGAAGATCTTGCGAAATATACCAAATGGCCCCTACGGCCCCCCCCCCAGCAAGGAGAACAAGAAAGAGGACTGCAAGTAACGCTTTCGCCCACCAGGGGCGACGTCGTGAGCGCGGCGGCTCTTTGTACAGATCAGGGTATGGCATCGCGGAAAAAACTCCAAAGGGGCTTGTAGGCGGGGCAGCCCAATCACCTTACAATGCGAGGGTCCAAAACTCAAGGCGCGCGGCATATTCGTCTGACCCGATTCCCTTGTAATCGCACGCCTCATGAATTATACTGTTTCTCGACGCCGCATCAGTCGGCGTCTTTTTTTTGTTCGAACAACAGGGTTAGGGTCATGGATGCACATTTGACAACCGACGCCGTTCAAAAAATCCGGCGCACTCCACTCGGTCAACGGGCCGATATTCGAAACATCGCCATCATTGCCCACGTCGACCATGGCAAAACCACGTTGGTCGACGCGATGCTCCGGCAGACACACGTCCATCGGAAGATCGATGACATGGGCGAGCGCATTATGGACTCGATGGATCAAGAGCGCGAGCGCGGTATCACGATTCGGGCCAAGAACGCGAGCGTCACCTATGAGGGCGTCAAGATCAATATCGTCGATACGCCCGGTCATGCCGACTTCGGTGGTGAAGTGGAACGGACCCTTCGCATGGTTGAGGGTGTGCTCTTGCTGGTCGATGCCAAGGAAGGCCCGATGCCTCAGACGACGTTCGTCCTTCGGAAAGCGCTGGCGCTCGGACACAAGGCGATCGTGGTCATCAACAAGATCGATCGTCCTGACGCCGTCGTAGACGACGTGCTCAATCGAACGTTTGACCTGTTTGTCCACTTGGGGGCGACCAACGAACAACTAGATTTTCCCATTGTGTACACGTCGGCTATTCAAGGCGTCGCCACGCTGGATGTGAATAAGCCTGGCAGTAATATCGCACCCCTGTTCGAGACGATTCTGCAGCAGATTCCGGCTCCTGCAGTCCACGCCGAAGCGCCGCTCCAAATCTTGGTGCTTGCGCTGGTTCAGGATTCGTACAAAGGTAAAATGGGAATCGGCAAGATTCAATCGGGCGCCATCGCTCGACGTCAGCCGATCATGCAGATCAAGCGAGATGGAACTCAAGTACCCGGCAAAGTGTCGGAGCTTTCCGTGTTTTCCGGCCTAGAACGTCAAGATGTGGACAGTGCCACCGCCGGTGAAATCGTAGCGGTCGCGGGTATTGCCGACATCGGCATCGGGGAAACGATCGCGGACGCGAGCGATCCGATTGCCTTGCCGCCGGTCACCATTGACGAGCCGACGGTGCAAATGACCTTCAGCGTCAATAACAGTCCGTTCGCGGGTCGAGAAGGCAAATATCTGACGTCACGCCACCTCCGTGAGCGCCTTTTTAAGGAGTTGGAGACAAACGTCTCGCTCCGCGTCCACGAAACGGACAGTCCAGATCGCTTTTTAGTCGCCGGTCGCGGCGAATTGCACCTGGCGGTGCTCATCGAGCAGATGCGACGCGAAGGATACGAACTACAAGTATCGCAACCCGAAGTCATCATGCGCCAGGAGAACGGCGTGACCATGGAACCCTACGAGGAATTGACCATTGAAGTTCCTTCGGACTATCAAGGGAGCGTCATCGAAGAAGCCGGGCAACGACATGGCGAACTTCGTCATATGAAAGTGATTCATTCTGAAGGCAATGCCAGCGATACCCACATGGAATTTTCGATTCCGACACGCGGGGTGATCGGGCTCAAGAATGTCTTGCTCGCCAAGACACGCGGCACCGTGATCATGCACCATGTGTTTCACCGGTACGAACCTGTTGACCAGCGTGCCGTCATGACGGACCCCCATGGATCGTTAGTCGCCTATGAGGATGGAACCAGCAATGCGTATGGTCTCTTCATGATCCAAGAGCGAGGCAGTTTGTTCATCGGACCCAGCGTGGACGTGTACCAGGGAATGGTCGTCGGGCAAAACAGCCGCGATGAAGACCTCGATGTCAACGTCTGCAAAGCAAAGCATCTTTCGAATATGCGGGCGTCCGGCTCGGATGAAGCGCTGGTCTTGACACCGCCTCGGCAGATGACGTTGGAATATGCGCTTGAATACATCAACACCGATGAACTAGTCGAGATTACGCCGACCTGCACTCGTATCCGCAAGCGTCTGCTCAATCCGGAAGATCGTCGAAAGGCCCGCAAGGAACGGCGTTCTTGAAAATTCGCCGGAAACTGCCGAAACCGCCCAGATCAAAACCACCGCTCCACGTCATCGGTTTCTCATCTTCCCCCACACTGGCAGAGCTTCGGACCTGGTTCGATCTCGAATATGGTGGCCCCCTGTCGTTCAAGGATCATCCAATAGGCAAAGAACCGGCTTCCTCCTCTCCCCTCATGGCAACCCACGGTCCCTGGTCAGCGTGGATGCTCTTGTCTGCTCCCTCGGCGCAAGCCGACGCCTGGCAGCAACGCCTGGAATGGCGACACACCACGTGTGCCGCTGTGGGCGCAGTCACGGCCACGAAAAGCAATTCGGCCGATGTCGTCTTACACGGGGCACGTCTCGCACGTGGCATCACGTTGCTGACGGAGGGAACGGCATACGATGTCACCATGCAAACCTATCTGAATCCGTCAGATTGGACCGATCGCCCACTCAGTCAATTTTCTGTGAAGGATCATGTCACCGTCGTACACTCCGAGGAGGCCGAGGGCCGACGGGATTGGCTCTACACTCGGGGACTCAGCAAATTCGGTTTGGATGAGATAGAGGTCTTTCAACCCGTCGGCCTTCCAATCCATACCGTTTCAGAAAATTTACTCGACATCGCCGATGAGCTCTTGCGGATAGGCCAATCACCAAGTGTCGGTTCCACGATTCCCATTCCGACCCGGGCTTTCTCCATTCGCGTGGTCCGACACCGTACTCACCCATCTGCCGACACGCCGCTGATCCTGAGGGAAATCGTGTGGTAGGCCTCAGGGCACCGGCTTTTCAATGCCTTAAGCGCTGTGACGTCCGCACTATGCCACGCTAGGCCTTTTGACCCGTTGACAACGTTTTTCATAGCATGTTACCAAATTGGGTTTGGAAGAGGATTTCGTCTTAACGAGGAGGAGGGTTCAATGGCCACCGATGTCGCATCAGAAATCAAAGTGGGAGCTGCAGCTCCCGATTTTACTCTCAAGGATCAAGACCAAAAGGACGTTAAGCTCAGTGATTTCAAAGGAAAGAAGAATGTGGTCTTAGCATTCTATCCACTGGACTGGAGCCCGGTCTGCACCGGCGAGAACAAATGCTTGACCGACGATTTTCCGAGTTTTCAATCGTCGAACGCGGAAGTATTCGGTATCAGCGCAGACAGCTTCTTTTCCCATAAGGCGTGGGCCGATTCCTTGGAATTGAAGCACCGGCTCCTGTCCGATATGCACCGCACGGTCTCGAAAGAGTACGGACTCTATTTCGAACCCTTGAACTGTTCCAAGCGCGCCACCGTCATCGTAGATAAAGACGGGAAGGTGGCCTATGTCAAGGTGCAAGAAATTAAGACCGCACGTGACGACAAAGAGATTCTTGGGGTCCTTCAGAAGCTGAAGTAGGATGTTGGGAGTTCCGCTCGCTCGGGTGGAACTCCCTCTTACCCTCAACTATCGAGGAATGCCGTGACCGGAACGATCGAAGAAGTCAGCGATGCGAATTATGAGGAGTTCAGGCAGGCTCCGGCCGCCGTCGTAGCATACGGCATTGCCTCATGCGAGCCGTGCAATGAGTACGATCCAATTCTTGAACAGACCGCCTCGCAGTTCCCCAACATCCGTATCGGCAAGGCCAAGATGCATGTGCCTGGTCGCTGTCGGGAGATCAAGAAACAACACCAGTTCGAGACCTATCCCACGACCCATTTGTTTTCAAAGGGCCAGTTACTGCTGACTCGAGAAGGCAAGATCCAGGCTGATGAACTCGCGGCACTCATCAACGATCATTTGCTGAAGGGCTAGCACGCTTTCCTCATTTACTGCTCCTCTCCGGCATATTCAATAGAGCTTTCCGGCGTTTCGGTGACCCCAATCCGCTCCAAGCGTCCTCCCGGAATCTGCTTCACCAACAGATCCCACGTGAGTTTTGCGAAGTTTTCGCCGGTCGGGACCATCGTGGCGAACGCCGGGTCGTCATTGAAGGTTCGAGAGTCGAATCGAGCCAGTACAGCTTCCCGCACGAGGCGATCCAGGGCAGTGAGGTCGGTCACCATGCCGGTATCCGGATCAATCCGCCCGCCGACCGTCACAGCCAGAATGTAGTTGTGACCGTGCAGGCTGGAGGCATGGCATCTTCCATGGAACCGTTGATTGTCACGCTCAGGTAAGTGATCCGCAGACAGGCAATGGGCAGCGGACAAATGATAGCGGCGTGTGATGGCCGCTCCCCCGCTTATAATCCTTTCAGCGGTCACCTCCGCATACAGATCGTCCTCCTCATATAACCGAATCCCTTCCAATCCACCCATTTCAGGACGTGCCGAGAGGACCGACCACAGCACGGTCGCGATATTCTCGGTCGTCGGGATTCGTTGGGAGAAATAGGGGGTGTCCAAATTGAGATGCTTGTGATCGAACCCCAGCAGCACCTCTACCAGCAGTTGTTTGAGGTCAAAGAGATTGACCACCATGCCGGTTTCTTGAGAGACGGAGCCGGCAATGGTTACTTCCAGAAGATAATTATGGCCATGCCCGTGGGCGAGATTACAGGCGCCGAACACCGCAGCATTGCGTGTTTGATCCCAGGCAGGATTGTGATAGCGATGCGAAGCGGAAAACTCAATTCGCTTGGTGAGGCGGACGTCGCCCATAGCGCACCCTCACAATGAAAAGGGCTGGCGCCGCCTTTCGACAAGACCGCCCCAGCCCTTAGTGAACAAAATCGTTACGCGCTGAAAGAGCTGCCGCACCCACAGGTCGTTTTGGCCTGCGGATTTTTTATCGCAAAGCCTGACCCCT
Source organism: Nitrospirales bacterium (assembly GCA_040004695.1). Classification (GTDB taxonomy): domain Bacteria; phylum Nitrospirota; class Nitrospiria; order Nitrospirales; family Nitrospiraceae; genus JAICXS01. The sequence continues at coordinate 1,485 of JBDUAJ010000069.1, read as the reverse complement.
GCAAGCTGTCGACATAATCGACTTCCGCCCCGCTCAATAAAGGCGCGCTTTGCGAGTCCATGATGACCTTGATATCGCCCTTTTCGATGACGCTGTCATCCTCGCCAATCTTGCTCTCAAAAGCCATACCGTACTGATAGCCATGGCAGCCACCGCCACGGACATACACCCGAAGGCCGACGGCATCCTGCTCTTCCTTTATCAGTTCACGGACCTTCTGCTCTGCACCCGCACTAATGGTGACCATAGTCCCTCCTCTGGGCAGTAGGTGTACCCAAACTATAAGACCGTCTAGGGGTCGAGTCAACGGACGCCGGGGAATAAAACAGTTCACAATCTGAGATCGGCCAGCCATTCTTGCCTCATCTCGTCAGAAACCTTGGCTTCCCACTGATAGGCCGAATGGTCGATGCGGATCGAGACAGCAGCGTCCTCCTGCTCCACCTCTCGAATCCACTCGGGCGACGGGCAGAACCTCACACAATGCACGGCGCTTATCTTGTCTTCCTGGCTATGACCGCTTTCAAACTGTCCATAGACAGCCGAAGACCCTGCCAGCATTGCGACGGTCTGGCCACGATCGATACCCTGGAACGCATCCAGGTCCCGCTCAATCTGGTCGCTGTCGGTAATCTCGATAAAAAGCGTCGCGCTCAGCTCTCCATCGCCGGGCAACAAGGCATTGTAGACATCCAACTCACCCTGCACCTGGTCAGGATCGACGATCCGTTCGGCGCGGATCATTTCCTGGATTTGGAATTGGATCGTGTCTCGATTTTCAAACACGAGGGTTACCTTGTCACCGACGGAGAGACGACGACGTTGTTTCAGCTCAATGATCCGTTTACGAAACGAGTCCCGGCTTCGTTCGTACACTTCATATGGGAGCAAGTCACCCTGGGCAAGCGGTGTCATCTCGGGACTTTCATGTGGGCAGCCCGTAGGCGTCACGAATAATTTGGATGGGATGAAGCGTGCACCGGCCACCGGCATGGGCTGCTGCGCCGGCTTGATCCAACTGCAACCCCGCCAGCGGGCAATCGGAAGCCACAAGATTAGCCGGAATGCTCATCACCTCACGCACGGCCTTTCGCGCAATGCCCATCGACAGATTAAAATCTTCTGTTTTCGTACTCCATGTTCCATCATGCCCGGAGTAACGCTCGATCACGTCAACCTTCGCTCCAGTCAGCTCCATGAGACCTTTCGATTTAAATCCGATGTGTTGATCGCGAAGGTGACACGGGATTTGATACGCCACACGCCCGGGGTTTCGAACAAAATCCGTGGCGAGCGTTCCTGCTCCAGCTCGGCCGGCTTCAACTGTGTCACATCGCTATCGTAGCGGTCGATGCGGTCGAAAAGCGTGTTGAACGACGGGCACAGGTTGAAGCAACGCGGCACCCGTCGCAGATCTCATAGACGCGTAACGTTTCCTGGTCGAGCTGCGGCCGACTCCAGCTCGGATTCATCAAATCGACGCCG
>JBDUAJ010000068.1:0-11857 GCA_040004695.1 Nitrospirales bacterium | reverse complement strand
GAAGCGGCGTTAGTCGGGTGGCTGCAGGGTGATGGGTTCGTCGGACAATATGAGTCAGGCACCAATTGCAGCCTGACGCTGGAATTTATGACGATCGACAAGGACGAGTTCAACTTTGTCCTGGATCGTGTGCACCGCGTCTTTGCCGGTGTGCACTATCATATCCGCTCGGTGGAAGCGAAAAATCCGTCACTGGACATTCGCCGGATTCGGCTCTACGGCGAAGTGCTGCGGCCGTTCGTCACGAAATACGAACTCTTGCGAGGCACGAGTGACCTCGCCATACCGGCGGCGATCCGCAGTGTAGGACGCGACGCGCAAGCGGCCTATCTGTCCGCGCTCTTTCAAGCCGACGGCACCGTGCGGCTTCGGTCCCGTCAGACCCGCACCTCGGATGTTGTGCTGACGACGGTCTCAGAGCCGCTCGCACTCGATGTGCAAACACTCTTGCTGAATCTTGGAATATACGCACGCATTCAGCGCGGAGTCGAAACACGAGTGAATCGACGGACGCCCTATTTCGTGTCGATCGGCTATGCAGACGCACGGGCAAAATTTCGGGATGTGATCGGCTTTGTCTCGGAAGACAAGCGGCGCAAGTTAGACATGGCCTGCTCCGATGCATTTCCTGGAAAGCAGACACCGGCCTTGCGCGAAGAGACCATCGTGCGCATCGAAGCGGTCGGCGTGCAGCCGGTCTACGATATCCAGACCGAGAGCGGCCAATATCTGTCGAATAATGTGATCGTCCATAACTGCTTTATCCAATCCGTCGACGATGATCTCGTCAATGAAGGCGGGATTATGGATCTCTGGACCCGTGAAGCGCGCTTGTTCAAGTACGGCTCGGGAACCGGGACGAACTTTTCCAAGTTACGCGGCGATGCAGAGCCCCTCTCAGGCGGCGGCCGGTCTTCCGGACTCATGTCGTTCCTGCGGATCGGCGATCGCGCCGCCGGTGCGATCAAGTCGGGCGGGACGACGCGGCGTGCCGCCAAGATGGTCTGCCTCGACCTCGATCATCCGGATATCGAAGAGTTCATCGACTGGAAGGTCATCGAAGAGCAGAAGGTTGCCGCGATGGTCACCGGCTCGAAGATCTGCGCACAGCGGCTCAATGCGGTGTTAAAGGCATGCCATGTGTCAGATGGCAATGGGGGCATGAAGGCCGACGCCGATATACGGACCAATCCAGAGTTGAAAAAAGCCATCAGGGAGGCACGCCAGAGTTCTGTGCCGGAGCCCTACATCCAACGCATGTTCTCCTATGCCAACGAAGGTTTCACGCATTTTGCCTTCCACGAATACGACACGAACTGGGACGGCAAGGCCTATCAAACGGTCTCCGGCCAGAATTCGAACAACAGCGTGCGCGTGCCGAATAGCTTTTTCGAGGCGCTCGAAAAGGATGGCGACTGGGCGCTGACCCGCCGCGTCGATGGGAAAGCCATCAAGACGATCAAGGCGCGCGAGCTGTGGGACAAGATTGCCTGGGCCGCATGGATTTGCGCCGATCCAGGAACGCAATACGACACGACCATCAACGAATGGCACACCTGCCCCGAGGATGGGCGCATCAATGCGTCGAATCCTTGCGTCACCGGCGACACCCTCGTCGCGACCGCCAACGGCTGGCAACGGATCGACGAATTAGTCGGCAAGACAGCGCAGGTGATCGGATCAGATGGACAACCGCACACCGTCACCGACATCTTCCCGACAGGCCGAAAGCCGGTCATGCTCTTGACCACCGAATCCGGGTACCAGGTGCGGATTACCGGAGACCATCGTGTCCTCACGACCGGACGCGGCGACATTCAGGTCAAGAACCTCACCTCTCTGGATCGAATCTTTCTCCACGGCCCCGGCTTCGGCGACCAAACCTTGCAGGCAGAAGCTGCCTTCGGCATCGGGGTGGCGATCAGCGATCTCTGTTTTACCCGGGCGATTCAGCGTGAGAACCATGAAGAGCTCATGATTCTCGTGATGCCGATCAAGGACACTGATCTGCTCGCCTGTGTCGCCGCTGGGGTAAACGCGCAACAGTCGGTTCTCGTGGCCGCCGGAGGCGTCGGTTCACTAGGAACGAGGGACACAGCGGTCGTGACCCGCGGGATGACAACAGCCCGTCTGGAAGTCGAGGCCCGATGCGCGATCGACCTCTTTCACCAGTTGACGGTGCTGGAGGAAGGTCTCGAGCGGAAACGGCTGGCCCCGGGGGTCTATGAGCTCGACAGGCCGGCGCTCGCCGCGCTGCTGCGCGGGTTATTCACGGCCGATGGCACGATCATTCAAGATGGCGCGCAGATCGTCCTCAGTTCGTGCTCCAAGGACCTGCTGCATCAAGTGCAACTGCTCTTGTTGTCGTTTGGAATCAAGTCAGCGCTCGAGCACAATCAAAGAAACGGACTCGCGGCCATTCTCTCCGGCGAGGCCGATCCACGGGATTACCGCATTGATGATGTCAGTATCCTGAAAATCAGCCGGGCGTCCCGCAGGCTCTTTGAACGCGAGATTGGATTCCATCCGGACAGCGCAAAAACGGTGGAGTTGGCTCATCTCAATGGGGAGATGAAGTACGATCATGATGAATTAACGGACGCCGTAGCCTCGATCGAACCGGCCGGCGAAGAAGACGTGTTCGATCTGACCGAGCAGGCGACGCATCACTTCGTGGCATCCGGACTGGTCGTGCACAACTGCTCCGAGTACATGTTCCTCGACGACACGGCCTGCAATCTGGCCTCCTTGAACCTTAATCAGTTCTATACGTCTGACGGCACCTTCAATCTTGATGAGTTCCGGCACGCCGTGCGCCTGTGGACGATCACGTTGGAAATCAGCGTCCTCATGGCGTCCTTCCCGAGCCGGGCGATTGCAGAGAAGAGTTTTGTGTACCGCACTCTTGGGCTCGGCTACGCCAACATGGGCACCATTTTGATGCGGCTCGGGATTCCCTATGATTCCCCGAAAGCGCTGGCCATCTGCGGCGCAATCACGGCGCTCATGACCGGAGAGTCCTATGCCACCTCGGCCGAAATGGCCGCGGAACTCGGTCCCTTCGAAGGGTTTGCGCGGAATCGCGAGTCAATGTTGCGCGTCATCAAGAACCACCGGCGGGCGGCGTATCATGCACCAGGAGAAGAATATGAATCACTCACGATCAAACCGAAGGGCATTCAGGCGGATCAGTGTCCACCGGATTTGCTGCTCGCGGCACGCCGCGCCTGGGACCGCGCGTTGGAACTTGGGACGGCGTACGGCTACCGGAATGCGCAGACGACGGTCATTGCCCCGACCGGGACAATCGGGCTGGTGATGGATTGTGATACTACCGGCATCGAGCCGGACTTCGCGCTGGTGAAGTTCAAGAAGCTGGCCGGTGGAGGGTATTTCAAGATTATCAATCAAAGCTTGCCGCCCGCGCTGAAGACGTTGGGATACACCGATCCGCAGATTCAGGAGATCGTGACCTATTGTTCGGGACGAGGCACGCTCAAGGGCGCCCCGTTTATCAATCATACCTCGCTGGAATCGAAGGGATTCGATGGGGTCGCGTTGGATCGGCTGGAAAGCGGGCTGGCGCAGGCGTTTGAAATTCAATTTGCCTTCAACAAGTGGGCGCTGGGCGAGGACTTCTGTCGTGAAAAGCTCGGTTTTACCGACGCGCAGATGAACGAACCGAATTTCAACATGCTCAAGGCCCTGGGCTATACCCAGGAAGAAATCGTCGCGGCCAACGATTACTGCTGCGGCACGATGACCGTGGAGGGCGCACCGCATCTCAAGGCCGAGCACCTACCGGTCTTCGATTGTGCCAACCGGTGCGGCCGGATCGGGCAGCGGTACATTGCAGTCGATGCGCACATTCGCATGATGGCGTCCGCGCAGCCGTTCATCAGCGGAGCCATCAGTAAGACCATCAACATGCCGGCAGACGCGACCATCGACGAGGTCAAAGCGGCGTATCTCCTCTCGTGGCGTTGCATGGTCAAGGCGGTCGCGCTCTATCGCGACGGCTCGAAACTCAGCCAGCCGCTCAATGCGTCATCGGATTCCGGCGAATTGTCGGACGTGAAGGAAAGTCCTGACGTCATGCGCGCGGCCGAGAAGATCACCGAGCGCGTGATGGTGCGGTATCTCGCCAAGCGCCGCCGTATGCCGGATCGGCGAGGGGGTTACACGCAGAAGGGCATCATTGGCGGTCACAAGCTGTATCTCCGGACCGGGGATTACGCAGACGGGACGCTGGGCGAGATCTTCCTCGACATGCATAAAGAGGGCGCTGCGTTTCGAAGCCTGATGAACTGCTTTGCCATCGCCATTTCACTGGGCCTGCAGCATGGCGTGCCGCTCGAAGAATTTGTCGAGGCGTTTGTCTTCACGCGGTTTGAGCCGAACGGTCCGGTGAAGTTGAACGACCGCATCAAGATGTCGACCTCGATCATCGATTACATCTTCCGAGAGCTCGCCATCACGTACTTGGGCCGCCACGATCTGGCGCAGGTGCAGCAGGAAGACCTGCGCATGGATTCGGTCAAGAAGGACGAGCAGGACCCGGAATGCGCGGACAGCGAACCGGCCGATCCCCAGACGCTCGCGACGCAGGCCATCAGCACGGAAATGTTTCCGGCCCGGCGCAGCAACGGCAACGGACACGGGAATGGCAACGGCAGCGTGCACAAGGTCGAGCTGAAACGCGAGACGGTCACCTACACGGCGACGGCGGTTCAGACCGCACGACTGAAGGGGTATGAGGGCGATCCGTGCGTCGAATGCAAGCAATTCACGCTCGTCAGAAACGGCACCTGTCTAAAGTGCGAGACATGCGGCTCTACGAGCGGTTGCTCGTAGAAAGAGAAGCGATGCGACAAGTCGGCAAGCAACCAGTCCATGATTTCGTGATCCGTTCCATTCCACATCTGTGGGAGAAACGCGGGAGTCAGTGCATCGAAATCAATCCGGGATCGGAAAAGAATAGGTGTGCGAAGTCCATGGACATGTATCCCGATGTCATGGGGTTCGAGTCCGCGCAGGGGCAAAGGGGATTGCAGTGGGTGGCGGAGGTCGAAACGGAAGATACGGTCACGTTACTCAAGGCTCGAACTCACTGGCGTCAGTTTGCCGCATTGGGCGTCCCGTTTTATGTGATTGTGCCGATAGGCTTTCGTGATCTCGCGTCATTGATTGCACAGCACGAAGGCGTGCCTGTCGCCGGCATCTATCACTATTGGTTCGACAATCGTGAGCTGCGGTTGATCAGCCATGAGGGAGTCGGTTATGACACTCACTGCGCATGACGGGGCGGTCCAATCCGAACACGATCAGATCGTGAATCTCATTGCCCAACGCTGGGCGACGGTCACGAAATGCAAGGTGACGATCAACACGACCTCGGAAAAGGAACCGTGGCTCGGCGTCGATCGGAAATATCCCGACAGATCGGCTGGCAATACGATACCCAAGCGCAACACGGTCGAGTGGATCGCCGAGGTCGAAACGGAAGACTGCTTCTCCGTATTCGATGCGCACGGCCGTTGGATGGACTATATGGCCTTCGGCGTCCCGTTCTACCTTTTCGTCCCCAAAGGCTGTCGCGAACTGGCGAACTCTTCGCCAGCAGAGCGGGCGTGCAGATCAACCGGGTGTATGAGTATTCGGTCGTGAATGGGATGTTTCAGGGGTGAAATAAAGTTCAGAGAACAACGCACCTAACCACGGCGTGCTCCGAATTGACTTCAAGGCCGCTCAATCGTGGACGACAACCATCTTACCATTTGCCTCGTTAGCTTCCATCACGCGGTGGGCTTCACGAATGTCCTCGAACTTGAACACACGGGAAGGCTTTGCTTTGAACCGGCCTTTCGCCACGTCGTCCGCGATGCTTTGAAGCGGAACATCCGACAACGGAAAGCCTGGCGTGCCAAAGACGAAGCTACCGAAGAAGGTCAGATAAACGCCGCTCGCCATTTGCAGCAGTGGGTTGAAGTCCGCAATCGGGTCGAGACCGCCCAGCCAACCAGCCAGGCACGCGCGACCGCCCCGGCGTAGCATCGAAAGGGAATCAAGGATGGTGCTGTTGCCAACGAGATCGAGCACCGCGTCGATATGCTTGCGCTCCGCGATGCGGATACCGAGGTCGCAACTTTCAATTTCAACTCGCTTGGCACCCAGGTTCTCGAGCATCGCGAACCGGTCCCGGTTTCGCGTCGTGGCGATGACATGGGCTCCGGCATTGACAGCCATATTGAGCGCTGCCTGTCCAAACGATGAGGTTGCGCCGCGAATGACCAATATCTGTCCCGTCTGGATTTCGAGGTTTCGGAAAAGGCAGGTCCATGCGGTTGCATACGATTCTGGAATCGCCGGGAGCTCCGCCCAGGAAAGGTTCGATTCAATCAAAGCGACATTGCCCACCGGCGCTTGCGTATACTCGGCATAGCTGCCATTGATCGTTCGTCCGAGGCCGCCCATCAACGCCGCAACCTTCGCGCCAAGGGGGAACTCTCCTCCTGGACAGGACTTCACCAAGCCGACACATTCGATACCGCTCACTTCGGCTGCCTCCGCCCACTCGCCGCGTCGCATGTGCATTTCTGCGTGGTTGATGCCGAAAGCCTTAATTTTGATAACGACGTGCCCGGCCTTCTGCTCAGGCTCCGGGATGTCCTTGATGGCCAAGCTGTCGAGACCGCCAAATTTTTCGAGAACAATTGCTCGCATGGTTCATCCTCCAAATGGAATTGATGGGGGGTTAGTTTGGTTTTCGTGGGGAAGCATTACCGGCTGCCAGGCAAAACGCGGGCTAAGAAGTCGCGTATGGTGCTTCCGATTTCAACCGCGTGCGTCTCGAGCGCGAAATGTCCGGTATCGAAGAATCGGATTTCAGCGGCGCAGATATCGCGTTTGTAGGCCTCGGCCCCGGCCGGCAAAAAAAACGGATCGTTGCGGCCCCAAACCGCAAGCAGCGGTGGCTCGTACTTGCGAAAGTAGGCTTGAAACTCCGGATAGAGCGCGATATTGCTGTCATAGTCGCCCAGCAGATCAAGCTGGGCTTCCCGCGCCCCCGGCCGCGCCATGTAGAAATCGTCAAGCGAATAGCCGTCAGGGGAGATGACCGTCGGATCGCTGACGCCGTGCGCGTACTGCCAGTAGATGGCCTCAGGCGACAGAAAGCCACGCAGGGCGTCACGGTTGGCCGACGAAGGATTTTGCCAGTAGGCGCGAATGGGGTTCCAGCCTTCGCTGAGGCCTTCCTCATAAGCATTACCGTTCTGAGAGATGATCGCTGTGATGCGCTCGGAATTTTTCAGCGCCATCCTCAGCCCAATAGGCGCACCGTAGTCAAAGATGTAGATCGCAAACCTATCCAGTCCCACCACTTCTGTGAAGCGTCCAATGACATCGGCGATCTTGGCGAAAGTGACAGCCCGCGGAATATCGGAATGCCCGAAGCCCGGCAGGTCGGGAGCCACGATGTGATAGCAATCCGCTAGTTGCGGGATTAAATCCCGAAACATGTGGCTCGAGGTTGGGAAGCCGTGCAGAAGGAGCAGCGTCGGAGCTCCGCGTCTCCCCCCCTCGCGATAGAACACCCGCGACCCATCAACATCCGCCGTTCTAAACCGTATTTGCGTCATGGTTCGTCTCCGGCTGTTATAACCTCTCATAACTGACAAGGCAGGTTACGACAATCCTTGATAACCTGTCAATACATCACTGTACGGTTATATGTGTTTTAATGAGCGAAGCCGAAGGTCAATCCGCCGCGCTCAGCATGAGGGCAAACACGGGAAATTCTATTCGGAAACAGTAGATCGGGACGTCAGGAGAAACGGCATTGTGGGCATCGCGGTCGACCACGCGTCAGCCCGAAGCCTTCAATAACCAATGGATAGCGGGAGCTTCTGGGCGAAGATAAAAGAAAAGGCATGCGCAGATCAGAAACATGCCTACGATCGGAAAAGCGGGAGCCAATAACATCGACATGCCGAAAATGGTGAGCGTGCAAAGCGATCGTATGCGCATTCGCCGCTGACTCGAGATCGACACGTCCTTAATTGTGTTGCGTGAAAAAAACTTCAACAATCAGCCATAAATAGCTGAGATTTACCAGCAGGAAGACCCCGGCATAGAACGATACAGCGACGCCTGCCAGGTGCGTGTCTGCTATCCACATCGTCGTGAACGGTACTAAAGACACCACGAACAAGTGCGCAAAATTCACCCATATCAAGCGCAGCGTGGCGGTGCGGGCATAGTACATTAAATGGTGCTGGTTGATCCAAACGACCGCGATGAACAAGTAGCTGACCGTATAACTTGTCGCCGTCGGCCAAAGAGGGAGCCAAGCTGAAAATTTCGGCTCTGCCGGTGCTTTTAGCTCGAGGACCATGATGGTGATGATGACTGCGAAGAAAACATCCGAAAACGCGCTCAGTCTTTCCGGACCCGGTAGTCTCTCGGCCATCCATTCCTCCTCTCTAATAACCATGTTTAGCATATCAAATAGGTTACCAAAAATGCATTTAAAAGTAACTTGTCAATAGCTTTCAAAAGGTTACAATAGGATATGGCAAAAGTGGATTCTCAGAAGATGACCGACGTCCCATTGCCGGCGATATTTGTAGCCGGTGCTCTGGCGCTGGATTTTCTCAACTCGCTCGCGACGCCGGCTGATGTTCCGGTCGAATGGTTGGCCAGCGGTGAAGCTCTGGTGAACTGGCTGGGCCAAGCCGAGTTGGTTCCCGACGACGCCTTGCAAGCGCTGGTCTTCAAAGCAGTACCCGGTGAACTTGATGCAGTTGCGGGACAGGCTAGGGCGCTAAGAGAGTGGTTTCGCGGCTTTGTCCACAAGTACAGAGGGAAAGCATTGTCTCACGCCGCATTGAAAAAGCTCGAACCGCTCAATCGCATTCTCTTTCGCGACGAACGTTTTGGGCAGATCGTCCTGAACAAGAGCAAGACTACGGACGGAGAGTCTCGCACTTTTGCATGGGAAGAGATTCGACGCTGGCGCTCTTCAGAATCACTTCTCATCCCAATTGCTGAATCAATGGCAAACCTGGTTTGCAATGAGGATTTCACTTATGTGAAGGCATGCCAGGGGCATGCTTGCACGTTACTCTTCATCGATCGGACTCGACGACGCGCACGTCGCTGGTGCAGTATGACTGTGTGTGGAAATAGAGCTAAACAAGCTGCGTTTCGCACTCGAGGGTCAATCGTGAAATAGATAAGTCCGATCGCATCCATCTGTCCCTCGCGAATTTGCGATGTTAGCCCCATTTAGTTTTGCCCCCGGTGCTCTAGTGAAGGGCGCTCCCGATTTTGATGTTCATGTCAGCTTGGTAAAAACCAAGATGCGATCTCTGAACCGATCAGTCTTCTGGTCTTGTGTCTTGTACCACGGTGGTTTGCCCGTCATATAAGAGAAAACCTGACCCAGTACAGTTTCTTTCAGTGTGGTGAATTACTGACACGCGGCATGTATTCGTTTAATCTGCTGTGAATGAGCATCGAAAAACAATGTGGCAAGTGCGGCGCGTCGTTTCTCTGTCAGACCGCCGATCTGTGCAGGTGCGCCTCTTACAGGCTCGGCGAGGGACAGTTGTCGACGATCGGATAGCAGTATGCTGACTGTCTGTGTGAGGAATGTTTAACTCAGTTGAGCAGCCGCCCAGTTAATCGGTCTGCTGACAGAGGAGAAGCATAACTATGAGAAGTGACATGAAACGTATATTGATGGGCTTGTTGACCATCTGTTGCGTTCTGGCGTCGCTGGACGTGCCGGCAGTGAGGACAAGGCTATTACGAAGCTCATCCAGTCGGTGTCTCATGCGATGGTCGAACCTCCAAAGACGAAACAGTGAAGGCCTTGCTTCAATATTTTGCCGGTGATTATATGTACCTTGAAGACCGTGAATTCAAAACGATCAAAAACCTGGAAGGCATGCTCCAAAGTTTCGCCGCGGAAAAATCTATCGAGGAATTAATCGAAATCAAAGACGATGTCGTCAATGAAGGCCCACATCATCGGTGATTGGGCGTGGGCCACTTATGATGAGACCTTCACCGCGACGAGCAAAGGGGACGTCATCGACGAGGATATCAGCAAATACACGGGCATCTTTCACAAAACAAAAGGTCGATGGCTGTACGTCCACGAACATTGTTCCGAGGGTCAGGAAGACACTCCAGACTCCAACGAAAAGAAATCTCCATCGCTCAGATTGATGTCAGTTACGCCCTGACACCTCCCCGGCGATGACACGGCTTTTACGCTGTCTTGATCGCTGGGGTCTGGACGGCCGCAAGCTGACAAGACTCCGAAGGGGGAAGCTCGGTGTGCCCCGTGTGAACGCTGCGCGGGGTGAGGTGGGCCCGCCGCAGCATTTCGAGACCTGTCAGGATAATCGCCGCCCCGAATAATGTGGCCCCTTGAAGCGGCTCTCCCAACCATAGATCGGCAACCACCAGCGTGCATATGGGAATGAGATTGTGGAAAGAGGCGACCGTGGTAGGAGGTAGACTCTTCAGCGCTTGTGCTCGTAACAGAAACACTGCAGCCGTGGCCGCACCAATGTAGCCCAGCGCCATCAACGTCGATACACTGAGCACCGCAGACGCTGGTGTCGCCCATGCGCAGGCCTCGGCGATCATCAGCACCGCCGCACTGCCGAACATGATGGCAGTGGACGTCAGCGTCCCGACGCGTTTGGTAATATCGCGGCTGCCCACGAGGTGCAGGGCCAGCATGATGGTAAAGAGCAGCACGAGACCATCTCCAGCCGCCGTCGATAGTCCCACATCGTTCGTGCCTTTCGTCGTCACCGCGAGCGCACAGCCGAGAAAGGACAGCGCAATACCCGCAAGGGTCAGCGTTGTGAGTTGCCTATGTCGCAGCACCGCCATAAACACGGCGGTCCAGCCCGGCAGCAGACTATAAATTAAGACATAGTGCGTCACGGTTGTGTAATACAGCCCGGTGGCCGCCACCAGGTAGGAGCCGATACCGAGAGCGCCCAGGGCAGACAGTTCGACGATATCCTGGCGTGTCAGGCGCATGATCGTTCCGCGGTTTCGGCATGCCGCGACAGGGAATAGAATCACAAAGGCGATGAGGGTGCGCAGGGTTGCGACGGTGACGGGATCCACTTGGCTAGAGTCAAACACAGATTTCATCACGGGGGTCACCGTCCCCAGAAGACCGATGATAAGGAGTAAACAGACGTATGGACCATAGGACACAGCGCGCATGGGGCTCCTGTAAAAAATTGAAAGGTCGTAACGGTGAACGAAGGGTCTTCAGGCGAGCTGGCGAGACTGAGAACTGCCGTAACCGGCGGTGCCGCTAAAGCCGTTGTTTTTCACCCGATAAGCACGTTGTTGAGATGACAGCATCATGCTAGTCGTTAAAGGGTAGTCGAGAGTCTGCTTTTTGTACAGTTCCGGATGATTTCACTATTGGCCAGGGTTAGGACCTTCTTTTGGCCCCGTTCGTGACGGGGGTGGTATGGTGAGCGATGCCGTGGTGTTTGGGGACGCTAGGACGATCCGACCAGGAAAGTGCTTCGGGTGGGAGAGGGGAGGCAGGGGAGCTGAGGAGATGCACACTCTGCTGCGAGAGTTCCACGCATCTGCGAAGCGTTAACACCCACCGTCGAGAATCTGGACTATCTATCTGGGGCTACCGCGGCGGTAAACCAACCTTCAACGATTTGACTCAAAACTTCAACATTGAACGGTTTTAGAAGATAGGCTTGGGCGCCTGCCCGCATGGCAAGGAGGGCCCGCTCCTTACTCTCCCCGGCCGTAATGACCATAATAGGAAGATGACGAGACATCTCTCTAATGT
>JBDUAJ010000067.1:0-11993 GCA_040004695.1 Nitrospirales bacterium | reverse complement strand
AACCTTCGACCTTTGGGTTATGAGCCCAACGAGCTACCAGGCTGCTCCACCCCGCAGGCGGACTGTAACAAACGGGAGAATCCGGCGTCAAGGAAACAATGTGGTCGCATTGCTTTCCCGCGCGGCAGAATGGTAAAGCGATATCATGCGTATCGTGTTCATGGGCACGCCGGCGTTTGCCGTTCCTTCGTTGGAGGCGCTGCTTCAATCCGAGGAGACCGTGGTCGGTGTCGTCACGCAGCCCGACAAGCCCAAAGGCCGCGGACAGACCATGGCGACATCGCCGATTAAGCAATTGGCGGAGAAAGCCGGTGTGCCGATCTTGCAGCCGTCAAAGATGAAAGATCCGCCATTTCTTGATGCTCTGCGAGCGTGGCAACCGGATCTCCTCGCGGTGACCGCCTTCGGCCGCATCTTGCCGCCGGTCATTCTTGATCTACCGCCTAAAGGGTGCGTGAATGTGCATGGGTCGCTCTTGCCGAAATACCGAGGCGCTGGTCCGATCCAGTGGGCCATCATCAATGGAGAAGACGAAACCGGCATCACGACGATGTTGATGGACGCCGGCATGGACACCGGCGCCATGCTGTTGCAAGAACGCGTACCGATCGATCCCGACGACACCGCCGGTTCGCTCTCTGAAAAACTGGCGAAGGTCGGCGGTCCCCTGTTAATCGAAACGATCCGCCGGATGAAGGCCGGCACCCTCACGCCTCAGCCACAGGATCATAGCCAAGCCACGATGGCGCCTCTTCTAGAAAAAGAAATGGGTCAGATTGATTGGACGTCTTCGGGAACCGAGATTGCGAACCGGGTCCGTGGCCTTGCGCCGTGGCCGGGTGCCTTTACTCATGCCGGTCAGGAACGCTGGATGATTTGGAAAGCACGGGTCCTGGCCGACCCCACCACGGCAGAACCAGGAACAGCGGTCGCCGTCACGAAGGAGGCGATTCACATTGCCACCGGCCGCGGGCTGCTGGCCATTATCGAACTCCAGCCCGCGAACAGTCGTCGAATGACCGTCCAACACTATCTCGCCGGGCACCGCCTCACGTCAGGATTTCGCTTGCACTCCATCTCGCAGCCTTGAGCCATGTCCACCAGGCCCGCTTCAGTGACGAGTGCCCGCGTTCTTGCGTTTCGCATTCTTCAAGACATCGAACGAACCGGCGCACCGGCCGATGAGACCACCAATCGTATGGTGGCCACAGCCCATGTTGAGCCTCGCGATCGCGGGCTCGCCGTGGAACTCGTCTACGGCGTGCTCCGCCATCGAGGCACGCTGGATTGGCGCCTGGATCTCGTGTCGGATCGGCGGATGGAACGACTTCCGCTCCCCATTCGAACGGCACTCCGACTCGGAGCCTATCAACTGTTGTATCTCGAACGGATTCCCGCCTCGGCAGCGGTTAATGAATCCGTCGCCTTGGCGAAGACTGTTCGAGGGCGCGATTGGTCGGGATTCGTCAACGCTATCTTGCGCACCCTTCAACGTGAACCTGTCGCGCCATGGCCCGATCCCACCACGAATCCGGTCAACGCCTATGCCGTTCGTTATGCCTGTCCTCAGTGGCTGGTTGAACGATGGATCGCCCGTTTCGGTACCGCCGATGCCGAGCGCTTGTGTCAGGCGACGGTGACCATTCCACCCCTGACCCTGCGAGTCAACACCCTGCGTTCCACTCGCGAGGCCCTGCAGGCCCAATTGCTCAAAGCCGGCGTAGACTCGCATCCCACCTCAGTCAGTCCCATTGGGCTGATACTGAAGAAGCAGGGAGCCATCACAGATCTTCCATTGTTTTATGAAGGGTCATTTTATGTGGAAGATGAGGCGGCACAATTAGTGCCCCCTCTCTTGGATGTACAACCAGGTGAGCGGATTCTGGATGCGTGTGCCGCTCCAGGCGGCAAAGCCACGCACCTGGCCGCCATCATGCAAAACCGTGGTGAGATTATTGCGTTCGATCAGAGCGCGGCCCGACTCCATTTATTGGCAGACAATTGCCGGCGCCTTGGCATCTCCATCATCGCACCCGTGCAGATGAATGCCGCTCGTCTCAATGGTCCCACTTCATCTCGCCATTCGATCTTATCGAAACCGTTCGATCGCATTCTCCTCGACGCCCCATGTAGCGGGTTCGGCGTCCTGCGCCGCCATCCCGAAGCTAAATGGCACAAACACGAAGCGCTTCTGACACAACAGCAGGCGCGGCAGCTCGCCATTCTTATCCATGTGAGCCGTCTCTTGCGGCCCGGCGGGATCATCGTCTATAGTACCTGCTCAACAGAAATTGAAGAGAACGAGCAGGTGATTGAGCGATTCTGCTCTGATCATCTCGACTTTTCGCGCGAAGCCGTTATGCCGTGGCTACCGATTCCCGGCCGCAGTCTCGTGAACGCATACGGAGATCTCTCGACCATGCTCTCCCCTCAGTCCCATTCGATGGATAGATTTTTCGCCGCCCGGCTCAGAAAGGCCGACTAACCATGCGCTCCGACGTTCGTATCGCGCCTTCCATCCTGTCATCGGATTTCGCTCGACTGGCCGAGGAGGTGGCTCGCGTAGAGGCTGCCGGAGCAGATTTACTCCATGTGGATGTCATGGACGGGCACTTTGTGCCGAACCTGACGATTGGTCCGCCCATCGTCGAAGCGTTGCGCAAAGTCACGCAACTGCCGCTCGACGTCCATCTCATGATGACGAACCCGGACTGCTTCATCCAGGAGTTTGCCGAGGCGGGCGCCAATTACCTCACCGTGCATGTCGAAGCCTGCCCGCACCTGCACCGGACCGTGCAGTCCATTAAGGAACGTGGCGTCAAAGCCGGAGTGACGTTAAATCCGGCCACCTCGCTCTCGACGGTGGAGGAGATTATCGGCGATGCGGACTTGCTGCTTATCATGTCTGTGAATCCCGGGTTCGGCGGCCAGCAGTTTATTCCCTCCGTGCTTCAGAAAATCGAACGGGCGCGGCAGCTCATCGACCGGACCGGCAGCCACGCGGTGTTAGAAGTAGACGGCGGCGTGAAAGTGGACAACGCCGCACGGATCATCCAAGCCGGCGCGGACATCCTCGTGGCGGGATCGGCCATCTTTTGCAGCGACGATTACGGCGCCACGATCAGCGCCTTGCGACAGGCCGGCCATTCGGCCGTGGCCGCGAAGGGAGCGTCCCGATCGCCAGTCGGTCGGCAGCGATAGGTCCATGCAAGACCCCTCCGCGCTCTTCGAAAGCCTTCATCCCCTCGAGATCAAAGTTTTGACGGCACTCGGCAGCCATCAGGCACAGTCCCAATCCCCTCTACGCGAAGAACCGCTGACTCACGCGACGGCGCTTGAACCCTCTCAGATCAGCATGGCGATTGGATGGCTCCTGGCAAAATCGCTCATTCGTGTCGAACAGGAATTGTTTCACACGTCCGTTTCGCTGACTGATGTCGGCGAGCACTATTTCGAAAAGTATGCGCCGATCGAGCGCCTTCTCTCGATCTTGAAGCAGGTGCAGCAGACTGAAAAGCGCCTGACGATCCACGACATTCAAACCAGCGAAGGGCTGGAACCCACCGAGATGAGTAGCGCTATCGGCACTCTGAAAAAGGAAGGGGCGGTCCGCATCGTCTCTGGAGGATTCGTGGAAGCAACCGGGGAGGCCAGCCGGACGGCTGAGTCCTTGCGCACATTGTTACAGCAGTTGCACGGGACCACGCGCGATCTCTCGACATTCCCTGAACCCATGCGAACCGTGATCAAGCAACACGCGGTCAAGCGGGGCAACACGCGAGAGCCGTTTCGTCTCGATGACCGGCCGGACCGCGCCTATGTGCTCACGCCGGACGGTGAAGCGATCCAAGCCTTGCTCAAAGAGGGGGTCGCTGAAGAAGTGTCCCAATTGACGCCGGAATTATTGAAAGACGGCTCGTGGCGAACCAAACGGTTCCGGAAATATTCCATCAGCCTGCGGCCGCCGCGCACGGCCGTTGGAAAACGCCATCCGTACCGTGAGTTCCTTGATCAGGTGAAGTACAAATTGGTCAGCATGGGCTTTCAGGAAATGCGAGGGTCTCTGGTCGAGACGGAATTCTGGAATATGGACAGCCTCTATATGCCTCAGTTCCACCCGGCCCGCGCCATCCACGACGTGTATTTCGTGAAAGACCCCTCTCACGCTCGGACTGCCCCGGACCCGTTTCTCGATCGCGTGGCGGCCACCCATGAAAACGGCGGGGACACCGGCTCGGCCGGATGGGGATATTCCTATGATCGAGAACGGGCCAAGCGGCTTGTGCTGCGTAGCCAAGGCACGGCCGTGTCCGCCAGGACCTTGGCCTCCAAACCTTTGGTGCCTGGAAAATACTTCTCCATCGCCCGGTGTTTTCGATACGACCAGGTCGATGCGACCCATTCTCCCGATTTTTTCCAAGTAGAAGGCATCGTGATCGGGCCCGACATTAATTTCAGAATCTTGCTGGGCCTCTTGGATCTTTTCGCGCGGGAAATGGCGCAAGCAAAGGAAAGCCGTTTTCTTCCTGCGTACTTTCCCTTCACGGAACCGTCGGTGGAACTGCACGTGCGGCATCCTCGCCTGGGCTGGATGGAGCTCGGTGGCGCGGGGTTATTTCGCCCGGAAGTCACCGTGCCGCTCGGCGTGGATGTCCCCGTGATCGCGTGGGGGTTGGGGTTGGATCGTATGGCCATGGTCGCATTGGGCATCCACGATATCCGAGATCTATTTTCTGCCGATTTGGAGCTGATCCGCGCCACGCGCAGTCCGTTGTAAGGTGACTTGCATGCTGATCTTGCGTTTTCTCGTCCAACATTTATCATTCATCACTCGCTGCTGATATGCCGACCATTTCGATCGATCGAAAAGATTTTCAAACGCTGCTGGGGCCACTGTCTCAAGGTCATCAGCTCACGAACGCACAGATTGAATCCTGGTTGCAACTCGTGAAAGGTGAGCTGAAGGACCACGATCAGGAAACAGGCGAGCTTCGTATCGAATTACAGGATAGCAATCGACCCGATCTGTGGTCCTGCGAAGGCATCGCGCGGCAAATCCGCACCAAGCTCATCGGCACGCAGCCCGGCTATCCATTTTTTCGTACCAAGACCCGTTCGACCCGTCGTCTCACCGTATCGCCGGACCTTCACAAGGTGCGGCCGTACGTGGCCGCCTGTACGGCCGTCGGCTATGAAGTGACGGCGGCCGGGTTGGCGCAGCTCATTCAAGTTCAGGAGAAGCTTGCCGACATCTTTGGCCACAAGCGACGGACCGTGTCCATCGGACTCTATCGCCTGCCCGCCATCGTCTTTCCAATC
Source organism: Nitrospirales bacterium (assembly GCA_040004695.1). GTDB lineage: Bacteria > Nitrospirota > Nitrospiria > Nitrospirales > Nitrospiraceae > JAICXS01. Next base: position 6,674 of record JBDUAJ010000067.1, on the reverse strand, counting down.
ACGTATACGCTGGTCAAGCCCGACGAGGTTCGATTCACGCCGCTTGGCCTTGACGAGAAGATGACGCCGCGAGAGATACTCGCCGTGCACCCAAAGGGATTGGAATATGCCTCGATCCTCGCGGGACAAGATCGTGTTCCCTTGTTACTGGATACGGAAGGGCAGGTGCTTTCCCTGCCGCCCATTATCAACAGCCGGGAAATCGGTGAAATCCACGTCGGTGACCGGGAACTTCTGGTGGAGGTGACCGGAACCGATTTGCCGATGGTACTGTTGACGTTGAATATTATGGCGGTCAATCTGGCCGACCGCGGCGCGGCCATCGATGCGGTGGACATCGTATATCCCTACGAGACGGCGTTCGGCAAGACGGTTCGAACGCCCTACAATTTCGGCAAGCCGCGATCTCTTCCAATGAGGTCAATTGAATCGGCCTTGGGACAAGCACTCGATGCGGAAGAGATTCGCACGGCTCTCGTGTCGTATGGCTATGAGACGACCGTCTCGCGGGACAAAGTCTCAGTCACCCTTCCTCCCTATCGCAACGATGTGATGCATCCGGTTGACGTAGCCGAAGATGTCGCGATCAGTCGAGGCTATGGCTCGTTTGTACCGATCATGCCGTCGGAGTTCACCGTCGGCGGCCTGTCGCGGTTAGAACAGGTGTCCGACCGAATTCGTGACTTGATGGTCGGTTTTGGGTTTCAGGAAATGATGTCGAATCTCCTGTCGTCACGGCTGGAATTGGTCGATCGTATGCGACTGTCCGACACGCCGTGGGGACAAGTGGTCGAGGTCGATAATGCGATGGCCCAGACCTATAGCACGCTCAGGCAATCCATCATTCCGTCTCTGTTGCGTGTCGAATCGGTCTCGACCCGAAGCTTTTATCCCCATCGTCTCTTCGAGGTGGGCGAAGTGGCGATCCCGGACGCCACACATGATCTCGGCTCACGGACGGTCCTCTCACTTAGCGCCGCGATCGCTCATGCCGCAGCCAATTTTTCAGAAATCCACTCGACCTTGGACTTGCTGTTGTATTACCTGGGCGCGTTGTACACACTGAAGCCTGTCAGCCATCCGTCCTTCTTGGACGGACGTGCCGGACAGATTTTCGTGAACGACCAGCCGGTCGGCGTGATCGGCGAAGTGCATCCTGAAGTACTGGAGCAGTGGCAGGTGACGATGCCGACCGTGGCGTTTGAACTCACGATCGACAGTCTCATCGAAGACAAATGAGGAGTCATCCTGTCATTCGACCGAATCGCCGAATGACAGGAATGAAGGAGATCTAGCCTGCGACAGGCACAAACTGCTTCGCCATCTCCGCGAGCTTCTGAAATCCCCCCGGATCCTTAATCGCCATATCGGACAGCACCTTGCGATCGAGACCAATATTCGACTTTTTCAGGGCGTTCATAAAGCGGCTATAGGTCAATCCGTGAGCCCGAACGGCGGCATTGATGCGTGCCACCCAGAGGTTTCTGAAGTTCCGCTTCCGCTTTTTTCGTTCAACATAAGCATACTGCTGGCCCTTGTCGACCGACTCAGTCGCGGTTCGAAATAGCCGACTCTTCGCTCCGTACTGACCTTTCGCTAATTTCAGCCGCTTTTTTCGTCGCTGTCTGGTCTTGGGACCACCTTTTACGCGTGGCATGTCATACTCCTTGATTGAGAGGCAGTCACTCGTCGGCCGTCAGTTTAGAGGCGACGGCGAAGAGCTGCCGGCTATTAAGACTGATACGGCAACATTCGGCTGAGGGCATACGTAGACCCGCTATCGACTACGGCCGAGCCTTTCAGCCTCCGCTTGCGGTCACGGGCCTTGCTGGTCAAGATATGGCGTCGGCCGGCTTTCTTCCTCATCAGCTTTCCACTTCCCGTGCGCTTGAATCGTTTGCTGGCGCCCTTATGTGTTTTTAATTTCGGCATCGTACTCCTTTTTATCTGCTGATTGCGGCGTCAGTGCTTGGGGGCAACAATCATGATCAGGCTTCGGCCTTCCATGCGCGGCTGATACTCGATCGTCCCGGCCTCAGTGACCTGTTCCACGACCGACGTCATCACCGCACGACCCAATTCCTGATTCGCCATTTCACGGCCACGGAAGGTCACCGTCACTTTTGTTTTATTCCCTTCCGCGAGAAACTCTTTGATCTGTCTCACCTTGATTTCAAGATCGTGCTTGTCGGTGCGTGGCCGCAGCTTGATCTCTTTCACCTGCGTTGACTTTTGATGCCGTCGACTTTGATGATCCTTTTTGCTGAGCTCATACTTGTACTTGCCATAATCCATAATCCGGCACACCGGCGGCTGGGACGTCGGCGCGACCTCGACGAGGTCGTACCCGCCCTCCTGCGCCTTTTTCAGTGCATCTGGCGTGGGAAGGATCCCGAGCTGTTCCCCTTCAGGGCCGATGGCACGCACTTCGCGAACTCGGATTTCCCGATTCACCCTCAGCTTAGGAACGATACGGCACCTCCTCGGTTAAGCATGTACGGTTGGGATAGTTTTCTCAATGTCGCTCTTAATCAGATCGATGGCGCCTGGCACGGAGAGCGTGCCGAGGTTGGCACCGCTCCGGCCTCGTACAGCCACCGTGCCCGCTTCCATTTCACGCTCTCCAACCACCAGCATGTACGGAATCTTGGCTTTTTCCGCTTCGCGAATCTTCAATCCGATCTTCTCATTGCGACCGTCGGCCTCGGCTCGATACCCGACCGCGTGGAGTTGGCTGACGACCGCCTTCGCATACTGACGCTGTTTGTCGGTAATGGGCAATACACGCGCTTGCACAGGCGCCAGCCAGGTCGGGAAGGCCCCGGCATAGTGCTCCACCAAAATGCCGAAAAATCGTTCGATGGACCCTAAGAGCGCCCGATGAATCATAATCGGCTGATGCGCCTTGCCGTCTTCGCCGGTATACGCCAACTCGAATCGCTCCGGATTGTTGAAATCCACTTGTACAGTTGAGCATTGCCAGGCACGTCCCAGGACATCCTTGATCTTGATATCGATCTTCGGGCCATAGAACACGCCTTCGCCGGGATCAATCTCATAGGCCACTCCGCGATTCTTCAGTGCCGCTTCAAGGGCACTCGTAGCCTGTGTCCAGCGCTCTTCCGACCCGACGGCTTTTTCTGGACGCGTGGATAGATAGACCTCAAAGTCCGAGAATCCGAACGTCTTCATCATAAAAAACGTAAAGTCCAGCACATGGCTCACTTCCGATTCGATCTGATCGGGACGGCAAAACAGATGGGCATCGTCCTGAGTAAACCCGCGCACGCGCAACAGACCATGCAGCACACCCGTTCGCTCATATCGATACACCGTTCCCAGTTCACCATAGCGAATGGGAAGATCGCGATAGCTGCGCATGTGCGACTTATAAATCATGATGTGGAAGGGACAGTTCATCGGCTTGAGTTGATACTCGCTGGCTTCCACCTTCATGGGCACAAACATATTCTCACGGTAGTAGTCGACATGGCCGCTGGTCTTCCAGAGATCCAGCCGGGCGACATGCGGCGAATACACCATCTGGTACCCGTGTCGGAGATGCTGTTCTCGCCAGAAGTTTTCAATCAGCAGACGCACGAGCGCGCCCTTGGGGTGCCAGAGTACAAGCCCGGGTCCGATATCATCCTGGATCGAAATTAAGTCCAACTCCTTGCCAAGCTTTCGGTGATCACGCCGTTTGATCTCTTCGAGTCTTGCGAGGTAGGCGTCGAGTTCCTTCTTGGTCTGGAAGGACGTGCCGTAAATACGCTGCAGCATGGGGTTGCGCTCATCACCGCGCCAATAGGCGCCCCCCGTCGACAGCAACTTGAGCGCCCCCACCCGTCCTGTCGTCGGCAGATGGGGTCCTCGACAAAGATCGACAAAGCCACTGCCTTGCTCATAGAGAGAGACGGTCTGATCTTGAAACCCTTCGATGATCTCGACCTTATACTGCTCCCCCTGATCGCGGAAAAATTTTATGCCTTCTTCACGCGGCATTTCCATTCGCTTGAACGGACGATCAGCCTTGATGATCTCTTGGGCGCGTGCTTCTATCTTTTCGAGATCCTCCGGCGTGAACGGGCGTTCGAATGCGAAATCGTAATAAAATGTATCTTCGAGTGCAGGACCGATGGTCAGTTGCGCCGACGGAAAGATCTCTTTCACGGCCTGCGCCATGATGTGGGTGCTGCTGTGGCGATAGACTTCTTTCCCTTCCGGAGAAGCAAATGTGACCGGCTCGAGGACGGCATCGTCTTGTAAGGCGGTCGCGAGATCAACTAATGTTCCGTTCACTTTTGCCGCCAGGATGTCTGACGCATTCTTGTCGTCCCTGAGAATGTCGGCCACGCGACTGCCCGCAGGAACGCTCCGGTGACTGCCGTCCGGCAAAGTGATTGCGATCTGCTGAGAACCGGTTGCCATCGTATCGTCGATCGTCTACGTCAATTGTGACTCACTCCGTGGCGTCTGTAATGTCCACGAAGTCTCTTCGCCGCGCTTCCCACAGGAAAAGAATGGCATCAACCACGCGAGGCGGTTCGATGCGCTAGGCGGGATGGTAGGCGCGGACGGTCTTGAACCGTCGACCTCTACCGTGTCAAGGTAGCGCTCTCCCCCTGAGCTACGCGCCCAAAAATATAACCGCCATGCTAATATAGCGTCTCCTGCACTGTCAAGAATTTCAGAGGACTAGGGGTTCGAAACGATTTAGGCCTTGGATGGTTTTTCGCGTTTGACGGGGATACGGAGCTCACCGATTTTTTTCCGAAGCGTGTTGCGGTTCATACCGAGTAGATGTGCGGCCTGAATCTGATTCCCGTTCGTTTCTTTGAGTGCGAAGGTAATGAGGGGCCGCTCCACGGCCGAAATGAGCATCGGGTGAAGATTCCGGCCCGAGGTGCTCTTCATGCCCCGAACAAACTCTCCTAGTTTGGATTCCAAATAGCTTTCAAGGCATAACGTATCGGCCCCATCGTACGCTCGTCCATTAACACTTTTCATTCCTTTGAGAAATTCACAGGCTCGCCGCAGCACATCACGAGGAGCGGCTAGAAACACGGCCTGCGGTGAATCCACGGCCCGTTGAATGCTGGTTAAATCCGTCAATGTCCCTCGCTTAGCGTCAATCAATACCGCGTCGAACGGACGCTTGGCGCGAGGCATGGACTCGCAATCCTTCGCCACGGTCAACGTGGCCTCTTTAAGTTCACGCTTGAGTTGTGTGGGAAGATCGTGATCGTGTGTCAGAATGAGGACACTGAGTGACGCTGGCCGAGTTGTCATGAAGGCACCACGAAGAAGAGGCGGGATTATCTACCAACCTTCGTTCTATGTCAATTGGCAATGAAAAGGTGAAAAAACGACAACAAAAAGACAATTCCACTTGACATTTCGGACAAATCTTTTGTATTTAATCATAGAAGGCTCTATTCCTATCGGAATACTCATAAATGCGGGTTTCTCTCAAAGCAACGTATGGCATCATGGCATCGATCGACCTGGCCATTCAGAATGGCAGTATCCCAGTACAATCCAAGACGATTGCGCGACGTCAGGCCATCCCCGTTCGGTTTCTCGAGCAAGTGCTCCATGCCATGAAACAGGCCGGCTTGGTCGACAGCGTACGGGGAGCGCAAGGCGGATACGTCTTGGCGAAGGTGCCATCGGAGATTTCTTTGGCGGAAATCGTTGAAGCCTTGGACGGACCGCTGACGGTGCCAAAGCAGCCGAAATTATCGCACCGTCGCGGGTCTGTGCGGACCCCCTTGGACTCACTTCTCTACGACATTTGGGCACAGGTTCGCCAAGCCGAACTCGGCGTACTTTCTGCGGTCACTCTCAAAGACTTGCTCGACCGGCACCAACAACTCGATCAGGAGCGGGCCCTGATGTATCACATCTGACCCGACATTACGGAGATTATTATGGCTGCTCCTTACACCATACGAGAGATCCACACGATACCGATTCCCGCTACGATCCTCGAAGAGATCGAAACCTTCGAAGGTGAGGTGCAGCGGCTGGCAGCGGGGGACGTGTCGAATGATATCTTTAAGCCGTTCCGATTACAGTACGGCATCTATGGGCAGCGCCAGCCTGGCGTCCAAATGGTGCGCATCAAGATTCCCTTCGGCGGCCTGACCGCAAACCAATTGCGACGTGTCGCCGAGATTGCCGATCAATACACGACCGGCGTCGGCCACGTCACGACCCGGCAGGACATCCAACTGCACTTTGCCATGTTGCATGATGTCTCGACGATCATGCGCAAGCTGGCCGAAGTCGATCTGACCACCCGTGAGGCGTGCGCGAATACCGTACGCAATGTCACGGCTTGCCACTTGGCCGGTGTGTGTCAAGGTGAAGTGTTTGACGTGACTCCGTATGCCAAGACCATTGCGCTTCATCTGCTTCGCAATCCACTGAACCAAAGTTTGCCGAGGAAGTTCAAAATTGCGTTCTCGGGCTGCCGCCATGACTGTGCCCTCACCCCTATCCATGACATCGGACTCCTGGCCGCCAAACGGCACGACGGCACCATCGGCTTTCGCATGGCGGTCGGGGGCGGTCTGGGCTCCACGCCCCGGATCGCTCAGGTTCTCCGCGACTTTGTTCCCATGGATGAATTGATTCCCAGCGTCGAAGCCGTCATCAAAGTATTCGACAGC
>JBDUAJ010000066.1:0-12114 GCA_040004695.1 Nitrospirales bacterium | reverse complement strand
ACGAGCCGACCCGGATTTATCTGCCACTCCCATCGGGTGGGACGGCATCGCTGTCGTCGTCTACACCACCAACCCCACGAAAGAGCTCACCATGCAACAAGTGGCCGACGTCTTCTCGGGCAAGGTGACACGCTGGGCGGAGCTGAGCGGACAGGGCACGGTTATCCAAGTGATCGACCGGCCGGGCAATCAGAACATCCGACAGAGCTTTGAGGAAGTCCTCGGCATCGTGGATCAAATACCTAAAGCCACCACAATGATTCGTTCTGATCAAACTGCGATGAGCACAGTGGCAGGCAACGTGTCCGCCGTGACCTACACCTCCCTTGCGGTCGCGCTCGACGCCGTGAAGTATGGCGTCGATGTGAATCTATTGATGATCGATCAGGTGGAAGCGGCAAAAGAGACGGTAAGAGACGGGCGCTACAAGCTGCGTCGCCCCGTGCTGCTACTCTCGCAAAAAGAGCCATCCCCGATGGTGGATGCCTTTATCGCCTTTGCCCGTTCGGAAGTAGGCCGCGCGATCGTGGACGACATGTTTGTGGCCTACAGTCCCGAGAAACAAGTCGCCGTGCAACCGGAGAGAGAAGTCCTGAGAGCCAGGTGATCACTGTATCAAATAGCTACATTGATCGGAACATGGTACTGACCGGGGCTCAATCATATGGGCGTCATTCGCTGAGGAGAAGCTATCAGCAGGGCGGCCATTGCTCCGGAGAGTTCAAACGGCGGCCATTCGAACCTCACGCGCGGAAGTGGATGACGTCTGTGTCGTGATGTACTTCCGGAAAGGAAACCGTGCAGAACATACAGAATCTTGTCTACTGGTTGACTAACAATCGATTAGCCGCAGCTGCGTTCTTCTTTGGGGGAACTGCGGTAGCGGTGATGATGTACACCTACTTCGTGGACTATCGGCGGTTAGCTCAGCAAGACCAGCTTCACTAACAAGAATTTCCGCGACGCGCTTGTGAAGGCCCTCGGGATAGAATTTCAGCCCGTATTCCTTGCATAGGCTTGGGCACACTCCGCTTCAGAATGGCGACTCATATAGAGCTCCCCCGCGACCCACCCCCCGCCTTCATCTTCGATTTTCTTACAGGTCGAACAGACGCGAATATATCCGTACAGGACGTTGATTTGCACCGTCAGATACGCTGTTCCCCAAATCAGGCACATGACCAGAAGACGATTGACCATGACTGACTATCCATGGAGTATCCCCCAGAGAAGACGCATGCCAGGTGATAAGGGTGAGCGCGCTACACAGGACGGCGCAGGCCGGCACAACGCGAAGCGGCCGTAGGAAGCGAGTCAGATCGGTGGGAATAGGATAGAGCATGGAGACGATCATGCCCGTCGGAGTGAAGAGGTCGAAAAGGAAAATGGCCGATGAGCACGCTGAAAAGAGGAAGCCAGGGTGTTATAGCGTAGGAGACGTCGCGGCACGCGGCCTTGTAGCACACACCGCCGCCCACCTGACGGGCGGCGGTCTCTTTTTTTAGATCTCTGTAAGAGGCAGACGCAAGGGTTAGTGGTTGTTGTGCTTGTCGCGGAAGACTTTGCGGCTTTGCTTGTTCTCTTTATGCTGGATGCGGGCTTGCTCTCCAGCACCGACGTGGCCGTCCGCTGCAGCTCTCGCCTCCGCTCGGTCCACACGGGCTTGACCGCGCTCCAAGTTAGACACTTCCTTATTGCTTAGTGACCCGTTTTGAACGCCCTGCTCAATGCGGCTTTGCTGATTGATATTGCGCTGGACGTCGGCCTGCATACGCTGCGAAGAGGCCGAGTTCGGGTTGCCGGTCACGTCATTGTGCTTGAGCGCGTTGACCTTGCCCGATTCCACGTTCTGCGCTCGGTTGATACGGTCCGCTTCCTGCTGCGAGAGAGTGCCATCCTTCAGCGCATTCTTTCCATGCGGTCGATGCGCGCCTCACCGCGCTCCAACTTCGCGGCTTCGCCGGTGCTGAGCTGTCCGGACTTTAACCCCTGCTCGATACGGCTCTCCTGATTGATGTTCCGCTGCACCTCGGTTCCCACATCCTGTGCCAAAGCAGCGGACGAGAATGGGGCAATGAAGATCAAGGCAAGGGCCGTCTGAGAATGGTCATGTCTTCCTCCTTGTGAATGAGCGTTCGAAACGTGTGAGCACGGTGTCGGTGCCCGAGCGTGACTATTATAATACCTTAAGTATAACGATTTCTAACGTAAATGACTCAATTTTGTGGAGAGGGATGAGTGGAGAGGGATGAGTGGTACGCTGCGCTCCTTGTTCAAAGCCTTCTCGTGGCTTTCTACAGATTGAACAGTTCGCTATCCAATAACATCAGCTTCTCACCCCCCAAGTCCGGCGTGGTCACCGCTACAAGATGTAGGTCTACTACTACAGATGAATCATGGTCGGAACTATTGCCCGCCGGCCAAACCAAGAGTACCATAGAGATGCCACGTGCAGTGCTACATTAATCATCCGGTCGAGCATACCCACTCAAGGGAGTTCGTCTGTGTCTACAAGAGGTTGACCGCAAAGTTCATCTTTGCGGACCGCCACGAGGGATCGATGCAGGCCACTCCAACCGAAAATCAATGCCGCGAGTTGATTGATCACGTGCGAGATGTGGTCTACACCCTGTCTCCTGAGGGTGTCATCATGTCCCTCAATCCCGCGTTTGAAACATTCACGGGGTGGATGCGGGCTGCATGGATCGGAAGGCCGCTCAGAGAACTCATTCACCCTGACGATCTTCCTTTAAAACTTCAAAAGTTTCAAGGCACCTTGGGAGGGGCCGCCCTCCCGCTCATCGAATGTCGCATTCTTACACGCTCGGGAGAGTATAAGGTCGTGGAATGTTTGGAGACCCGAGAGGGGACGAATGACCGAGTCGTTGGCGTGCTCGGGATTGCGAGAGACATTACCGACCGCAGGCGGGCAGAGCAGACATTACGGGAGAGTGAGCAACAGTTTCGCCAGGTCGTAGAGAACATCCGCGAGGTGTTCTGGATGAGCGATTCGAGTAAGGAGATGATGCTGTATATCAGTCCGGGCTATCAAGAGATTTGGGGCCGTACCTGTGAGAGTCTCTACGCGTCTCCGCGCTCTTGGCTGGACTGGATATACCCTGACGATCAGCGTCGCATCTTTGAGGCGTCTCATACGAAGCAGATGGACGGCTCCTATAACGAAGAGTACAGGATTGTCCGGCCGGATGGATCAATTCGCTGGATACACGATCGGGCTTTTCCAATTCGGGACGACTTCGGGACGGTGTATCGGATTGCGGGCATCGCGGAGGACATCACGGAACGCAAGATTTTGCAGGACAAGGTTCGTGATTCAAAGCAAGCCTTAGGGAGCTTGGCCGTACGCTTGCAGACCATCCGCGAAGACGAGCGCACCCGCATCTCGCTGGATCTGCACGATCAGCTTGGGCAAGCGCTGGTCACGAGTAAGTTCTATCTGCAATGGATGGATCAAGCGCTCTCTGCCGGCAACTTCTCACACGTGCTGCCCGTATGGCAATCCAGGCTGAAAGCGGTCATTCAGGAAATGGATATGACCTTGGCTGCCGTGCAGAAGATCTGTTTCGATCTGCGACCAGCTGAATTAGACCAACTGGGTCTTGGCCCAGCCCTCGAACGACAGGTGCAAGAGTTCGCGAGCCGTACGGGGATTTCATGCGAGACAGAGGTCCATGTCGATGATAGGAGGATGACCACGGAGCAGGCCACAGCGCTTTTCCGAGTCTTGCAGGAAGCCTTGACGAATATTGCCCGACACGCGGCCGCTACGCATGTCGATGTTCATTTGACCGAGGAGAACGGGCAGGCAAGACTTCAGGTGCAGGATGATGGCATCGGGATACAGGAGAGCAAGATTCACGATGAGAACTCGCTGGGGTTGTTAGGAATGCGTGAAAGGCTCCGGCCTTTGAACGGGCAACTCCACATTGCCGTCTCTCAAGGGAAAGGCACCACGTTAGTCGTGCTGCTTCCACTGAGTACGTAAGGTGAGCCACCCTCCTGCCGACAAGATCCGTTCTTTTTCGTTGGGCATCCGATTGTAAATTCGGAGCCTCGCTTTCTCGAATAGAGCTTGACGGTGTCCTCACTGACGCGTAGCATGGTGATGACGTTCTAAGCTACGCCGACTATCCCATTGCTCGCGCCGGTTCATTCTTCCTCTCGCGCGAATAATTCCCCGGTCTTGCCGCTTCCGACGCCAGTGCGCCATGGGTCTGCACGCCATGGGTCCGACTCGTTCAGAGCGATCCAACGTCTGGAGACGACTGCCGTGCTTTGGCCGTGGGGACATGCGCATCGGATGTCGACGGAGCGACCATCTAGTGGGTCGAAGCCGAATTCACGGTTTACGTAATCACAGAGGAGGGCAGCATGAATTCAGTTCAATTTAAAGAAAGTTGGAAACAATTCAAAGGGCCGTTGAAGGAGCAGTGGGCAAAGCTGACGGATGAGGATCTTCTCCAGATTGATGGCGACCAAGAAAAGTTTCATAGCGCCGTTCAGGCACGTTACGGCGCGACAAAGGACGATGTTATTCAGTGGGTGAATCGGCGCTATGCCAAGTGGAGCGGCTGGTATGAAGGATATCAAGAGGCCAAGACCGCCACGTTATAATCGCTTCACTGTGGAAGACTTTTCCAAAAACCTCGCGCTCTCTTCTGTCACGAAGAGAGCGTGACTGCAGACTCCGGTTTTGATGAATCAGCGGGTTTATGCTCTATTCGCCGAGACCGTCTTGGATGTAGGATTGAGAGGGATTCGGTAGAACTCAATCACGCCGAGGTCGCGACGGTACTCATCCAACCCTAACGTCATCGTGTCCTGTGGCCCCGTCGTCACGTAACTTCCGAACAGCCGGTCCCACCACGACAACATCGTTCCATAATTGCTGTTCTGCTCGGTCAGCCGAACGGAATGGTGAACGATATGCATGGGCGGCGTGACGACGCACAGCCGAAGTGATCGTTCGATGGTGGCCGGCAGTGGGATGTTGCTGTGCTGAAACTGTGCCGACATCAGAAGCGCCATCTCGGAAATCAGCACGCCGAGCGGAGAAACCCCCAGCGCCAGCACGCTCACTATCTTGATGCTCGTGCTGATCAGTACCTCCCCTATGTGGAATCGGAGTCCGGTGGTCACATCGACATCGAGATCGCTGTGATGGGCGCGATGAAACCGCCAGAGGAAAGGGACGCGATGGTTCAGCCGATGGATCCCGTAGTAGATCAGGTCTAAAAGAATGACGGAGACAGCGATGTTCGCCACTGGATTGAGCTGAAGTTGGTTCAACAGGCCCCACGCTTGGTTCTCGATGCGACTGCTCCATAGCAATAGCCCGCCTCCAGCAACCAGCCTCAGCACCAAGGCGTTCACTCCGAAAATGACTAGATTCACTGAGACATGGCGCAATTTGGATTCCAGCGGCGTCCGGAGAGGAGCGGCCGATTCCCATACCAAGAGGACGCCACCGACGAATACGATCGGCCACCATAGCGAGGAGGTGTGCGCGAGGAGATCCACGATCAGCGCTCCGCCAGCAGGATTGCGTCAAGCGGCAGTGTATCAGGAAGTCACTAATCAATGAAGAAGGACATCATTCAAATGGCGGCGGGTGTCGAAAAATCTTAGAGTTCATGCCTGAGAAGGGTCTATTGATCATCTTTCGGAAACAATTTCAGCGGTTAAACATGATCAGACGAGCCGATTGCGGTCCCCCGAGCTTCGGACTGTCAAAAACTTTTACAATGTCCGTGTTCCGCCTCAAGCCCATTCGCAGTTTCTTCCGATACTTAGATCCATGGCATAAGAAATGTACATCTTTCATCTCGATGATTCGGCTTGTGGGATGTGGCCAAGAGAAATATAATGAAGAAGCGAATGATCCAAATAGCCGTTCTTTCCTGTTCGGAGCGATTGGGTCGGCGGAACACTAAATTAATGATTCCAAAGGAGGAACTTTGATGAGACAAGCTGAATACATGATGCGTCTCCTTATGCTGGCCCTCACCACCATGGTTCTCCCGCTTCAAGCCCATGCCAGTGTTCCTATTGCTGTCGTGCCGGAGCCGGCCACGCTGGCTCTGCTTGCCACTGGATTGGCAGGCCTCGGGGCGGCGGAATTCATTCGTAGGCGCAACAAGAAGTAAGTAAACTTTTCGCTCAAGAGGTCAGTGATGAATCGAATTCAAGCGATCACAGCGGGATTGAGTATGGCGCTCGTCGGGATGGTTGTACCTTTTGAAACACAAGCAATCTTTGTCCCTACCATTGTTCCAGAACCAGCGACCTTTGCCCTGCTAGCGACCGGGCTGGCCGGACTTGGGGTCGCAGAAATACTTCGACGGCGGAAGAAGAAGTAAGCCAAGTCCCTTGGGCTGCTTTCCTTGTGTCTGTTAGCACGAGGCCCTTGATAGGCAAGGGTGCTTCAGCGCGAACGAATCGTCCCTCCCGCTGGTCTCCGCAGACCGCATTCGTTGAACCTCCTTCACACATCGTTCTCGGTGCGCTAGATCATCCTGATGGCCAGGATTTTGCCAGCCAGCATCTGATATCAAGAGTTCGCGACCGATAGCAAAGTGAAGAGTTAAGCGGCTCTGCGCTCTGATCCGCTTGCGTATGCTTTCAGACGTCGGATACCGACTTGCGTGACAATGTACGGCATCCCCGCTATAATCCTCTCTCATGAATCCTGCTGTTCCTGCTCCACCGGATCAGACGCTCATCGCTGAGACGGTTCGCACCACGCTTCCGTTCCACGCCGATCTATCCGCGATCAGTCCTCTTGCGGGGGATGCGTCCAATCGCCGATATTACCGCCTCGCGCTGAATGGCGGCTCACGGTCGGTCATTCTGATGCAGCTGGCGTCACCGGAAGCGTTCAAGCAGTCGGAGGAAGCGGTGAGCGGCGCCAAGATGACTAGTACGGAATTGCCGTTCATCAGTGTCCTCAATCATCTTGCGAAAGCCGATGTGGCCGTCCCGGCCCTCTATCATTATGATGACAAGGCGGGGTTGCTGTATTTGGAAGATTTCGGCGATGTGACGTTAGCCGACGCGTGCGCACACGCGCCGCTTCAGACTGTGCGAGCCCTGTATCGTCAGGCGATCGACATACTGGTGCGGATTCATACTACCGCGACGACGCCTTCAAATGCCGGCTGCATTGCATTCGGACGCAGCTTTGACGTGCCGTTGTTCATGTGGGAGTTCGATCACTTTCTTGAGTATGGCGTGACGGCTCGACACGGGAAGCCGATGCGGGCGTCGGATGAGAAAGCGGTCCGGGAAGAATTCCATAAGATTGCCGAGCTACTGGCGGGGCAGCCGCAAGTCCTGACGCATCGCGATTATCACTCGCGCAACTTGATGGTCGATGGCAAACGACTGGGCGTGATTGATTTTCAGGACGCGTTAATGGGGCCGGCGATGTACGATCTGGCCTCGCTGCTGCGAGATGCCTATATTGCGCTCGATGAAAAAGTGGTGGATGAACTCATCGTGTATTACATCGACAGCATGGCGGCACAGGACCATCGGTTCGCGGATCGGTTTGCGTTTCGTCGATTGTTCGATTTGATGAGCCTCCAGCGCAATCTCAAGGCGGCCGGGCGCTTTGTCTACATCGATCGGGTGAAGCACAATCCCAAATTCCTTGCCGATATTCCACGCGTGCTGGGCTATGTGAAGCGGAACCTCTCGCGGTATCGTGAACTGTCCGGCGTCCGCGACCATCTCGCTCCGTATGTGCCGGAACTGCAGTAGTGAAGCGATCAGCGATCAGCCGTCAGCTTTCAGCCTTGAAGTTCCATGCCGGAGTCCCGATCAAAGCTGAGTGCTGATAGCTGAAAGCTGAGAGCCATTCATGAAAGCCATGATTCTAGCCGCCGGCCTCGGTACCCGCCTGCGCCCACTCACGAACACTATTCCCAAACCCCTGCTTCCCGTCGGCGGCACGCCGCTCATCGTCTGGAACCTGCTCCTGCTTCGGCACCATGGCATCCGCGACGTCATCATCAATCTGCATCACCTGGGAGAGTTGATCGAAAAAGAATTGGGCGATGGTTCGACGGTGGGCATGCGCATTTCCTACTCACACGAGCCGACGATCTTAGGGACCGGGGGCGGGCTCAAGCAGGCCGAAACATTTTTTGAGGGCGAATCCTTTCTGGTGTTGAACGGCGACACCTTATGTGAACTGGATGTGGGGGCACTCTGTCGGTTTCACCGGCACGAGAATCCGTTAGCCACGATGGTAGTGCGTGACGATCCGGATGTCGACCGATGGGGTGCATTGGAAGTAAATGCGCAACAGCGGATTGTCCGGATCAATGGGCGCGGGCGCGGCGACGATGGTCCTGTCATGAAACGTATGTTTGCCGGCGTGCATATTGTTCATCCGCGATTACTTCGTACGTTGCCGGCAGACCGGGAGTCCTCCATCATCGATGCCTATGTGCGTGAAATCGAGCAGGGTGAACCGGTTTTTGGTTATCCCTTGCATGGCTATTGGTCGGACGTCGGAACGCCTCAGCGTTACGCAGAGGCTCAGGCGGATGTGAAACGGGGGCTTCTTCGATTGTCAGACCGCCTCATTCAATAGCATAACTTCGTAGATAGTTATCCGACTTACGTTTTCCTTCAAATCCGACTACAATCTTCCTCTAACATTACCTAAGGGGGTGACCCAATGGAATTGTTGAGGATCCTTGCCTGGATTTCAATAGGATGGTTTGCCGCTTCCCTCGTGTGGCGTCGGTCCAAAGGGCCATGTCTCACAGGTCCGCTGGCGCAATCTCTTCCGGTGCCAATGTCTCAATCCCCCGGGACTTGCCCTGAGCCGCACCGTCCCTTGCTTTTCGACGGCCGGTCAATCGTGGTGGATGAAACCGGCAAGCAGCGTCTGGCGACCATGTGCCTGCGTGACGGCAAAAGTCTGATTTACATCGCCGTTTGTCCATGGCATAAAGCCACTGCAGACGCCAACTCCAGCGGCCGATGTTTTTCGTGGGATGTCGAAACAGGGATGGCGCATTGTTTCTGGTGCGGGTGGGGTGGTCGTGTGGCCAGACCTCTGCCGGGTCCGGTCCATCCCGATCTTCTTCCGTCTACGTTCAGACTTGTGCTTGTCACATGAGCTATGGCCCATCTTCACATCGGCACGTCCGGCTGGGTCTATCGCAGTTGGAAGGGGCCGTTCCATCCCGACACGGTGCCCAGCCGCCGCTACTTGGCCTTCTACGCGCAGGAGTTCAGCACGACGGAGATTAACTCGTCCTTCTATCACCTCCCTCGCTCAACCACCTTCACGAAGTGGGCGGAGCAAGTTCCCGAGGATTTTATCTTTGCGGTGAAAGCCAGCCGGTTCCTGACGCACATCAAACGGCTGTTGGACCCGGAAGAGCCATGGCAGCGATTGGTCGACAGCGCCGTCAACCTAGGCTGCCGCCTGGGGCCGATCCTGCTGCAATTTCCACCCAGTTTCAAAATAAATGCGACCCGCCTTGAAGCATTTTTCAAGGTGGCCAAGGCGGTAAAGATGCGCCCGCCTCCGCTCAAGCTGGTCTGTGAGTTCCGCCATGAATCCTGGTTTCATCCCGATATCTACCGGTTACTGAATCGCTATCACGTGGCCTGGTGTATCGCCGACGGGGCGAAGTATCCTCGCAAGGATCTCGTGACGACCGACTTTGCGTATATTCGCTACCATGGCCGAAGCGAAATGTTTGCGTCGAACTATTCCAAGGCGATCCTATTGAAAGAAGCGCGCCTGATTCAACAGTATCTCCGCGATGGCCTCGACGTCTTCGTGTACTTTAACAATGATGCCAATGGGAATGCCGTCAGGAATGCGAGGCTGTTGAAGCGCGTGCTGGCTGCCATGAAAGTGACAGCGCCGGCATGAGCTACGATGCGTCCTGGTGGCAGCGCGCCGTCATCTATCAAATCTACCCGTGGAGCTTTCAGGACTCGAATGGAGACGGGATCGGAGATTTGCCCGGGATCACCAGCCGGCTCGATTACCTCAACGACGGCACGCCACAGTCGCTCGGGGTCGATGCGATCTGGCTCTCTCCGATTTATCCCTCGCCGATGAAAGATTTCGGGTACGACGTGGCGGATTACTGCGCCATCGATCCACGGTTCGGGACGTTGGGTGATTTCGATCGTTTGGTGACGGAAGCGCACCGGCGCGGTATTCGGGTGCTCATGGATCTGGTACTGAACCACACGTCCGACCAGCATCCCTGGTTCCAGGAATCACGTTCCTCGCGGCATTCACCCAAACGCGACTGGTACCTCTGGGCCGACCCCGGTCCGTACCGCGGTCGTCCCAGCAATTGGACCGCGGTGTTCGGCGGATCGGCGTGGGAATGGGATCGAACGACGCGCCAGTACTATCTGCATTCCTTTCTCAAAGAACAGCCGGATTTAAACTGGAGTCATCCGGACGCGCAAAAGGCCATGCACGAAGTGGTACGGTTTTGGCTGGATCGCGGCGTCGACGGGTTTCGCTTGGATGCGATCAATTGGATCGGGAAGGATTGCAACTGGCCGAACAATCCGCGGCGGTTGTTCGCGCTGCGGTCGTACTTGCGTCAGATCCACCACCATGATCGCGACCAGCCGTTCACCCATGCCGTCCTTCGTTTGCTTCGCAGCTGGACGAATGAATATCCCGGTGCTGTCATGGTGGGCGAAGCATCGTCGGATACGCCAGGCGGGCCGGCCGCGTTTTACGGGGAAGGAACGGACGAACTCCATATGGTCTTTAACTTTCACTTATTGAAGTCCCATTGGGATCCGCAGCGGTTCCGTCATCTCATCCAGGAGTGGGATCGCGCGGTGCCCGCGGGCGGATGGCCGACGCAGGTGTTGAGTAACCACGATAACAGCCGGCATTGCAGCCGCTACGGTCGCGGCGTGGATGCCGATACGGCGGCCAGGCGCGCGCGCGCCGCCGCGCTGCTGCTGCTGACATTGCGAGGCACGCCGTATCTCTATTACGGGGAAGAACTCGGGATGCGGGACGTGCGATTGCGCTATCGACAATTGCGCGATCCGTATACTCGCCGGTACTGGCCGTTTTTGCCGGGCCGCGATCCGGCTCGTACCCCGATGCAGTGGGACGCTTCCGCGCAAGCGGGCTTCACCACCGGCGAACCGTGGTTACCCGTATCCCCCGATTTCGGACATGTCAATGTGGCCCATGAAGCGGAAGAGCGATCGTCGCTTCTCTCCCTTTATCGCAAACTGATCTGGCTGCGGAAAACCAATTCTGCGCTGACGCTGGGGACCTATCGAGAAGTGATCGACGGTCCTCTGAGCTGTCTAATCTATCTGCGCGAGACAAGCGGGGAATCGAGCGAGCGACTCTTGGTCGCCATTAATTTCGACTCAGATCCGCGCACGTTTCCACTGCATTCCCTCGGCACCGGAGGCGTCATCCTGCTGTCGACCGATCCAGCCTCTACCGGGCAGTCGTTCGATCCCGCTCATGTCGATCTTGGACCGGATGAAGGTATTCTCGTGCGCCTCCAATCCTAATCGCTATTCGGCGTCCGTCCTCGTCGTTCACGTACGCCTTTTCACGACACGCGACCTCTTCATCGATGGACAGGCACGACCGCTGCTCACCCGATGGCGACCCATCTGTACTGAGGAAATAATGACGCTTAGCGGTACTCAAATGTCTGATTGCACTGAAAGCGGCGAACAGTCGGAGAGCGCTGGCTTGCCTCGGGGTTGGGAAGCCTCCAAGGAAGATCTTCGTCGAGTTGACGCCCTCCTTAGCGGAGATGAAGGCGTGTTTGCCTCGCTCCTGGAGCAGTATCTTGACAGTTTGCAGGCGCCGGCTGGCGCGAAGGTCGATCCGACCGCGGCCGCACACGGGCGAGAATTGTTCCGCGCCAAATGTACGACGTGCCATAACGTGGATCAAAGCAAGTTTGTCCCGCCCATGCTGGTCGATCTAAAAACGCTGTGGCCGGCCTACAATCCCACTGTCCTTGCAAAACGCACTGCTCCGCTGGATGCCATTCAGGATTCTCCCGGGATCTTCGATGAAAAGATGATCGTGGTGGATGCCAGTATCCG
>JBDUAJ010000065.1:0-12175 GCA_040004695.1 Nitrospirales bacterium | reverse complement strand
AATCGACGATATGGACGAATGCTTCATACGTCGAGAACAAGCCGTGACGGCCGGTGAGCAAATAGCCTTCCAGCCAGCCTTGACAGGTATGCTCGCTGAGAATCTCCATGGTGCGACCATCGGGAGCCAAGTAATCGTCGTCCGGCTCAATGCCAGCCATCCAAGCGCGGTTGGTGATCTCAAGGAGTGCCCCGAGCCGGTTCGACGTGAGTTCGTCAGGCGCCATGACGCGAAAGTTCTGGCTTCGCAGATTCTGCTTCATCACATCGCGGAGAAAACCTCCCGATACCCGAGTGGCCTCGGCGACCATCGTTCCGGGCTTCGGAACTTCGACGGCATACCTCCGGAAGTCGGGCAACCGAAGATCTCTGAGCAGCAAGCCACCGTTCGCGTGTGGATTGGCTCCCATCCTGCGAGTGCCGGTCGGGGCCAGCCCGGCCAGTTCCGGCCTCAGCGTGCCGTTCCCATCAAACAGTTCTTCCGCCTTGTAGCTTTTCATCCACGCTTCGAGCAATTTGATGTGTCCCGGCTTCGAGGCCATTTCTGCCAGCGGAACCTGGTGTGAGCGCCAGGATCCCTCGGTGATCTTGCCGTCGACTTCCTTCGGTCCGGTCCAGCCCTTGGGAGAACGCAGAATAATGATCGGCCACCGCGGACGCTCGGGCATCCCCTCACCGTCATGGCGCCGGCTGCGAGCGTTTTTCTGAATGGCCTTGATCTCTGCAATGGCCGTGTCCAGTGTTGCCGCCATCGATGGATGCATAAGTTCGGGATCGGAGCCTTCGACATAATAGGGCTTGTACCCATAGCCGATGAACAGGCTGTTCAGTTCGTCGTGACTGATTCTCGCGAACACCGTGGGATTGGCGATCTTGTACCCGTTCAAATGCAAAATCGGCAGGACGGCGCCGTCGGTCACGGGATTGAGAAATTTGTTCGAATGCCACGAAGCGGCAAGCGGACCGGTTTCGGCTTCTCCGTCGCCGACGACGCAGGCCACAATGAGATCGGGATTGTCGAAGGCCGCACCGTACGCGTGCGACACGGCGTAGCCGAGTTCTCCGCCTTCGTGGATCGAGCCGGGCGTTTCCGGCGCGACATGGCTGGGGATACCGCCGGGGAATGAAAACTGTCTGAACAGCCTTTTCATCCCTTCCGCATCTTGGCTGATATTGGGGTAGACCTCGCTATACGTCCCTTCGAGATAGACGTTGGCGACCATCGCGGGGCCGCCATGGCCGGGGCCGCAGATGTACATTATGTCCAGATCGTATTGTTTGATCACACGATTGAGATGGACGTAGATGAAATTCAACCCTGGGGTGGTACCCCAGTGGCCCAAAAGTCGCGGCTTGATATGCTCCAGCCTCAACGGCTCTTTGAGCAACGGATTATCGAGTAAATAGATCTGGCCGACTGAGAGGTAATTGGCGGCTCTCCAATAGGCATCGATCAACTTCACGTGAACTTCGGTGAGCGGTTGTCCAGACATGGTGCTTGGCATACGTTTCCCTTTTTCCACAATTGAATGTTCCAGTCGATTAGCATGTTCACCGTCAATTTCGGTCTCGAGTCGATCATTTTCAAAGAAGGAACGGCACTCAGGCCGGGTGTACAGAGGTCCCCAAATCACAACAGCCTCAATAACGCACTGCTTCGGATAATCCGTTCGTTGCGAAGCCCGTATCGCTGCTTGAGATATTCCGCTGCATTGTACGAGAGCCAGACCTTTCCCTTCTCGTCTTCCCAAGCCAGAGCCTTTCACGGCAGATCAAGTGCAATGCTGGGTGAGGCGATCATCAAGGGCGTGCCGGACTTGGGATTGCCAAAGATCAGCAACTGCGTCGCCGGCATCGAAGGCCCGTTTTGGCGGCGTCGGCGCTAAAATCGATGTGCGCAAACACCGTGAGTCCGCGTGATTTCACAAGGGCGTCCAGCCGTTGAAGGGGACTCAGACACCGAGTACTTGCTCGGCACGGTGACGATGTCGTTGCTGATGCCCATGTTGTGCTCCTCCCTATCTTCAGGATGTGGACCCGGTTCCGCTTAGCTTCCGTACGTACGCTCGAATGCGTTGCGCATTCGTTCCCACATCGCTTTTCCCGACACGGGAGACTGACCGAACATCGATACGGCTTCGTCGCGCCGAGCTTGGATGCGAACGACGATATCGTCCTTGAAGCCGAACCAAAGCGTGGTATCCGTGGCTTCGATCCGTCCTTCTGCCGGACTCACCGCCACGATGTCCCATCCCATTGCCTCGGCGGCCTTGAGCGCCTGTGTGAACGCCTGCTGACTCGGCATATGCAACGTAACCGGGTGAATGTCCGGATAGGCCGCGTGCTGCTGCGCGGAGAGGTCCGGACCGCCATAGTCGGCACCGTTTGGAGCATATTTTCTCAATGGCAGAATGTCGGCGAAGCGAGGAGGATCGTCGGTGTCTGTAGTGATGTCGTGAATGGGCGGCACACGTTGCGCCGTCTGCTTCATCTGCCAGGGCACCCCGACGACAACGAGGCCGACGATGAGACCGACGAACGCAAGCCACGCTCCGCGCCGCTGCCCGTGCCACAGCGAGGCGACACAACCGACGAAGCCGATGACGGCACTGCCTAAGCCACCGTACGCGGCCCAGGTCAGAATCTGAAAGCCGGTTCGAAAATGCCACCATGCCATCCGACTGCCGAATCCGGCGAGGATTGCGGTCACGGCGGAACTGAGGGCAAGCAGAAGCGCCAAACGGCTAAGCCATGCCGCCATGGCGGCATTACGTTCCTCCACGCGCATCATTTCTCTACGCTACCGGACGTCCGGGCGTGGGTCCGGAATGAACCCGTTGCGATTCGGCATCTGGACCTTCGGCAGGGTCTGCGCATCGATCACCGCCTCTTCTGCGATGACCTGATTCTGGAACAGCAGCCAGGCGATGACCGAGTAGGTCTCGTCGGCGGTGAGAGACTGCGGCGCGTTAAACGGCATCGCCCGGTGGAGATAGTCGTATAGCGTCGTCGCATAGGGCCAGTAACTGCCGATGGTTCTGATCGGCTTCGGGGTCGTCAGCGTATGCCGGCCGCCGACCAGTTTGTCCTTTGGCCCCTCGACCCCGGTAGGCCCATGACACGCGGCGCATTTCACCGCGTAAATCTGCGCGCCCTGCTTGACCGTCCCCTGACCGGGTGGAAGTCCCTCACCGGTCGGCGACGCATCGATGTTCCATGCGCGGATCTCTTGGTCAGTGGCCGGCCGCCCCAATCCATATTCCCTGCTCTCTTCGGCATACAGGGCCACCCATCCACTACCCAGAGCGATAACAAGCGCGCCGAGGACGATCGTCAATGGCTTATGCATAAATGTTGCGTACCCGTGAATCGCGTTCCACCTTCCAGCTTTGAATAGCATTGTAGTGATAGATCGAATGGTTTCCACGGACCTTCACGAGGTCCTGACGTGTCGGTTGGATATAGCCGGTCTCATCGACGCATCGGCTTTGCAAGATGGCCTCTTGTCCAGTCCATCGCCACGGGAACAGAAATCGCGTGTGACATTTCGGAAGCACCGGCTCCTGTAGCTGCGCGCCTTGCCATGTGCGTCCCCCATCTACGCTCACCTCAACCTTCCTCACACGTCCCCGGCCGCTCCACGCGAGTCCGCGAATCTCCTGAAAACCGGGTTGAATCTGCTGTTGGCCTGAGGGAGAGGTGATCACCGACTTCGCCTCCATCACCAGACTAAATTGATAGGCCGTCCCATCCGGTATCAGATCGGTGTACTTGGCCGTCTCCCAGCGCGTCATAAATGGCGCCGACCCGAGTTTGAGCCGACGCAGCCATTTCACATTGATGTTGCCTTCGAAGCCGGGCAATAAGAGCCGCAGCGGATACCCCTGCTCGGGCCGTAACGCCTCGCCATTTTGGCCATAGCAGATCATCGCCTCGTGCAAGACTTCCTCGGTGAGCGGGACACTGCGGTCCAGTCCGGACGCATCGCTGCCCTCCGCGAGCATCCACTTCGCTTCTCGACGAACACCCACCGACTCACGGAGGGTCGAGAGTTTGACTCCCGTCCACTCGCTAGTGCTCGTCAGCCCGTGAGTGTCCTGGACCGTCACGTCTTGGGCCTCCCGCCAGCTGTCCCAGGTATTGCCGGAACACTCGACGAAGGCGAGGCGTGAGACAGCCGGAAAGTGCTCCAACTCATCGACGGTAAAGATCAAGGGCCGCTCGACCAGCCCATGAATCAGCAAGCGATGACGGGCCGGATCGATGGCGGGAACGCCGTTATGGTGCCGCTCAAAGTGCAGGGAGGACGGCGTGACGATCCCATGCAGATCTTGAAGCGGTGTGAGCGAGTTGAAATTGTTCGGGGCATTGGCGCCCCACCCATGAGGCGCGCCGGGCCCCGCTCCGCCCAATCGGGCATGTTTCTCAAACGGCGATCGTTCTCCATACGGACGCGGTAAGGTCCCCGGGACCCGCATGGGGTCATCCGGCGCCTTCGCCTCTTCAGCATGCGCAGCGGGCAGAACAAGGGCGACGGCCCCCAATGCCGTGAAGGAAGCCGTATGCTGTAAAAACTTTCGTCGGTTGATATTCGTGGCGTCTTCATTCATAGAAGCCTCCTTTCACCAGCCCACTTCTTCAGACCGCCGAATTGAGGCAGGCGTTTCAAATCGTGAGCGGCGCGTTGGTTATCCTCGTTTGATTTCTAACACGACCTTGCCTCGAGGATGACCTTCTTCGAGAAGTTGAAAGGCCTCCGTGGATTTCTCCAATGGAAATACCTTATCCACATGAATCTTGATGGCTCCGCTATCCACGAGGTGTGCTAACCGCTTCAAGACGTCCGTAGTGGCATGAGTCATTTGTCCAATCGCCGTCACCCCATATTGTTTGGTCAGCGTCGGATTAGGCTGCCCAAGCATCGACACAAGCGTGCCGCCTTTTTTGAGCACCTTGAACGATTTGTCCGTTGTGTCGCCGCCGACCGTGTCAAACACCGCATCGAAATTTGTGAGCTTTCCCTCAAACGCCTCCTTTTTGTAGTCAATCACCTCATCAGCACCTAATTCTTGAACGTACGCCCAATCTTCCGCCGTCGCGGTCGTCGCCACATAGGCGCCGATGGACTTGGCGACCTGGATGGCCACGCTGCCGATGCCACCGGCTCCGCCATGAATGAGAAGTTTTTGCCCACGCTGAAGTTTGATGTGCTGTTCGATCGCTTGCAGCGCGCTGGCTCCGACAAGGGGTAAGGCAGCGGCTTCGGCAACGTTTGCTTTCTATGGCGCAGGCGCCACCGTCGAAATCATGGCTGCGACAAACTCCGCGAACGAACCTGACCCTCCCGACACTGGACTTGCGTACCCATACACCCGGTCACCGACGCTCAGGCCGGAAACCGAGTCGCCGACTCCAGCGACCACGCCCGCAACATCTCCGCCGAACGTCGCAGGCATGGTGAGCGGCAGATGGTCTTTGAGATAGCCTGCACGGATTTTCCAATCGATCGGGTTGATGCTTGCCCCATGCACCTCGATCAGCACCTGTCCTTTGCCGGCTGCCGGCTTCGGCGCATTCTGATTGAGTCCCAAGACATCCTTCCCACCGTATTGCTTCATTTGGAGTGCGGTCATATTTGCAATCCTTTCAAAACTGAATCGTCCGAAACCCTCGCCTTTGACGCCGCGCTATGCGCCGTGTTTGGCCCCGCACTTCACCTCATCCTTGCTGTCGTTCTCAAAATCGAGCCTGATCGAATCGCTTCACATTGCCCTGACGCAACCTTAGTTCTTGTTCCCTGATTCGACAGATAGAGACACACCGGGGATTACAGAGGAGAGCACTATCATCGTCACTAACCTCCTGTTCATAAACTTCATTTTGAGATGTCGCACACCGACAAAATGAGCCTTCGCAATGTCTCTGACTGCAATCGGCGATCAATAGCCCACCGTAAAGCGTTGCCGGACATACGTCGGCTTCTCCACTTCGTCGATCATCGCCATGGCATAATCCCCCGTCGAAATTCGGCTTTGTCCGTTTGCATCCCGCAGCAACTGATCCGTGCCGAGACGGAACGTCCCTGTTCGTTGGCCAGGGGAAATGTCGGCTGACGGAGTGAGGAAGGACCATTCGAGATCCGGCTCCTTTCGAAGGGGGTTCAAAGCTTCACGAGTCGCAAGGGCTCCCTGCTTCCATTCTTTCGGAAATTCTGGAGTATCGACCGACTGGACACCCGGTTTGATTTCTAAGCTACCGGCGCCACCGACGAACAGCAGCCGTTTGATCCCGGCCTTCTTCACGCCATTAATAATGGCTCGTGTGCCTTTGACCTGTTGATTATAGATATCGGGATTGCTCCATCCTGGATTGAAGGCGCTGATGACGGCATCATGACCCGCCACCACGCGGGCCACGTCGTCTTCGTTATAGACATCGCCTTTCTGAGCGCGAAGCTTCGCCTGCGGCTGCAGCTTCTCCGGATGCCGAACGATAGCCGTGACCTCATGGTCCCGATTCAACGCTTCCTGCAAAATCCGACCCGACAAAACCCGTCGCGCCAATCAATCCGATCTTCATATTGAGTCTCCTTACCGAGTGTTTAGCCGGCCGACTTGAAGACTTCGGCCAATGACTTCCCATAGGGATAAAACAGCTCAGCACGTCTGTCGTCCCGTCGCCCGGCTTCACGAAGCTCCGGTGTGGTGAGATCCCAACCCGGACGGATATGGCGCGTGATCTCCTTCAAGTCCTGTCGCAATTCTTCAATACTGGGACAATGGTTTACTCGATATAGCTAAGAGCAAGAGTGCATTTGGCTTCAGAGAACAATGATTATGGGCCTTCCGGAAATCGACGACGGTTCCCTCCTCATTGAGTTCCACAGTAATCATCGAATCTTCTGGAATCGGCTTTATTTTCACTTCCATCCGCTCCAGCGGAATGTTTTTTCGCCTTCCGGTGTCCAGAGCTTAATTTCTTTCTTGGTGAGACCGGCATAAATCAGCTTGCCGGAAACCCGTCGTTGCGAACCTTTCTTGTGTTTCTCTTTTCCATGGTGGTCGATCACCATATTTTCTTCATTAACCCACAGCGTCACTCTCCTCAAATAGATCGTTCGCCTTATCCTCCTTTGTGGATAAATGGCTGCTCTATATTCCTCTCGCCACTACAAGCGCAACGGCTTGATCGGGGACACGACCGCTTCGGGGTTGTTCTTCCAGATCGCTTCATCCGCATCGACATAGAGTTCCACTTCATTGCCGTCGGGGTCATGCACATACACACTTTGACTCACCGTGTGATCGCTCATGCCGTCGATCGTGACGCCGGCTCCTTCCAACTCGTTCTTCGCGGCGCGCAATTCATCGAGGCTATCGCCGATTTTGATGCCGATATGATAGAGCCCGCGACGCCGTCCCGGCGGTGGCCCCGGCGCATCGCCTACTTGGATCAAGAGCAGTTCGTGATGTGTCCGGCCCGATGTCAGAGCTGCCGCTGCTCCGTTGAAGATGTGCCCGACCTCCTTGAAGCCCAGCAGATCGCGATAGAATCGGAGCGACTGTTCGAGATCTTTCACGTAAAAGACGACATGGCCGAGGTACTGTGCGTTCATGTTCGCCACCTATTTTCATCCGATTGGAATCAACGCCCCATTGACTTGTCCGGCCTCTTGAGAAGCAAGAAAAACCACAAGCTGCGCAATCGATTCCGGTTTGACCCACTTCGACGTATCGGCATTCGGCATACTCGCACGATTGCTGGCCGTATCAATCGTGGTCGGAAGAATTCCGTTGACGGTCACGCCAGAGCCGGCTTGCTCCAGGGACAGAGTCCGGATCAGCGCGACCAGTCCAGACTTCGCCACAATGTAGGCGGCGGCTCCTGGAAAAGGCTCGACCGCCGCTCGAGCTGCCACATGGACGATGCGGCCTGCGCCGCGTTCCACCATGCCGGGGAGCACCGCTTTCGAAAGCAGAAACGCCGCCGTGAGATTCATGGTCAACATCCGGTGCCACAGCGAGGCATCCGTCTCCCCCACGCGGCCCATGGCAAAACCGCCGACCAGATTGACGAGTGCGTCAATGCGGCCGGTCTTGCGGATCACCTCATTCACGAGACGCCGAACGTCTGCTTCGTCGGTCACATCGGCTTTCATCGCGGACCATCCTGCGACCTGCTCCGACGGCGGATTGCGATCAGCCGTGATGGCGTGCGCGCCTGCCCGCACACATGCCGGCGCAACCGTTTGGCCAAGCGCTCCGGACCCTCCGGCGATCAAAACAATCTGCCCATTCAGCTGCATGGTTTCTCCTCAATGTGTCGGACGTCCACGAAGTAACTGGAACATCGTCTCTACCGTCTCAGCTTGGCGCTTCGAGAATGTCACGGCGCCGGAATCAGGCAGCCGGAGCGCGATGCCGCTCACGCTCCGGCAATGCTGGTCGGCTGCTAGGACTCGCCTTTCCCCGTATCGTAGTAGAATCGTTCGTGGACGATCTTGCCGTTCTTCCACTTGGCCACCGAGGTCTGTTCCATGTGAACCGGCTGGCCGTTCGTGGCGATGAAATCCATGACGCTTTCGTAAAACGTCGCATTGTCGCCGACCCCTGTGGCGTTGACGTTGAAGCCCTTCCATTCCTTTACCCCGCTCATGAATTGCTTCTCCCGTTCGATGTTGGCCGCAAGGCCTTTCGTCGGCGGGTTGGCATTGTCTTGCATCACCGTATCGGTGTCGTAGAACTCGTTCATGGCCTCGATGATCTTCCCTTGTCGGATATGGTTCAGAAGATCCTCAAGCCGTTGCTGGAGATTCGTTGCGCTCATCGTTCGCTCCTTTCTTGTCGAGAAATGATTACTTGGATTTCGTAAAGGTAATGCCCGCTTTCTGGACCTCTTGGTACGGGAGCAGCCAGACCAGCGACTCGTCGCTGAGATCCCCCACCTGAATCCGGTTGCCCCATGGATCGCGAAAATCGCAGCGGAAGCCCGGCACCAATTTGAGCTTGTACTTGCTGATGAGTTTTTTCCGCACTTCCTTAATCTGATTCTCGTCACGGACCATCAACCCGAAGTGCTTCGTGCGATCCGGTTGCAACGTGTCCACTTCGAAGATGGCCATGAACTGATGTTCGCCTAACTGGCACCAGGCGGCGCCTTCGCCTCCGCGGAGCATTGTCAATCCGAAGACGTCCGCATAGAATTTGACCGCCTTCTTCGCGTCGGTGACTTCGATCACGATGTGATTACATCCATAGACTTGGACCGCCATGGCCGCCTCTCCTTCCTTGTCTCCGCGCATTATCCCTGTGTGATGCGGCTCTCGTTCGTGACCTGATCGATGGCCGAGCGGAACGTCTCCACGGGCTGTGCGCCTGAAATTGCGAGCCGCTCGTTCAACACAACGTACGGAACGGCCCTGATGCCGAGCCGATGCCCCTGGCCTTGCTCTTCACGCACCTCAACCTCGCCCTCGTGACTCTGCAGAAAATGGCGCGCCTCCGCGCCATCGAGGCCGCTGCGCTGCGCGATCGACGCCAGCACCTCAAGATCGCCGATGTCCAAGCCTTCGATGAAGTACCCGTGAAAGAGCGCCTCCACCACGTCATCCTGTTTCTTCTGCTGCTCCGCATACCAAATGAGCCGGTGCGCATCGAACGTATTCGGCGTCATCAGGATAAGATCGAAGGCGAAGGGGATGCCTTCCTTCGCTCCGACGGCTGCGACACGATCCTGCATCGACCGCAGCGCCTCAGGACCGCCGAACTTCGCTTCCAAGTAGACCCGGCGATCCATGCCCTGCCGAGACATCGTAGGATTCAATTCGAACGGCCGCCAGGTAACCCGAGGCGCTTGCCGTGCGGACGATTGATCCAACGCTCCTTCCAGTCGTCGCTTCCCGATGTAGCACCAGGGGCACACGACATCGGAATAGATATCGATCGCAAGCCCATGATCGTTCATGACAAGTGTCCCATCTTCCCCGTTTGATAGTCCTCGGCGGCTTGGATCAACTCCTCTCGCGTATTCATGACAAACGGGCCGTAGCGGGCAATCGGTTCCTCGATCGGCTCTCCGCTCATGAGCAGGAGTCGGCTGTCTTGCTGCGCATCGATCACAACCTGCAATCCGTTCCGCTTGCACACGATCAGTTCCGCTTCTCCAACTTCACGAGAGTCATTCACCGCGGCCCGTCCCTGCAGCACCAAAATCGAAGTGTTCTGCCCGTTCGGCACACTGAGTTGCACTCGATGTCCAGCCTTGACGTGGAGATCGTACAACTCAACCGGAGTGAACGTGCGCGCCGGCCCTTTGTGCCCGAGGAATGATCCGGCGATGACCCGTAGAAGTCCGGCTCCGCCATCGAGATCGACGGCCGGAATATCCGCGTTCAGAATCGTCTGATATCCCGGTACGGACATTTTCGACGCTTTCGGAAGATTCACCCATAGTTGAATGGCGTGCAGTGTGCCGCCCTTCCTCGCAAATTCCTTCTCGTGCAACTCCTCATGCACAATGCCGGATGCCGCGGTCATCCACTGCACATCGCCCGGGCCGATGACACCAGCGCTTCCAGTCGAGTCCCTGTGCGACAGGACCCCTTCATAGACGATCGTCACCGTTTCAAACCCGCGATGCGGATGTTCCCCCACGCCACGCTGATGGTCCGTTGGCTCAAAGTACTGCGGCCCCGCATAGTCGAGCATGAGGAACGGGCTCACCTCACGATCGAGCTCGTTGCTTGGAAAGAGATTGCGAACCGGAAACCCGTCACCGACCATATGGGTCGATCCAGGTTGATAAATATCCAGGATGTCCTTTGTCGCTGCGGTCGCTGCGGCATGCTGATTCATCGTTGATCTCCTTTCTTTTTTGTATCTGTGCTATGGCAAGGACCATTCCAGAATGGATTCGATCGGACGACAGCTCACAAGGTGTTGCGAAATCAGCCGAACAGCTCTTCAACGTGAGAAAAGACGGGACGACAGTGATCAGAGTGACGCTATGCCGGTGACGAGGAATCGTCAGTGACGAAGGGATTTCGTCACTGGGATGTAGGCCTTAGGCAGCCGTCTGTTGCCGCTTCGCAATCGAGCAACGCACGTTTACGCTCCTCGCGGCTCGGCTGGCGCGGCGCGAGTATGTGCGTTTCCATTCGACGTGCCAAGACCGGCAGACGTCATCACTCCAGACGGTGATTTGAATCTTCACCATTGGCTTTATGCTCACTACCAAGCTGCATGGTATTCAGAAAAACCATGCGGGACACAATCGGACGAACGTGGGGCGAAGTCTCCTGAGCTACGTCATGCTTCGAGCGATGGAGAACGAAGCGCGGGAAGAGGCGCGTTCGCATCCCTTCAACTGGACGCCAAGTACTCGTGAACGAACTGCACCGCCATCGCCCCTTCTCCCACCGCAGAAGCCACGCGCTTGGTGGAGCCAAACCGCACGTCCCCCGCGGCGAAAATGCCCGGGCAACTTGTCTCCAACAAAAACGGCTGGCGGCGAAGCGGCCACGCGCTCGACTCCATGAGCTGGAGCCCCGTCTTCACAAATCCATTGCGATCAACCTGGATCACATCCGGCAACCACGTAGTGTGCGGTATGGCACCGATAAAGATAAAGACCGCCAGGCAGACGACGGTCTCACATTGACCTGTTTGGGTGCAGATCAACTCCACCGTCGCGAGCGACTGGGCACCGTCCATCTTGCTGATCTCCGTGTGGCGCCGCACGTCGATGTTGGCCGTTTGTTCGATGCGCCGTGTCAGGTACTGCGACATGTTCTTTCCCAGATCGTCGCTACGGATGAGCAACAACACTTTGTCGGCACGTTCGGAGAGGAAGACGGCCGCCTGGCCGGCGGAATTGCCGGCGCCGACGACCACGACCTGCGCGCCACCGCACAACTGGGCCTCGACCGCGGTGGCCGCGTAATAAACACCTGCGCCCTCTAACCGCTCACAGCCGTCAACGGTCAGCTTTCGGTAGGACGCCCCAGAGGAGATCAGGATGCATTTGGCGGAAAGTTCCTCGCCGCTCTCAAGGTGAAGCACATGGTAGCCATTTTCACTGCTCAATCGGACCACGTCGGCCGGTGCAGACAATGTAGCGCCAAATTTTCTGCCTGGAGCACCGCCCGATTGGCCAGATCGCTGCCGGACAGACCCGTC
>JBDUAJ010000064.1:0-12218 GCA_040004695.1 Nitrospirales bacterium | reverse complement strand
CAACTATGTCTGGGTCACAGTCATTCCAATGGTCTTTGTCGGAGTCATTACGTTGACAGGAGCCTATGAAATGCTGGTCTTGTTTGTGGAAAAGGCAAGGGAGGCGGGCGCGACGGGACAAGCCGTGGCCTTGTACGTTGATGCCGTCTTAGTCGGCGTGGTGGCACTTTTGGCCGTGATTGTCTTGGCGGATAGCATTCGTCAATGGTATGGGTATATCGTCCTGAAGCACGCATTCACGAGCAGCGAGGTAGTCATCTCCAGTGGCGGGTCTGCCGTGAGCGGCCGTCTCACCGCGAATGACGGGTTTCATCTTCCCCCCGGCGGCTGTTGTTAATCGGAGGTGTGTATGGCAGACCAATTTTCATTTGATGTGGTATCCCAAGTCGATCTGCAGGAAGTGAAAAATGCGGTAGAGCAGACGACCAAGGAAGTGCGCCAGCGCTTCGACTTCAAAGGATCGAAGACAGAACTCACGCTCAATGAAAAAGAGAAACAGTTGACCGTCGTATCGGACGATGAATATAAGCTCAACGCGGTGCTGGATATTTTGAAAGCAAAATGTGTGAAGCGTGGCGTCTCTGTCAAAGCGTTGAACTCTGGCAAGCTCGAAGAAGCGCTTGGCGGCACGGTCCGTCAGGTCATCACCATTCAAAGCGGCATCCCGGATGACAAAGCCAAGGCAATCACCAAGGACATCCGCGATGCAAAGCTGAAGGTCCAACCGCAGATTCAGGGCGAGCAAGTTCGCGTGTTGAGCAAGAGCAAGGACGATCTCCAAACCGCCATCACTTTTCTGAAGCAAAAAGATTTTGGGATTGATCTGCAGTTCGTGAATTATCGTTAGGCTTAGGATGCTGAAAATGGCCCCATCACACCCGCCCTTCCCCAGGCGTTATGTCACGCGCCCCGCCCCCGCCTGCAAGAGCAGGCGTTTTTTCCGAAGGACGCGCCACTTCCCGAGCTTCGTTCTCGGGTCGAAAAAGTGCTCAACGTACCCACGGGACAGAGCCGGTCTTGGCCGGCTCAGGGTTGGGCGGGTGATATATCGGTACTCCGCTTTTTTCTCGCCTGCGGCCTTGGTCGGGAAGGGGCGCGTCTTGGCGCGGCTGGGGCGGGCGGGTGTTATTGACGGCCATTTTGAGCATCCTAAGGTGCTCTCTGTCCCTGTACCGCTCTGATCATCAGACATGTTCATGCGCAGACACCTGTGCTTTTTGCTTTTCGCTTTCCTCTGCATGGTGTCTTCCGGCTGCGGTCGCAGCGATGCCATTGTTGTGATTGCGCTTCACCCGAACAATCCTGACATCCTGTATGTCGCCACGAACGACTATATTTATAAGTCGCGTGATGGGGGCCAAACCTGGGAGAACCTGTCGCATCACATGAGTCATTCACGTGTCATCTCCATGGCCATCGATCCCACCTATCCGGCGACGGTCTATGCAGGCACAAAAGGGGATGCCGTCTATAAAAGCTATGACGGCGGACAGCGATGGGTGTCGCTTCGTGCAGGCCTGGACGATGTGACCATCAGCTCGGTCGTCAATCAATTCGTGTTCGACCCCGCCGACAACAATCGTCTGTTTGTTGCCACGACCATGGGTGTCTTTGAATCAAAGAACGGCGGCGAGCAATGGCAGAAACGCATGGACGGCATGAAAGAAGTCCTGATGGTCGTGACCCTGGCGATGGATCCGGTGCGGCCGGACATTTTGTATGCCGGGACAAGCGGCGGTGTGTATAAAAGCGTCAATCAAGCCGGTCGATGGGAGAAGATCAACAATGGCCTCGTCTCTCCCAAGGAACTGACCTCTTCTCGGGCCCTGGGCGTCACGGTCATGGGTGTGGACCCGTTTTCGCCGAATACGGTGTACGCCGCGACGCTGAGAGGAACCTATAAGTCCACGAATGGCGGGCAACTATGGGATCGGATTGCTCTGTCGATGCCCGATCAGATGATCAGCGCGATGGTGCTGGATCGAGCGACGGCGGGCACGCTGTACGTGGCAAGTCGTGAAGGCGTGTACAAGAGCATGGATGGCGGGGCCACCTGGCACGCGATCAATAAGGGACTCGCGACGCTTAATATACGCTCATTGGCTCAAAGCCCAACTGATCCACGTATGCTGTACGTCGGCACCAATGGCAGCGGATTGTATCGCAGCCGCGACGGCGGGGAGAGTTGGGAACATGTTTCGCCCGTACAGCCGACCGGAAATGATAAAGATGATGGGTGACCCTGGGGTATAGATAATTAGGGTACGCTATTGAATGTGGAGTTTCCAATTGAAGAGCCAGTCGACTGCGTTGTTCCTATCTCCAGGCCAACCGTTCCGCGTATTACGGGCTGCGTTGTGCTCAATGGCGTGCCGGTTTGCTCGGCGAATGGCGTGTCGACAATTTCTCCCAGCGTAGGGGGTGTGGTTCCGATATGACTCCCTGTCCGAGAGGAATTTCCAATCTCCGTGCCGGTCGGCGCTGATCGGCCAATCTCCGCTCCCGTCGCACCAGAGCGACCAATGTCCGCGCCCGTTAAGGCTCGCGCCGCTTCTTTGCTCGGTCGAAATTCTTTAGTAATTGACCGTTCTGTTTCTTCGAGGATTCGTCGTTGTTTCGCGGACTCCTCATAGTCAGATGAATTCATTTTCCTGTGTGACGCATCGAGCTGCTCGAGATGAATTTTCAAAAGGCGGAGTTTACTCCGTGCCTGGACGACGGGCACCACCAAGCCTTGATTTCGTCCTGCCAGCAATGCGGGTGGAGGAAGACTGGTTACGGCCTGTCCAATGAGAACCGTGGCTTGATCCTCGAGTCTAGAAATATCGTCGAAACTGGACACGTTACTTGCGCAGCAGTCCAGAAGCTGGCGGTACTCCTTCAGAAAGTTACCGACGGCGTGTTCCAGGTTGGTGACCTTTGCCGGTGGATTGGCCTTGCCTGCTTCATCCCCATCTGCAGCTTCTTTTCTGGCCTCAACTAGCGGTTCGCAATCCGTCCCCGGCTTTAGTTGCAGCTCATTCCCTGTGCGTTGTGCGCACCAGTACAGTGTGGACAAGGACGTGGTGTCAGCCGCTTGGGTCTGGTCGGTCGGGGCGAGCACTATCAGAAGGAAAATAAATTTGATGCTGTACCTCAGTAGTGTTTTTAGCATAGCGATATTGTCCGGCCATGTGTAGTAATTGTCAACAGCAGACGGTCCTGTTTTATGAGGTGAGGTCGGATCGCCCTTGAAAAGGCTTGCTGGTATCGGATAGCTTCAACGTTCTCTAGAGCGGTGCATTGGAGTTTGAATGTTGTACAGCTACATCGAGGATATCTCGCGCCACATTGGACAGGACGTGACGATTCGGGGATGGCTGCGAAACAAGCGTTCGAGCGGCAAGCTGCACTTCTTAATTGTTCGAGACGGGACAGGCGACATTCAAGCGGTAGTCAGTAAGGCAGTCGTCGGAGAGGAGTCATTTGCGCGTTCTGCAACGCTCACACAGGAGTCGTCGATTGTTGTGACCGGCACGGTCCGGCAAGACGCCCGCGCGCAGGGCGGTTACGAACTGGATGTGAAGCACGTGGAGCCGATGCACATCGCCGAACCGTTTCCTATCCAGCCGAAGGAACACAGCGTCGGATTTTTAATGGAGCATCGACATCTGTGGCTGCGATCCAGCCGGCAGCACTCGGTGCTGCGTATCCGCCACGAAATCATCCGCGCGTGCCGCAATTTCTTCGATGATCGTGGCTTTCTTCTCGTTGATACGCCGATCTTCACACCCAATGCCTGTGAGGGGACCACGACGCTCTTTCAAACTGATTATTTCGACGAAAAGGCCTATCTCACGCAGAGTGGCCAGCTTTACAGCGAGGCCACCGCGGCGGCTTTCGGCAAGGTCTATTGTTTCGGCCCCACGTTTCGAGCCGAAAAATCTAAAACACGACGTCACCTGACGGAGTTTTGGATGGTGGAACCGGAGGTCGCCTTTGCTGAATTGCCGGACATGATGAATCTGGCGGAAGAGTGTCTGTCATTCGTTGTCGAGCGGGTACTGGAGAACCGGCGGAATGAACTGGCCGTCCTTGAGCGGGATATCACCAAGCTGGAGCGGGTGAAGGCCCCGTTCCCACGGGTCTCGTATACGGATGCCGTGGCGATACTTCAGGCGAAGGGAAATCCCATCCAATTTGGGGACGATTTTGGAGGAGACGAGGAAACTCTGCTCTCACATGAATTTGACCGGCCGGCGATCATTCATCGCTATCCAGCCTCGATCAAAGCATTCTATATGCAAAATGACCCACAGCGGCCTGACCTGGCCCTGTGCATGGACGTCCTGGCTCCCGAAGGCTACGGCGAAATCATCGGCGGCGGGCAGCGCATCCACGAGTATGAAAAATTACTTGCTCGCATCCGAGAGCACAAACTGCCCGAAGAAGCGTTTCAATGGTATTTGGATCTTCGGCGGTATGGTTCAGTGCCGCATGCAGGATTTGGGATGGGTATTGAAAGGGCTGTCGCATGGATCTGCGGGTTGGATCACGTGCGAGAGACCATCGCCTTCCCTCGAATGCTCTATAAACTCTATCCCTAGCCCAAAATCGGGTGCATGCGCGGCCTCATTTGAAGTAATACCCATGAAATGTTTGGACCTTACCGCCAGGCCGTAACAGCCTAAGCTCGGGCGCTTTCTCCGCACGTCATCTTTGCGTGCCATGACTGTTCACCAATATACGTTTCAGCTGCTTCAACACTCCACTCTCTTGTGTGTGGATGGGTTCTATTTCATGGCGTCCATGCGATGGGCCATGAACCATGCACTCTTGTATGGATGCCGAGGATACGATGAAGCTAATCGGGGTTCATACCTATTTTGTGATGCGCGGAGCAGGTGGGGAAGTCTCAGCCGTTTTCGGCAAAAATGAGCCTACAAGATGCTCCAATAGCCGGTAGGTTCTTTCGACTTTGATAAATGCGGACGCAACCTCTACTTGCCAAAATAACTGAGCCGTTCGAAGCTCGTGAAAGTACCTATTTGGATACACCTGTGTGTAAGATGAGTATCCTATTAAAAATATAAAGTTTTTGATTGACAACATCTGAGGGGCGGGTATACTTCTGGCGAAAAGTGGGAGAAAGTGGAGGAAGATGGTAACCAGTCTGTCGGTCCCAAGTATGGCCATATTCCAGTCTTGGTGGAAGAGGTCTTGGCGGGGCTCCATTGCCGATCAGGTGGAATCTATGTCGATTGCACGATTGGGCAAGGAGGATTGGCTGCCAGAATCCTCGACGCAGCAGGACCCAGTGGGATGTTGGTCGGCATTGATCGTGATGAGGACGCTCTTGTTATGACTCGTGAACGAATCAGGCAGTTCACGTCGCAATTAAGGCTCGTGCATGGAAATTTCGGTGACATCAAGCAGCATGTACGTACATTAGGACTCTCATGCGTCGATGGAATTGTGTTTGATCTCGGCGTCTCTTCCGTTCAATTGAACGATGCGACCCGCGGCTTCAGTTTTATGGCGGAAGGGCCTCTCGATATGCGGATGGATCGCAGCGGTGAGACGACGGCTGCTCAATTGCTCGAACGCCTGTCGGAAGTAGAACTGTCCAACATCATTTTTCAGTATGGTGAAGAGCGGTATGCGCGCCGCATTGCGCGCTCGATTGCACGCGCTCGTGAGTTACGACCTTTGCGGACGACCGCGGAGCTCGTGTCCGTCGTTCGAAGTGCCGTTCCAGGCTCATACCGGCATGGGCGCATCCACTTTGCGACTCGCACCTTCCAGGCGTTGCGGATAGCGGTCAACGGTGAGCTCGATGTCTTGGCCGCTGCGTTTCGAGATGCGGCCGATGTGCTGTCACCGGGGGGCCGCCTCTGTATCATTTCGTTTCATTCTCTCGAAGATCGCATTGCGAAACACGCTATTCGTGAGTTGTCGCAAGGCCCGGAGCCGGTACTGCTCACGAAGACAAAAAGACCGGTGGTCGCTTTAGAGAGTGAGGTGACGGACAATCCGCGATCGCGCAGCGCGAAATTGCGAATTGCTGAACGACTCCCTCAACGGAGGTGTGCATGAAAGCATTAACCGCTCTTGCGGTATTGTCCGTCTTGCTCTTGTATGTCTGGGAGCGGGTCGATGTGGTGCAGGTCGGGTATCACATCGAACAACTGAAGTCCAAGAAAGTTGCGTTGGAGCGAGAGCGTGATGAGCTCCGATTAAAAGTCTCGACGCTCAGCTCGCCAGACCGGATTGCAAAAGCCGCCACCGAAAAGCTTGGCATGGTGCCTCCGCAGCAGGGCCAGGTGCGGCTGGTTCGGCTGATGCCTGATGTACCGACTAAAGCCGTGACTGTTGCCATGGAATTGAAGCTTGCGAAGCACGACATCGTGCGAATGGCGCCATGACCAAATCAGACCCTCTTCGTCGTCGACGGGTCTTTGTCGGGATCCTACTCTTGTTGGGGTTTAGCGGCATCCTAGCCAGATTATTCTTTCTGCAAGTTCTTCATGCGGCTGAGTTGACCGCAAAAGCGGATCGTCAGCATCAGAAGACCGTGACCGTCGAGGGCGGGCGCGGCGCAATCGTGGATCGGAAGGGCAAAGTTCTGGCGGTAAACATGGATGTGCCTTCGGTGTTCGGAATTCCCACATCACTCGACAACCCATCAGGCGTCGCCCACGATCTCGCTCGAGTGCTTCACGTTCGGCCGGATGACATTGAACGCAAGCTGAAGCAAGAGCGGAACTTTGTCTGGATCGCTCGTAAACTGGACCCCGAGCAGGGACGTCGGCTCGAAGCGCTCTCGCTGGATGGCATCGGCATCGTGCTGGAAGGGCGTCGGTTCTATCCAAACGGCACACTGCTCTCTCACGTTTTAGGATTTGCCGGCATGGATGGCCAGGGTCTCGAAGGTCTCGAACGGCGTTATGATAAATATTTAAGCGGCGAGAAACAGTTGGTAGTGCTCCAGCGGGATGCGCTGGGACGGACGGTGTTTCCCAAGGGAATCAGCGAACGGACTCCGACGCCGGGGCATAGCCTGACGTTAACAATCGATGAATTTATTCAGTATGTCGCAGAAAAAGAATTGGATGAAGCCGTCACGTCCGCTCGTGCGAAGGGCGGCATGGCCATTGTCATGGAACCGAAAACCGGTGCTATTCTCGCGATGGCACTCAGTCCGAAGTTTGATCCGAACGCCATGTCCGGGATGTCCGCCGATCGATGGCGGAACCGCATTATCACCGATGCGTATGAGCCCGGCTCGACGATGAAAGTCGTCGTCGCGGCGGCGGCATTGGAAGAGCGAGTGATGAAGCCCCACTCGCTTGTCTACGGTGAGAATGGCCGCATGGAAATCGCCCGTACCGTGATTCACGATCATGAAAAATCTGGCTGGATGACATTTGCGGAGGTCATTCAGAAGTCCAGTAATATCGGCGCGGCAAAAATAGCCATGCAGCTTGAGGAGGCTCGGCTCTATCGCTACATCAAGGCATTCGGATTTGGGGAGAAATCGGATATCGATCTCCCTGGAGAAATGGCCGGGCTCACGAAAGAGCCCAAAGGCTGGGGGCGACGCTCATTGGCCTCCATCGCGATGGGGCAAGAGATCGGTGTCACTCCGTTGCAATTGGTGACCGCAATTTCCGCGATCGCCAATGGCGGTTGGTTGATGAAACCCTATGTCGTCTCTGAGATCCGTGATGCCGGCGGTCATTTGGTTGGCCGAATCGAACCGCACGTTCGACGCCAGCCAATTTCAACTGCAACCGCTCGCACGCTGACGGATATATTGGAGGGTGTCGTGACGATTGGGACCGGCCGCAAGGCTGCGGTGCCGGGATATCGTGTGGCGGGGAAAACAGGGACCGCCCAAAAGATCGATCCGCATACGGGCGCGTATTCGTCCAGCCTGTTGATTGGGTCCTTTGTCGGCTATGTCCCCGCAGAGGACCCGCGTTTAGCCATCGTCGTGGTGATTGATGAACCGAAGGCGGAGGCCTGGGGTGGTGTTGTGGCGGCACCGGTGTTTAGACGGATCGCCGAGCAGGTCTTGCCGCATCTTGGCGTGTCACCCCAAGAGCCGGTCAAGCTGGCGCTGGCCTCCTGATGCGGGTCATGTTTGGAGCGAGAAAAAAGGGTCGATGCTGTTATGACCTTGGTTGAACTCGTTGCTCCGTTGGAGAAGCAGGGAGAGGTGACGCATCAGCGCGGCGACATGCAGGTGCGGGTCACCTCGCTCACGGATGACTCTCGGCAGATCAAACCAGGGACCCTCTTTGTGGCGGTCAAAGGAGAACGGGTCGACGGCCATTCCTATGTGAGCCAGGCGGTAGCGGCCGGTGCGTCGGCGTTAATCGTGCAAGATGCCTCAGTCGTTCAGGAGCAGACCGTGCCGATCGTTGAAGTGCGCGATTCTCGTCGAGCGTTGGGTATGTTGGCTGCTCGATTGCTCAATAATCCCTCGACGCAGCTTCGCATGATCGGTGTGACAGGCACCAACGGAAAGACCACCACCACCTATCTCTGTAAGGCCGTGCTCGAGTCGGCGAAACGACACGTCGGGTTGATCGGGACCGTGGCGTATGAGGTCGGTTCCGAGCGGATCGACGCTTCTCATACGACACCGGGAGCCGTTGAACTGCAGCAGCTCTTGGCACGTATGGTCCAAGGCGGGCTGGATGCGGTGGCCATGGAGGTCTCGTCTCATGCCTTAGCCATGGACCGCACGAGCGGTTGTGAATACGACACGGCAGTCTTCACGAACCTCACGCAGGACCACCTGGACTATCACCATTCGATGGAGGAGTACTTCCAGGCGAAGGTGCGCTTGTTTACAGGATTGACGACCTCGGGAAGCAAGCCGGGGCCCAAGCGAGCCATCGTCAATGCGGATGATTCTTGGGGGATTCGCATCAGAGAAGCCTGTCATGTGCCGGTGTGGACGTACTCAATACGCGAGGCCTCCGACATTCGGGCCCATGATGTTCGCCTCTCGGTCAATGGCACGACGTTTCGTATGGTCACGCCAAGCGGGGATTGTCAGGTCGAAAGCCGGCTGGTGGGGGAGCACAATGTCTCCAACGTCTTGGCGGCAATTGGCGTCGGGCTCAACGAGGGATTGCCGCTCGATGCCATTTGTGAAGGCATTCGAACGGTACGCAACGTCCCCGGACGGTTTGAACGCGTCGACGCGGGACAGAGTTTTACCATCGTCGTGGATTATGCGCACACGGAAGACGCGCTGGTTCGTCTGTTGGCGGCTGCGCACGCACTCAAGGCGGGACGCATCATCACCGTGTTTGGCTGTGGCGGAGATCGGGATCGTGGCAAGCGTCCGAAGATGGGACGGGCCGCGACGGAACGCAGCGATGTCGTGATTTTGACGTCCGACAATCCACGAACCGAAGACCCGATGACCATACTGAAAGAAGTGGAAGCGGGAGTTCGCGACGCGCTTGAGACCAGTCGAGTCCGCTATGAGATGATCCCCGACCGCCGCACAGCGATCGAAACGGCCATTCGAGAGGCGAAGCGCGGCGACATGGTGCTGATCGCCGGCAAAGGCCATGAGGATTATCAGATCATTGGGAAGCAGAAGTTTCACTTTGACGATCGAGAAGTTGCGCGAGAAGCGGTCGGAAAGCTCACGCGATGATCGTGCCGTTGCCTTTTCGCGCTTCCGCAACCGACGTGATGAAAGCGGATAAGTCGCTGTTTACCATTGAAGAAGTGTTGGAAGTGACGAGCGCACGTCTGCTCCTTGGAGACAGCACGGGACTGCGTCGCAAGATTCGTCGCCTGTGTTCAGACTCTCGAGAGGTGGGATCGGGGGATCTCTTTGTCGCGTTCAAGGGCGACCATTTCGATGGACACGAATTCGTGGAGCAGTCGCTTCAAAAAGGAGCAATCGGGGCGCTGATCGAGGGCGGGTCGGCGGTTGCCTCATCTCTGAAATCATGGAGTGCGGCTCCTGCTCCGTTCGTCCTGGCGGTGCCTGATGCGCTTCTGGCCTATCAGCAACTTGCGACGTACTATCGGAGCCGTTTTCAAATCCCCATCGTGGCCGTCACGGGCAGTAACGGGAAGACGACGACGAAGGAAATGGTCGCTCGCGTCCTTGAGGAGCGCTGGAAGGTCCTCGTCACCGAAGGGAACTTAAATAATCGTATTGGCGTCCCCCACACGCTGCTCCGGCTGACTGATCGACACGAAGCGGCAGTGATCGAAATGGGTGTGGACCACAAGGGACAAACGACCCGATTAGCGAAAATCACTCGGCCGACGATTGGACTCATTACCAATATCGGGCCCGATCATCTCGAATTTTTTGGAACGATGGAAGTGTCCGCCGAGGCTAAAGGGGAATTGCTGGACTTACTTGAGCCCGATCAAGCCGCGGTGCTCAATGCCGATGATCCGTATTTCGGGTATCTGGCCTCGCGGGCGCGTTGCCGCGTCGTGTCGTTTGGTCTGTCACCCACTGCATTGGTCCGAGCGACGGATGTGCAGTCCGATGCCAAAGGCATGACGTTTCGGTTACACCTTCCCGGCCGAGTCAGGCCAACGCCGGTCACTTTACCCGCCCACGGGTTTCATAATCTTTCCAACGCGCTGGCAGCGGCGACAGTTGGCTATCTCTGCGAGCTCAGCGGCCCGAAGATCGCCCAAGGCCTGCTCCATTTTCGACCGGCCACCATGCGTTCGCAAGTCGAACGCCTCAGCGGCATGACGGTCATCAACGACTGTTACAACGCCAATCCAGCTTCTATGAAAGCTGCGGTCGATCTCCTGGCGGAACTTGGCGTCGGGACGCACACGGTTGCCGTTTTGGGCGATATGTTAGAGCTCGGCGCTCGCTCGTCCGCGTTTCATCTGGAGATTGGCGGCCATGTGGCGGCTCGTGGCATTACTTCCTTGGTGAGCTGCGGGGCCTTGGGACGTGCGATTGCAGAAGGAGCTCGGAAAGCAGGGATGGCACATGAGCGGATTACGGAATGCCCGGATGCACAAGAGGCTGTCCCTCGCGTGCTCTCCATTGCAGGCCCCGGCAATGTCGTGCTCGTCAAAGGCTCGCGAGGCATGAGAATGGAGCAGGTGGTCGACGCCTTACGCGCACGCGTGTCAGGGCCGTCCCAAAAAGGAAAACGATCGATGACGGGTAAAGGAGAGAAGCGCTAAGTATGTTGTACCTCTTGCTCTATCCCTTGCATACCGAGTTTTCATTTTTGAATGTGTTCCGGTACTTAAGCTTTCGGATTATTTATGCGGCGGTCACCGCGTTTCTCCTCGTGTTTGTGCTCGCGCCTCCACTCATTCGTAAACTGCAGGAAATCAAGCTCGGCCAAAACATCCGAGATGATGGACCCACCCGGCATCAGACCAAGAGCGGGACTCCAACCATGGGTGGCCTACTGATTCTCTTTTCAGTGGTGATTTCGACGATTTTGTGGGCCGACGTGACCAACCGCTATATGTGGATGGCGCTGTTGGCCACGGCGGGATTCGGATTAGTGGGGTTTGCCGACGATTACATTAAGTTTGTGGGCAAACGTTCCAAAGGGCTGACCGCGTCACAGAAATTCATCGCGCAGGGATCGGTGGCCTTGGCCATCGGTATCTTCTTCTATTTCCTGCCCGGCTATTCCACTCAGCTGAGCGTGCCTTTTTTTAAATCGTTCACGCCTGATTTGGGGTGGCTGTACATTCCGTTTGCCGTTCTGGTGATCGTCGGCGCGTCGAACGCGGTGAATCTGACCGATGGTCTCGATGGTCTGGCGGTCGGGCCTATCATGATTGCGTCCTTGGCCTATACGGTCGTGGTCTATGTGGTGGGCAATAAGATCACCTCGGAGTATCTCTTGATTCCGCACATTGATGGGGCCGGGGAGTTGGCTGTGTTTACGGCGGCGATGTTTGGATCGAGCCTGGGATTTCTCTGGTTCAATACCTATCCGGCGTCGGTCTTTATGGGCGATGTCGGCTCGCTTCCGCTGGGTGCGGCACTTGGAACGGTCGCGGTCATCAGCAAACATGAGCTGCTGTTGCTCCTAGTCGGCGGTGTGTTTGTCATCGAAGCCATTTCGGTCATCTTTCAAGTCGCCTCGTTTAAGTCACGCGGAAAACGGATCTTCTTAATGGCCCCCATCCACCATCATTTCGAGATGAAGGGGTGGGAAGAACCAAAAGTAGTCGTGCGGTTGTGGATTATTGCG
>JBDUAJ010000063.1:0-12253 GCA_040004695.1 Nitrospirales bacterium | reverse complement strand
AAGAATAATGATAGAGAATTCCCATTGCAATCGATCATGTGTAGATGAAGTGATGTACCTTTGCCCTCCTTAGACAGCACAAATTTGCACTGTTCATTTTTCCTGCGGTGCGAAGGCATGCATAGTCTATTCGAATGTCAAGCTTCGCATGAAGCCATCCGATAAAGACATGACACAGTCCTCTCAGGTCGCTTCGATCATTGAAGTCGACACGAGATCATCCTGTCGTAGCAAGCGCTGGTCGATTTGACAGAACAGCCAAAATCACCGATGCTTACCAGACTTACCCTTACACTCCTCAGGTTGCATGGAACAGATCCTCATCGTAGATGACGAGGTGCCGATCCAGCGCATGCTGGGTCGTCTCCTCGAACAGTACGGCTATCTCTGCACGTTGGCATCTAATGCCAAGGAAGCTCGTCTGCGACTGGGCGAAAAGGAATTCGCGCTCATCCTCTGCGACGTCAATATGCCGGGGGAATCGGGCCTCGACCTCGTCAAACATGTCTTGACTGCCTACCCCCATACCGCTGCCGTGATGGTGACCGGGCTCGACAATCCACAACTGGCCGGTGCGGCATTGGAGATCGGTGCGTACGGCTACATTCTCAAACCGTTCGAGTCGAATGAGATTCTCATTAACGTCGCCAACGCCCTTCGGCGCCGCAAATTGGAAATTGAAAATCGCGCGCACCGTGACCGGCTGGAACTGACGGTACTGGACCGCACGTCCGCGTTACGGCATGCCGTCGAGAGTCTGGAGCGTGCGGAAAAAGAACTGCGATTGTCGCGTGAAGAAACCATTCAACGGTTGGCGATTGCCGCCGAATATCGAGATGGCGCCACGGCGCAACACATCCAACGCATGAGCCACTATTGCGCCCTCCTGGCTCGCCGACATGGCCTGGAGCCGGAACGCTGTGAACTCATCCGCATTGCCAGTCCTATGCATGATATCGGCAAAATCGGCACCCCCGACAACATCCTCCTC
Organism: Nitrospirales bacterium; assembly: GCA_040004695.1. GTDB lineage: Bacteria > Nitrospirota > Nitrospiria > Nitrospirales > Nitrospiraceae > JAICXS01. The sequence goes on along the minus strand of JBDUAJ010000063.1, from coordinate 11,262 downwards.
AAACCCGGCAAGTTCACGCCCGAAGAATTTAAGGCCATCGCGCTCCATCCTGAAATCGGCTATCGCATTCTCTCGGGATCCGGTGCGGAATTGTTGACGCTCGCCGCGACCATTGCGTGGACCCATCACGAAAAATTCGACGGCAGCGGGTATCCGCGTGGATTGAAAGCCGAGTCCATTCCCTTAGAAGGGCGCATCGCGGCCATTGCCGATACCTTCGATGCCCTCACCAGCAAGCGAGTCTACAAACCCGCCTTCCCGTTCGAGCAAGCGATCGACATCATGCACAAGCGGCGCGGTAAGGACTTCGACCCCGAGTTGCTGGACACCTTCCTGGAGGGAATGGACGAGGTTCTCACGATCAGAAGCCAATATGCCGATGGTGAGTGCGCGTTGACAATACGGCCTGAAGCCGATACAGTGGAACGCTGAACACGCCGGTGAGCCCTCAGGTGGTCCTGCCAGGCACTGTCCGGTTTCTGTAACCCCGACACTCAAAAAAATCAGCCGGCACTACTGTCATGTTCGCTGATAAAAACCAGAGCGGAGGAGTGCGATGACAATGTCTGTCGTAAGTCGCAATTGGATTGCCTATATCGCGGAAGCATCGATGTCGAATGGCGCCATGCCATCGTGGGAGGCGTCAGAGTATTTCACGAATAATCTATTCGGCGAATCACCGAATCCGCGTCTTCATGAGGCCAAAGCTCCGTATGAAGCCATCTACCAATTCCTGCACCGGGTCTATAGTCCCATTGTCGAAGCCGCAACACGATCGGTGGAGATGCCGGCGTCCTCGATGATCCACGTGTTTACCGACATCAGCCTCATTGGCAATTCCGCCGTCCTCATCGTCTACTTCCCCGGCAATAATCAGCCGCATCACTTGTTGTTATTGGACGCGGTCAAAGCGTGGGATTTAATTTTCCCGGATGCGGCGGGATTCAATGAGTGGGCGGAAGAGCGCTACAGGTGGGTGGTGGATGCATTGACAGCGGCGATTGTGCGGAGCTCGACAGAAGTTGTCGAGACCGAGCTTGCGCTTCCTTCAAACGCAAAACTCTAGACCCAACCGTGTGATTGCCCACACGAACATCCTGGTGTTCCTGTAGAACGACTGGCATTGATCTCAGTCGCGCCCGCCTCATCAGGGTCATAGTTCAGATTCGGCGATAACCATCGTTCAACTGCCTCGAGGGCCATTTGCTTTCGGACGTGATAGTCCAGCACTTGGTCTCGACCGATCTTACCGACCGCGAAATACCTCGACTCCGGATGTGCGAAATAGAGGCCACTGACCGAACTGGCGGGAAGCATGGCAAAGGTCTCGGTCAACGTAATCCCGGTATTCTTTTCAGCCTGCAGCAAATCGAACAGCAATCGCTTTTCGGTATGATCCGGGCATGCAGGATAGCCCGGCGCGGGACGAATGCCTCTATAGCGTTCGCGGATCAGATCTTCACTGCTGAGTTGCTCGTCCTTGCCGTAACCCCATTCATCGCGCGCCTGTTTGTGTAACCACTCCGCAAAGGCTTCCGCGAGACGATCGGCGAGCGCTTTGACCATGATCGAATTATAGTCGTCATGATCCTTTTCAAACCGATCACAGAGCGCCTCAACGCCAATTCCCGCCGTCACCGCGAATGCGCCGAGATAATCTTTCAAGCCCGCCGATTTCGGCGCGACATAATCCGCCAATGCCACATTATATTGTCCATCCGGTTTTTCCGACTGCTGGCGCAACGTGTGGAAGGTGGTCAACACGTGTGCACGTGATTCATCTCCATACAGCTCGATGTCATCGCCGACGCCGCTGGCCGGGTAAAAACCGTAGACCCCACGCGCGGTCAGGAGCTTCTTGTCTACAATCTCTTTTAGAAGATTTTGCGCATCATCAAACAATTCCTTCGCCTTGGGACCGACCGTCGGATCGTTGAAAATTCCCGGATAGCGCCCACGCAACTCCCACGTATGGAAGAAAGGCGTCCAATCGATGAACGGCACGAGGCGATCCAGCGGAACCGACTCCAAGACACGAAATCCCGTAAAGGCCGGTGTCGGAATATCTTCGGCACGCCATTTTATCGGAGTCCGCTTCGCTTGCGCCTGCTCGAACGACAGCAGGGATTTCGGTCCACGATCCGCGTGTGCCTTCCGCGCCTTTTCTTGCTCCGATCTGGTTTTTTCGACAAACGCCGCTTTCTGTTCCGGGCTGATCAGGCTGCCGACCACTCCCACAGCCCGTGAAGCATCCAAGACGTGCACGACACCAGGGCGATAGGCCGGCGCAATCTTCACCGCCGTGTGGGCTTTGCTGGTCGTCGCCCCACCGATCAGCAGCGGTACTTGCACCCCTTCACGCGTCATTTCCTTCGCGACATGCACCATCTCATCAAGCGAGGGCGTGATCAGCCCGCTCAGGCCGATGATATCAACCTTCTGCTCACGTGCGACGGCTAAAATCTTGTCGCACGGGACCATGACCCCGAGATCGATCACCTGGTAGTTATTGCACCCGAGCACGACGCCCACGATATTCTTGCCGATGTCGTGAACATCGCCCTTCACGGTCGCCAAGAGGATTTTGCCCTGCGCTTGATGGTTGCCCGATGCCAGCTTCTCTGCTTCCATGAACGGCAGCAGATAGGCCACCGCTTTTTTCATCACGCGCGCGCTCTTGACGACTTGAGGCAAAAACATTTTGCCGGCGCCGAAGAGATCACCGACGATCTCCATTCCGGCCATCAGCGGCCCCTCGATCACCTGAAGCGGCTTCGGATATTTCTGGCGTGCCTCTTCGACATCCGACTCGATAAAGTCGACGACGCCCTTGACCAGAGCGTGCGAGAGCCGTTCCTCCACCGTGCCCGTTCGCCAGGCGTCTTGCTCTTCCACCGTCTTTTCTTTTTGTTTGACGGTATCGGCAAAGGTGACCAGTCGCTCGGTGGCATCAGGACGACGATTGAGAAGGACATCTTCGACCAGTTCCAGTAAATCTTTGGGAATTTCTTCGTACACGGCCAGTTGCCCGGCATTGACGATCCCCATATCCAATCCGGCCTTGATGGCATGATACAGAAACGCCGAGTGCATCGCCTCGCGTACAACGTTGTTGCCGCGGAAGGAGAATGAAATATTGCTCACTCCCCCACTGACTTTACAGAACGGAAGGTTGGCCTTGATCCAACGCGTCGCCTCGATAAAATTGACGGCATAGTTGTTGTGCTCTTCGATGCCGGTCGCAACGGTGAGAATATTCGGATCGAAGATGATATCTTGTGCTGGGCACCCGACCTCCTCCGTCAAAATGCGATACGCCCGTTGGCAAATCTGCGTTTTGCGCTCGAGCGTGTCCGCCTGCCCTTGTTCATCGAATGCCATCACCACGACGGCGGCGCCATATCGCCGCACCAATCGTGCGTGCTCCCGAAAAGCCTGCTCGCCTTCCTTCATGCTGATCGAATTGACAATGGGCTTGCCCTGCACGCATTTCAGACCCGCTTCGATGACCGACCATTTCGAACTATCGATCATGACCGGCACCCGTGCGATATCGGGCTCCGAGGCGATCAGGTTGAGAAAGGTCACCATCGCCTGTTCGGAATCCAACAAGCCTTCATCCATGTTGATGTCGATGACCTGCGCCCCGCCATCCACTTGTTGTCTCGCGACCGTCAGCGCGCTTTCGTAGTCACCGCTCAGGATGAGCTTCGCAAATTTAGGCGAGCCCGTGACATTCGTACGTTCGCCAATATTGAGGAAATTCGTTTCCGGCCTGATCGTCAGAGGTTCCAAGCCGCTCAAGCGGGAATAGGGCTTCGGGTGAGCCGGCTGGCGAGGCTTGAAGTCGCGCACCGCATTGGCGATTGCATTAATATAGGCCGGTGTCGTGCCACAGCAGCCGCCGACAATATTCAGCCAGCCGTTCTCCGCAAATTCACGCAGGTCGGCCGCCATCATCTCGGGCGTTTCATCAAATCCACCGAAGGCGTTGGGCAAGCCGGCATTGGGATAGCAACTGAGATAGATGGGAGCTATCGTCGACAGCTCCTCGATGTGCGGTCGCATTTCCTTGGCACCCAGCGCGCAGTTAATCCCCACGCTGAGCAAGGGCATGTGTGAAATGGAATTCCAATAGGCTTCAACCGTTTGCCCCGAGAGCGTCCGATCGTTGCCGCGCTGAGTAATGGTGAACGACACCATCACCGGCACGCGCCGGCCAATCTGCTCAAAATACCGGTCAATCGCAAAGAGCGCAGCTTTTGAATTGAGGGAGTCGAAGACCGTCTCGACCAGGAGCACATCGACCCCTCCATCCAGGAGACCGCGCGCCTGTTCCGTATAGGCCTCGACAAGCTGGTCATACGTCACCGCGCGGAACGCCGGGTTATTGACGTCCGGCGAGAGCGACGCCGTCCGATTGGTGGGTCCCATGGCGCCTGCCACGAAGCGAGGCCGCATCGGATCTTTGGCCGTGACGCGGTCCACTGCGCGGCGAGCGACGGTGGCTCCGGCCAGATTGAGGTGATAGACCTGTTCTTCTAACTTATAGTCGGCCATCGAGATCGAGGTGGAGTTGAACGTATTCGTCTCGATGAGATCGGCGCCGGCTTCTAAAAACTGTTCATGAATGTGTTGAACCAGGTCGGGCTTGGTGATACACAGCAGGTCATTGCATCCCTTCAGATCATGCGCATGACCCGCAAACTCACGTCCGCGATAGCCCGCCTCATCCAAGTGATAGCCTTGGATCATCGTACCCATCGCGCCGTCAATGATGACGACCCGCTCGCGAAGGAGCTGCTCGAATTGTGTGCCGTTACTCTTCATCGCCCTGTACCCATGATAGGAAAGGAGTCATGTCACTATACTTGGAGCAGAGGCGCCCAGGCAAGGTGACAGCGAGCCGCAGGAATTCTTGACAAGGTACAGATCGGCCGATACGATGGGTCATTATCAGGAGCGACCCATTGGCACCTCGCGTCTCTCTTCTTGTTGTCCTGAGTACCACGCTGCTCGTACTCTTTGGGTTCGTCACTACCTCCCCATCCGCCTTTGCTGAACCGTACTTCGAAGATGGATACTTAGGCCTCACGCAGGATGAGTTGCGTGCCAAGCTTGGCCCCCCGAAGTCGGTCCGCGACCGCAAATCAGCACTGCGCGTCTTCAATTACTATGCCTTCACTGACTGGGAAACCTATTATAAAAAACTGATCGCGCCGCAAAATGGAGAGGACGTCTATACATATACGCGGGATGGGGTCAGCGTCAGGTATTCCTTCAGCTATGTCATCGATCCCAACGATACCAGCGATAATCCCACGCTCAAGGTCAGTTTGGTGGATATTGAGTTCACGCCATCGGTCCCGATTGAGAAAATTCCTGCGCTCGTCCCGGAATTCCATCCCGAGCAAGCCGCGACCTCACCGGCCTTTCGGTCGAACATCTGGGTCCTGCTATTCAAAGGATCGCCGTCAGCCGACGCAAGGACTATTGTGCGCCAGCCGAAAAAAGATTCGTTGGATTGGACACTCGCCTTTCAGATCTTCTCGCTGCAAGGGTTGCCGGACTTTTTAACGCTGCAGACCCCGGTCGATCGCATGGAAGTCAGCGTGCAAAGCGTGCAGCTCGTCCGGGAGCGACAACGATTGACCCACGAGCCTATCATGAATCCATTTTCTCAAGAGTTCGCCTTACGACCGCCGCCGCCGCCGAAGACGAAGAGAGTGCCGGTGCCGCAGTACGCCGACTAGCAGGATGCTGAAAACGGCACCATTGCACCCAACCCACTCCAGGCGCGCCCAAGACGCACCCCTTCTCCAGCTGCGTTCTCGGGTCGCCTCAATCCTCGACGTCGCGCAAGGCTACGCCTACCGTTAAGATTCCCTGCGGCCTTGCTTGGGAAGGGCGCGTCTTGGCGCGCCTGGGTGGGCGGGTGCAATAGAGACCTTTTTGAGCAGCCCGCGTAACGTTGCTTATCCGATGTTAGAGTCCTCATACTTAATATCTTTAGGATCCGCCAGCAGCAAATAGGGTTCGCCCCACTGGTTGGCACTATTGAGGTCCCATTCCTCGGCTAGTGAGACCGGCTTCAAGCGGATACCACCGATGCCGCCAAAAACCATATACGCCAAGCCCGCCCCGGAATCCTCGACTCTTTGTGCGTGTGCCGGACAGCATGGCTGCTCAGAATCATCGCTCCACCCCGTGACCCAGCACCATTCGCCCTCGGATTTCCGCTCAAAACTTTTCACCTGCACCGCGCGACGTGCAGGGCCCGCCTCTTTAAACCGCGCACACACCGATTGCTCGCAGTTGGGATTCGGTTCCACCTCGACCACCATACAATCTCCCTCCTTCAACCCTTGACTCCCTCAGAGACCCATTGTTAGACTCACCCCCATCATGGCAAGCCAAGCATCGGATTCTTCACTTCCCGGAGGGTTAGCCACTCATCTGGCCGACTCTACAGCCGATTCTCACGTCGACCCAGTCGCCGAATCGAAACCTTTTCTCTGCCGACGTCCGGTTCGGCTGACCATCTATGCCCTCTTCGCACTGCTGCTGATCGCCATGGTCGCCTGGCGCTATGTGCCCGCCCTCTTAGACCCGACGTTCGAAAAACACATCGCACAGAAGCGCGTCGTGGTCGGTATGACGCGACAGCAGGTCATCACAACGTGGGGGGGACCCTATTCAATCAATGTCAGCTACACAAAAGACGGCGTCCGTCGAGAGGAATGGATTTACGAAGACTGGGAAAGCACCTCAGATGTAAGACACCGGTATCTTTATTTCGAAGAAGGACTCCTCATCGGCGGGTGGTACTATTCCGACCCCAGCAAAATGACCCCCACAGCCCCTCCAAAAGTCCATGGGTCCGATCCATACAAAGAGATCGGCTCTTAGCCCGCATTGTTCATGAGCGTTTCTGCTGCAATCGCGGAGACGCCGCTGCAACCGGCAGGTTTGCTGTTAGTCCCTCAACGTACCGTTTTGGTACGCCTCGGTCCTTCGCAGCTCCACCATTGGTTTCGCATGGCGTCCCGGCGATTTCGCCGCGAACCGTCATGAATAATTCGGGCTAGCGTAGCGGCCGCACCTGTCCCCATTGCTCATCTGAACGATCGAAGCGATTTTTGAGCAGCACCTGAATCAGTCGCTCTGCGCGGCGCGCATCAGCATCATGGACCATCACGGCACAGCCCACAAAGGGCAACCCAGGGTACAAACTTCCGAAATGTTCGTTCTGCACAAAATACTGAATATGATTCGCATCGAGCAGGCTTTTGATAAAGGCCAGCTCGCCTTGATCTTGAGGTTCCAATAATTTCATCATGACGGCATTCCGACTCTGATCACACGATTAGTGCCCGGGCGCAGTGACGAGCTGCCGGTCCAGCTCCTTCAAAAATCCTCGGATGCGCCGCGCATTCTGGCCAAAGTCCCCTCGACCGACTCGCGAAGAGGAGCGAACCTCCACCACCGTCGTTCCATCACGATTCGCCAGGCGAATACGAACATCGTCCACAAATCGCCACAGGACGGTTCGCGCTTCCGCCTGAATTTCTCCCCGCTTCTCATCATATCCGACCAAGGACCACCGCGACAGCCGGTTGACTACGTGCAGCGTGGCATCGAACACCTCGGCCTTGGATTTTTGATACGTCCGGGGCTGGATGTCCGGATACTCGGGTGTCCGCCCCGTTTCGACGATGTTGATCATCGGCCATGAACGAAGGGCCACCAGGCCTGCGCCCATTCCACCGAGTAGCAGTAACCCGACAAGAAGTCCCATACGTTTCACTTTTCCACCGTTTCAGGATCTCCGTCACAAGAGCATCTCAGCGCACTACGGATCGAACTTCCGAATGATTGATTTTTGCGGAGCTCGACTCTAGACTGGCCAAGAAGAAGTGCTGAGTCCTAAGTGCTGAACTCGAAAGCCGGATGAAATGACTTTGTTTTATAACTCAGGATTCAGGACACCAGCCAGGATGTTCAAAAAGGACTTCCAGCGCGGCGGCAGCGAGCGATGAGGCGAAGCGTACCCATTACACCCACCCGCCCGAGCCTGCCACGACAGGCTCTTTCCCCGTGGGCGGTACGTTGAGCCTCTAAGCGATGCGAGAACAAAGCTGAAGGCCTTTTTCAACATCATGCTAAGGAGTTTCAGTAATCTGTACGCGGCGTTCCTTACCCGGGCCGCCGGACACCGTCAATACGCGCTTCCACTCTCGCACCTGATAGATCGACCAGGCGTTGGGCTGTCCCTTGTAGTGCGCATCAGGATCTTGACCGGACGCGTTCAGGTAGATCGGCTCGGTAAATCCTTCTTCGAGGACATAGTCCAAAAGGCAGTCGGTAGTGAACCCCTTCCCCTGGAGTGAGATGTCGGCCAGCAGAGTGAGAATATCGTCGGACTGTTGAATCGTAATGGGATCCATGTCTGCAACCAAGCCATCAGCACTCAGCTATCAGTCGTCAGCTAGGGCCGACTCTCAGCGAGGCTGATCGCTGAAAGCTGACAGCTCGTAAAGCCAATTCTAGCGACGAGCGGGGAAAGAAAGCAATGGCCATGACCAAGAGTTCGAATCGCCAATTTCAAGAAGCTGTGCTCAAAATTATGGACCGCAAGCATCATTGGGCCTGGCCCCATTTCAGCAGCAACACGTTAACGAAGGCCCAGCTCAAAGTTCATTTCCAGCAAGAATATGCCGTCTACGTTCGGAACTTTCCCGTCTTTCTCGCCCGCATTCACGGGCAGAACCCGGCGGCTGAGGTACGCCGCATGTTGGCTGAAAATATCTATGAAGAAGATACCGGCGGGCTCTCGCTGGGGAGCTCGCATCCCGATCTATTCTTGACGATGATGGAAGGCATGGGTTATCCGCGGAAGGGATTTGACCGTATCGCACTGCTTCCCGCCAGTCGAAGCTACCGCGCCTGGCTTCATCGAGTGTCAGTGAGCCGCGACTGGGTCATTGGTGCTGCGGCACTGACAATCTTCGTCGAAGGCAGCGTCAACGATCGCCAAGAAATCTCGAACCCATCCAAGCCAAGAACTAAAGCGGAGATTGAAGAGATTGTCAAAAAGCATCCGCTCGTCCAGCATCACGGCGTCTCCCCCGATTGTATGGATTTGGTCCGGGCTCATCAGATGGTCGAAGCGGGACACCGCCAGGACGCCCATACAATGGTCCTCAACTACGCCGTCACAGCGACACAACAACAGAACGTGCTCGCCTGTCTGAACAAATCACTGCGCGTCTGGCTACGCTACCGCGATGCGGTGGCCCGCGCCTGTGGGCTGAAAAAGACCTAGCGCCATCGTCTCATCATGCCGGACTTCTTTCAACAGCTTGTCCAACGCGCTACCCTGGTGCTGCTATTCATGACGACGCTGCAATGGACGTCATTCGTCCCAAATGGGCACACAGAAGATATGGTGCTCATCCCGCAGGGGGAATTCTTCATGGGCAGTCCAGCCGACACGGACAGCTTTGACGATGAGCATCCGCAACGAAAAGTCTTCGTGAGCGCCTTCTGGATCGATCGTTTCGAAGTAACCAACCAGGCGTACGAACGCTTCGTCCGCGAGACAGGATATCGCATTCCTGAAAATACGAATCCTGCCGCGACCCTATGGGAACACGGAGCGCCGATTGCCGGCATTGCCGATCACCCCGTCATCAACATTGGGTGGGACGATGCTGTGCAGTATTGCCGGTGGGCAGGCAAACGTCTCCCGACGGAAGCCGAATGGGAAAAAGCTGCTCGCGGCACCGATAGTCGACGTTACCCCTGGGGCAATGACTGGAACCATGAGCTCGCCAACAGCGCCAGCTATTGGGCCGGCCGCACAATTCAATTCAAGAGCGGCTCAGAGTGGGAGGCCTTCTGGATCAAAGGCGAAGGGGCCCGCATTTCGAAGGAACGCGGAGTGAAGGGCGAGGTCCTCACACTGCCCGTCGGAAGTTTTCCAGAAGGCGTCAGCCCATATGGTCTTCACGACATGGCGGGCAACGCCTCCGAATGGGTGGAGGACTGGTACGACCCCGACTATTACCAGAAAGCATCGCTCGTCGATCCGCCCAGTTCGGAACGCGGCGCCGTCAAAGCCATGCGCGGCGGCTCATGGCTCAAACCGGCAAAAAGTCTCCGCACCAGCGATCGTGATTTCGGCACTCTACAAGCGAGGCCAAGTGGGGCGGGGTTTCGCTGCGCGAAGGATGACCGATAAGACAATGCTGAAAAAGACCCCCAACTTTGTTCTCGGCTCGCCAAACTCCTCAAAGTAGCCCAGAGGCTACGCCTCTGGCTTAGGCTCGCCTGCGGCCGGGTTGGATGGCCTTTTTGAGTCATCGTTAATGCAGGGAAGGAATTCGGAACAATCAATGCTCATGCCTGACCCAATTTTTCGACCCACTCACACATAAGCATTTTTCAAATCCAGGCCAGCTCAACTTAACCCCATTACCTTCGTTTCATCTTCTGGCACCGTTTTATCTTGAAAACTTAGAAAGCAGTTTTATTGACAAACAATTGTCGAATTATTATCCGACCTTATCTGTGAGCAGACAAAACGAGGAGGGCTTTGAATCTCAGGCAGTCCCTTTGATCTCCTGTATGCGTTCCAATAACCGCTCTTATAATGCTCACTACACCCTCCTCTAATACGACACTCCTCCTCCAACATCAACCAGTACTATTGCTCCTCACTTAGCTCACCATTTTTGCCTTGCTCAAGAAGCATATTTCGATACTGACTCAGTTGATCCTGCTCCGTGCCTGTTAAGTCTTGGACCTTGTTGCCACATGCAGCAGTCAAGACTAGACAGATAGATACAAGGATTAATGATCGCACAACTGTCCTTTCTAGACGCGGTACCTTAGCCTCAAAAAGGTGTCTTATATCCTTTGATCTCCGAATATTTGCTGCTTCTATAAAATGTGTTCATCGCACCCATCGTTCGCGAGAACTAATATCACTGTTCACTGGCTACGAGCACGTGCACGGCGATGATTGCAACATATCCTGTTCGAAACTGGTTAGGTTCCAAGTAGCTGCTGCATGTCCACTGCATAAGCATCATAGCTACGCCACCCAAGAAGGCCAGTGATATTGCTCGCGAAGTTAATCAACTGTGCGTTCTGAAGATTGAAAGCAGGATCTTTGAATGGAACATCAGTTTCGTAACCATGGTTCAGCGCGATGTGTTCAAGGATGCCCGATTCGAGCGCCTGGGCTCCATCTCGGTG
>JBDUAJ010000062.1:0-12406 GCA_040004695.1 Nitrospirales bacterium | reverse complement strand
CGCATCGCCATTGGCGCGGGAGAGCTCACCGGCAAAGGACTCTATGGCGGCACTCAGAGTCAATTGAAGTTTCTTCCAGAGGGCCATACTGACTTTGTGTTTTCGGTGTACGCGGAAGAGTGGGGATTTCTCGGAGTGGTGGTGCTGTTGGGTCTGTTTATCGCCTTGATCGTCTTATCAGTGGACATCGCGTTAAAGGCCAAGGATGTATTGGGCGCACTCTTGGCGGCAGGTGTCACCGCGATGATTGCCTTCTGTGCCGTGGTGAACATCGGCATGACGGCCGGGATTGTTCCCATTGTGGGCATACCGCTTCCTCTGATGAGTTATGGCGGGAGCGCCACGGTGATGACGTTGGCGGCGCTCGGTTTGCTGTTGAACGTAAAGCGACGGCGCCTGACCTTGTTCTATTAATGGCAGCCGCGAGCCCCCTGTTTCAGGGCGCACACGGCCGCGAGCATTTCAGAGTATAGAGGCTTTTCACTTTTAAAGCGATCTGTTCGGATCTAGGTGGAATGCCGGCCATACAGCGTGATGGGCAATGTCCCTCACCGGCCGGTATTGTACCGTTCAGTCCGGATCCCAGATTGCGGAGGACGGACATGGGGAGAGATATTGCGATCAATGTCACTCGCGAGGAAACGCGAGTGGCGGTGCTGGATAATAACCAGGTGACAGAGGTCTATGTCGACCGGGCGAAACACAAGGATTTCGTCGGCAACATTTACAAGGGAAAAGTCATGAAGGTTCTGCCCGGTATGCAGGCGACCTTCATCGACATCGGGATGGATAAGGCGGCGTTCATGCACGTGTCCGATCTCGCGATCGATACAGAACCGGGTGAAACGTTGGTCGATACCGACGATGACGACAAGGGCCCGGATATGCCGCGGCCTCGACGTCAAGTCAGTAAACCGATCGAGGCCCTCTTGCAAGAAGGCCAAGAGCTGATGGTGCAGATTTCCAAAGGTCCGATCGGAACGAAAGGGCCTCGCGTGACGACCTATGTCTCATTGCCGGGCCGCTATCTGGTTTTTATGCCTAACGTCGAGCACATCGGCGTCTCGCGGCGCATTCCGAAGGATGAAGAGCGGGCCCGCTTGAAAGAGATCATGAAACGGATTCGGCATCCCGGCCATGGGTATATCGTGCGAACGGTCAGCGAAGGGGTCAAGGAAGAGGAACTCCGCTCGGATGTGGAATTCCTCACCGTGTTGTGGCAGGAGGTGACGAAGAAGCGGGATCAGTTGGCCGCCCCCAACCTGCTCCACACGGATCTGAGTTTGGCCTTTCGCGTCGTGAGAGATCTGTTTACCACCAAAGTTGAACGATTGTGGGTGGATTCTCGGGAAGAATATGAAGCGATCAAGGATTTTGTCCGTCGCTTCCTTCCGGAACAAGCCGCACGTGTCCATTATTACGATAAGGAGGAAAGCCTGTTCGATCATCTGGGGATTGAAATGGAAATCTCCCGAGCGATTAATCGAAAGGTCTGGCTGAAATCCGGCGGCCATATCGTCGTCGATCATACGGAAGCCATGACCGTCATCGACGTGAACACAGGCCGATTTGTCGGAAAGAAGGACCAGGAAGAGACCATCCTCAAAAATAATCTCGAGGCGGCGAAGGAGATTGCGTATCAGATTAAATTGCGTGGGATCGGCGGCATCATCATTATCGATTTTATCGATATGGAACGAGAGAAAAACCGCGAGAAAGTGTATCAAGCCTTTGTGGATGCCATGGCGAGCGACAAGGCGAAAACCAGAATCTCACGCATTTCCGATTTGGGGTTGATTGAAGTATCGCGGGAACGCGTCCGGGAGGATCTCATGCGAACACTGTCCGAGCCGTGTCATTATTGCGACGGACATGGGTATACGAAATCTCCAACGACCATTGTCTATGAAGTGTTTCGAGACATTCGTCGGCTCGGCAGCGACGCGCTTGACCACACGGTCGTCGTCGGCGCGCACCCCGCCGTGGCAGGTTTGCTCTTGGATGAGGAACATCAAGGGGTCGAAGACCTCGAACGAGAGTATAAGACGAAAATCATCGTCAAGGCCGATCCTTCCTTGCACCTCGAACAGTACGACCTCATTGTAATTTAAAGTGCCACATTCCAAATGCAAAATGAGAAGCATCGAATCATTATGCTAAATTTTGCATTTTGCATTTCTAATTGTCATGCATGATACCGCCTCCCTGCCATCCTGGTTGTTGCTTCGTGGCGTACGGGGCCTTGGCGACGCCACCTATTTTCGTTTGGTTCAGACCTTCGGCTCTCCGGCTGCCGTCTTGCGAGCCTCACGGGAAGAATTGTTGACTGTGGGGCAGGTCAAGTCATCGCTCGCTCAGGCGATCTGTCAGGGCCCCGATGATGAGGCAAAGCGTGCCGTCGATGAAGAACTGAAATCGTTAGAGGCTCTCGGTATCGCTGTCATCGCGTTATCGGACCCGGAATATCCTTCTCGGCTGAAGACGATCCACGATCCGCCGCCTGTGCTGTATGTAAGCGGAGCATTATCTCCGGCCGATCAGCATGCCATCGCGATCGTTGGATCCAGAAAGGCAACGGCGGTGGGCCGCGTCTTCACCGAGCAATTAAGCCGAGAGCTGGCGTCATTGGGATTTACGATTGTCAGCGGGTTGGCTCGAGGAGTGGATGCCGCCGCCCATCGAGGCGCGCTGGCTGTCAAGGGACGCACCGTGGCGGTGTTAGGCTGCGGGCTGGACCGGACGTATCCGCCGGAACATCAGGCGCTCCGCCGACAGGTCGAATCAAGCGGAGCCGTGATTGCGGAACTGCCGTTAGGATCCTCTCCGCATGGTTATCATTTTCCCCGGCGGAATCGCCTTATTAGCGGGATGTGTCTGGGCGTTGTCGTGACGGAGGCGGCTCTGGAGAGCGGCTCGCTCATCACTGCACGATTAGCCGCTGAGCAAGAGCGGGAAGTATTCGCGGTTCCCGGCTTCGTCAAGGCTGACACCAGCCGAGGCCCGAACGCATTAATCAAGCAAGGCGCAAAATTGGTGGAAGGCGTCGAGGATATTCTCCCGGAACTGTTGCCGCAGCTCGAGAGCGGCTTCTTGGCGCACCTGACCTCCTGCATGACGCCGCCCGCAGTTCGTCCGGAGCCGGATGAACTCGAACATCGGGTCTATCGGTGCTTGACTTGGGAGGCCGTGCACATTGATGATCTCATTGAGCAATCCGGGCTTCCGGCAGCCGAGGTGTCCGGGCTGCTACTGGGGCTGGAATTAAAGGGTTTATTGCGTCAATTACCGGGTCATTCCTATGTTCGGCTATAATGAACGTTGAAAAGCGGGTTGGCTTGCCGCGATAACAGAGCAGGCAGTGTAAGACGGGAGTGTGAATGGCGAAAGCACTGATCATTGTCGAGTCGCCGGCAAAAGCACGCACCATCACGAAATATCTGGGTCGAGGCTATACGGTTATGGCCTCGGTCGGACATGTCAAAGACTTGCCCACCAGTAAGCTCGGCGTGGACCTCGAGCATGACTTCACTCCCCAGTACGTGACCATCAAGGGGAAGTCGCAGGTGCTCTCCGACATCAAGAAGAAAGCAAAAGACGTTGATAAGATATTCCTTGCGCCGGACCCCGATCGGGAAGGTGAAGCCATTGCCTGGCACATTGCGGAAGAACTGAATGGCAAGGGCAAGAGGAAAGATCAGAAGGTCTTTCGCATTCGATTCAATGAGATCACGGAGGCGGCGATCAAGCGGGCGCTGCAGTCTCCCGGGCAAATCGACATGAACCTCGTGAACGCGCAACAAGCGCGTCGCGTGCTGGACCGCATCGTCGGCTATCAAGGGAGCCAGCTCTTATGGAAAAAGGTCAGACGCGGTCTGAGCATGGGACGTGTGCAGTCTGTGGCCGTGAAGCTGATCTGTGATCGAGAACGTGAACGAGAAGCGTTTCGGGCGGAAGAGTATTGGTCGATCACGGCGACGTTAGCAGGGAAGAACCCACCTCCCTTTGCCGCAAAGCTGAACAGCATCAATGGTCAGGATGCCGTGATTTCAAATGGGCAAGAGGCTGAACGCATTGTCGTTGCCGTTCAAGGTAAAGACTTCGTGATTCGCTCCATCGAGCGAAAGGAAAAAAAGCGCAATCCCGTGGCGCCCTTTATCACGAGCCGGCTTCAACAGGAAGCGGCGCGTAAACTGCGGTTCACTTCGAAGAAAACGATGACGTTGGCGCAGCAATTGTATGAAGGCATCGAGATCGGCAATGAAGGTCCTGTCGGCCTGATTACCTATATGCGTACGGATTCCCCTCGCATTTCCAATGAAGCGGCCGAGGAGGCGAGGCAGTTGATTCGCGAACGCTTCGGGGCGGACTATCTGCCTGGCACGCCAAACGTCTATAAGACCCAGAAGGCGGCGCAAGAAGCCCATGAAGCCATCCGGCCGACGTCGGCCCACCGTGATCCGGAGTCTGTCAAGCAGTTTCTGGAGCGGGATCTCTATCAGCTCTACAAACTGATCTGGAACCGCTTTATGGCCTCTCAGATGACGCCCGCGATTATGGAAATGACCCGTGTCGATTCCGTCCCGCAAGGAACGCCAGAGACCTATGTGTTCCGCGCCAATGGGACGGTAGTTAAATTCCTGGGTCATACTATCGTCTACCGCGAAGGCACCGACGTAGAGATCATTGACACGGCGCGCGCCGGTCAGCAGGAATCGGAGGAGGAGGACGATCGGCAGTTGCCGATGTTGACCGAGGGGGAACGTTTGCGGCTCGTGGCTCAGGAAGGCCATACGGTGCCAGGGATACTGTCGAAACAGCACTTCACTCAACCGCCCCCTCGCTACAATGAGGCCCTGTTGATCCGCGAGCTCGAAGAAAAAGGGATCGGTCGGCCCTCGACGTATGCCGCCATTATCTCCACTATTCAGGATCGCAAATACGTAGAAAAGATTGACAATCGCTTCGCACCGACCGAGACCGGCCGAACCGTAAATGACTTTGTCGTAAAGGGATTTCCCGCCATTCTCAATGTCGACTTCACCTCGCTCATGGAGCAGCAGCTGGATGAGGTAGAAGAAGGCGGGAAGGCATGGGTGAGCGCCGTCCGAGACTTTTATGTGCCGTTCACCAAGGATATGGAGAAGGCGAAGGACATCGCCGGACCCAAGGACATTGTTGAACCACCGACCGACATTCCCTGTGAAAAATGCGGACGGATGATGGAAATTAAATGGGGCCGAAATGGGAAGTTTCTTGCCTGTCCGGCCTACAAAGAAAAACCGCCGTGTAAGAACACCCAGAATTTTGAGAAATTGGACGACGGCACAATCAAGATCGTTGCCAAACTAGAAATTACCACGGACGAGAAGTGCGAGAAGTGCAGTTCACCCATGGTGGTCAAAACCGGTCGTTTTGGAAAGTTTCTCGCGTGTTCAGCCTACCCAGAATGCAAGACGACGAAACCGATTCCTCTCGGTGTTAAATGCCCGCAGGATGGCGGAGATCTCGCACAGAAGCGGACGAAGAAGGGACGCACCTTCTATGCGTGCAGTAACTATCCCAAGTGCGAGTTCGCAATTTGGGATCGCCCCGTGAATAAACCCTGCCCAAGCTGCCAAGCGCCATTCCTTGTTGAAAAATACAGCAAGCAGGCAGGGACGAGCGTGCAATGCCGCAACGAGGAGTGTGGCTACAAGGAAGTCAGCTAGTTTTTCATGCGTCGTGCCTCGTTCCACGCCGTCTGAATCTCATTCAGCGAAGAATTTCTTCTCCATAGTCTGACTATTTGCGCCTCTGCATCCCCCTACATGGTATTCCTAAATGTGTCATAGATTTTGAATACTCCTCTCAGCGACTCTGAATCTCAGAATCCCTTTCGCTAGGTAGTTACGCTTGAATTGATGAAAATGGCATGACATATTGAAGAGAAGGAGCGCCTCCGAGCGCCGGATGAGAAGTGATCCCTTGAACCAATCAGGAGGCTACCATGAAAGCAAAAGAAGGCGTCATCGAATTACTGAATAAGATCCTGACCGCCGACCTGACGGCCATCAATCAATACTTCTTGCACGCCAAGATGTGCGAGAACTGGGGATATGAGCGGTTACACCATAAGGTCAAGGAGCGCAGTTTCGATGAAATGAAGGATGCGGATGAACTGATCGAGCATGTCCTCTATCTTGAAGGCGTTCCTAATGTGCAACGGTTGGGCACGGTGCATGTCGGTGAAACGGTGCCGGAGCAGTTCAAAACGGATCTCCAGGCTGAACGGGAGATGTTGACGCTGCTCACCGACGGTATCGTGCACTGCACGAAGGTTGGAGATTACACGACCCGACACATGCTGGAAGACATGGCTCAGGACGTCGATGAGCATATTGATTGGATCGAAACGCAGATGGAGACCGTTAAACAGGTAGGCCTGGAGAACTACCTCAGTGAGCAGATCAAAAAAGAAGGATCATAGCCTCATCATTAAAGTGACAGATCCACATAAAGATGGGTAGGGGGGCTCGGATCAACCGAGGCGCCCTACCCAGTGGGGGCGAGCGGCACTCTCGCCCCGAAGCCTTAGCCTATATTTGCAGCGAAATACCCCCGACTCTGTTCCTCCATATAGTGTACAAACACACCGACTAACATCGGATCGAGTTGAGATCCCGCCCGCATCCCTATCAGTTTCATGGCCAACCGTTCATCGACATGAGAGCCGTCTTGCCCTGAACGAAGCGCGTCAAATCGGTCTGCAATGGTTAGGATGCGTGACCCGAGCGGAATAAAGGTGTTGCGAAGTCCATAGGGGTATCCGGAGCCGTCCCAATGCTCATGA
The DNA here is from genome assembly GCA_040004695.1 of Nitrospirales bacterium. Taxonomy (GTDB): domain Bacteria; phylum Nitrospirota; class Nitrospiria; order Nitrospirales; family Nitrospiraceae; genus JAICXS01. Next base: position 5,577 of record JBDUAJ010000062.1, on the reverse strand, counting down.
TGGTGGGCCACCAGGACGGCTGCGCGGCGTAGGGCGGGAATGGTTTCAAGGAGCCGTGCTCCCCTCGCGCGGGTGGCATTGCATGAGGACATATTCCTTATGAGTCGGCGGGCATTTCTTTTGCAATTTCTTTTGCAAAATGTCATCTGAAAGCATTACCTGTCCGATATCGTGCAGCACCGCAGCGTAATAGAGATCGATCAGGTCGCGGTCCGGGATGCCGATCGTCTGCCCCAGTGCCATGGCGTAGAAGGCCGTGCGCTGCCCGTGCTCCAGCAAGGTGGGGTCCTTGGCGTGCATGATCTCTATGAAGGTATGTATCGTGCTCGACGGAGAAGACCGGAATTGGGATATACGTGTTGGAGTCGTCATGATGGAATCAGGCCATACCGCTCCGCGTTCTTTCATGGTCAGTCCTTTTCGGTCATCAAATAAAGAAAGCCCAACACCGGGTTCGGTCTTGGGCTCTGGACGAACAGTCCGTTGGCCTTCAAGGAAAATGTCCCGTCTCTATGGTCACATCTGCATCATCCTCGACGGTGTTCCCTGGATCTCCGAGAGTAGTATACGAATGAGCCGCCGGCATCGCTTGCATTTCAGTTCGATGCAATCTGGATACCATCGCGCCACGAGATGGCCGCACTGACATCGAATTTGAGCATGTGATTCTGCAGGTACGTCGTTCATATTCCCTACATTAAGAAAAAGCCCAAGCCGCCTGCGCGGATTGGGCTCTGGACTGACAGTCGCTGGCCGTTCTACTATTGTTGTGAGCGGAGGCTTCGGATTATTCCTCCGCGGTCATCAAGGCACGCCTCACCCCCCACATTTCATAGAGCGGGATCACCATCATGATCAGAAAACTGACCGACATCAATATGTCGCCCGTCAGCATCGACAAGACAAAAATCGGCGATACGTATGAAATGAGCCAGGGCGAGATGAGATCCAACAGCACGCCGCCAAAGGCCATCCACGTCGTAGACACTTTCACAGCCTCACTGGCCATCGTTAAGTAGAGCACGTGGACGAGAATTATAAACACGACCGGCATAGTGAACAGATGAAAATGCGTAATTTCGGCCAACTCCCGGAAGGACATCGGTTCACCGAACGTGGCATCATTACCACGATAATGATCGGCAATGCCCTGTGGCGACAATCCCGTCATACTGTGAGCCCAAAAGAAACTAAACACAAATCCGGCGAACATGAGCAAGAGAAAGAACGTATACAAAAGCCGAATATAACGGTCGGTGTCGCGGAGGCGAAACCGCGTATTGAAATTTCGCATCGGATGTCGACTGACGTTAATTGCCGAAGAGCTTGCCGAAAAACCCTTTGTCTGGTCGGCTCGCCTCCATCGTATCACTCCCGATGCCTTGAGGCTTGAGATAAAACTCGTCGAGTAACACCAGGACTCGTTTCACGCCGGCGCTCATCGAACGGACCGACATCGTCGCGCCGCTGATATTGATGATGTCCTTGTTGATGCGAACCGGATCTAACACCGTTTTGCCTTCGTACTGATAGTTAAAGCGTTTGCGGCCGACTTCGCTGCCGCGGGCCTCTCGAAAGACCATCAATTCGACATTCTTTATGTGTCCTCTCGGATCCACACCAACCATGTACGTCATGGGTTTATGCTTGCCGATCGTATGATGAATCACCGCATATCCTTCGAGGGTGTCGCCAGTTTCCCCGATATAGATCTCAAATGTCTCCTCCGGAAACTTCCAGCCGATTCGCGATTCGATCAGCTCCTTTTGCTCAGGGGTGAGACGAAGAAGCTCCTTCCGAATCTTCTTCGATGTCGGGAAGATCAGCGTGAGAGCTTCTTCCTCGCGAAGAAAGACCTCAGCATGCATCATCTCCTGCTCAGTCAAATAGCGCTTGAGCTCGTTGTCCCAGATTCGTTCTGCGGCAGCCGGAGAGACCATGAAGACCATGGCAATAAGAGCCGCACCTGCGTGAGCGGACACAGTTATGCGGGAGAACATCCTCGATCCTTTAATTTAACATGGAGACGATTCATCACGGCCGTCATGGCTTCTTCCGACGGTTCAATGGGCCACCACTTCGTGGCTTGTTGCGTGACCCCGCCACGCAGGTGCCAACGCTGCCGAGTCTCTAAAGCACTCACTTCAATGGTGTCGTTGATCCGCTTGAGCGACACGTTCATGCGAGCACGTTCTTTATCGTCGAACGCTTGGCGCCCAAATACGCCGAACCCTCGTTCGTTTGCCGCCATCTCGATCCAACCGGTCTCGATGATGCCGCTTTCCTTATCCTGAACGGTCAGCGGGCGCTCCTTCATAGCCTCGAGCGCCACCTCCCAGACAGTGTTATAGGGACACGCGGCATAGCGTTCCTTTGGAATTGATGCACAGCTGACCGTCAAGACGCTCATTGCAACCGGCCATATCCAACGAAAAAATGTCACGGTCATCCTCACTGAAGGGGGAGCGATCCCTAGACTGTTCCCCATATCATTCCTAGAAGTACGTTGCTGCAGAAATCACGACGGCGCTGTCGTGAATGCGCTCGCTTGTATTCGGGTTAAACGCTTTGGGCATGTACTGATAGCTAATTTTAAAAACGGTGTCTTCAATCGGACGATAGTTCAAGCCGAAAGAAATCTGTTCCAAATCTCCGGCTCCTCCCGACTTATTGTCGAGATTCGTATTGACACGGTCATAGCGGATGACCGCTGTAAAAGTTGATCCTTCGCCAAACCGTTTGGGTGAAAACTTGGAGAGGAAGTCCGGCATGAAATGGTAGTTACCCTGAATATAGAAGCCATCCATTCGCTGTGGTGGCGTCCTCATCGGATTGAGATTGTTGCTTATTCCGGTCAGTATAGTTCCAGGAGTGAACCCAATGGTGTTTCCTGGAATAGCGCGCGAATTGTCTCGCGCATACGCCCATGCCGCTTCTCCAATCAGTTCCAATGGCCCGCGCTGCAGAGTCCAGTCAACTGCCACAATGCTTAGCGGTTGATAGTTGGTCGGAGAGGAATTGCCATAGTATCCCGATCCTGCCACTTCGACGCCCAAAAATGGACTGAATGCCATACGACCGGTCACGGCCTTCCCGTTGTTGATGTCGAGCCCGTCATCTGTGCTGCATTTTCTTTGGCGCGCTCCCCGATTCCCGCTGGCTTCATTAATATTCGGGGCTCCATTTGTGCCATATCCGCACGGGCCAGTGGTGACGTAGAGCTCATAGTCTAATTTCCCTGTTCGGCCTGGGTAAAACGTTCCGTAAAAGCCGGCTCCGGTTTCAGACACGGTGGATGGAATAATGAATTGGCTGACCAGTGGACGATCGGTCAGGTCATTGAGAGGCGAGTCGTGAAGCAAGTTAAACTTACCGATGGGCACGAGGATGATACCGGCTCGAAGGTTGAATGGTTCTTTTACGAGATAGTCGATATGGGCGAACTCCAATCCAAACTCCACTGACCGGTCAGGGCCGCCTTCTTCTCTGATACCGTGCTCGATCTCGATTTCTGCGGCGAACTTCACATGCTCGGTAATGTCGGCATAGATAAACGGCACGAATCGCTGCTGATCAAATGAATTGGTGATGCCGCCGTAACCGTTTTCAATGCTCGCCTTGCGCTGGCTTCGGTATTGGATGTCCATGTAGCCACCAACGATGGCCTTCGGGGCTGCGACAAACGGCTTCGCGTAGACTAAGCGGCCCGAACCGGTCGAGCCGAATGACAGGGGTGCCTGCTGCGTCGCCCGTCGCTCCTTCCCGACTTCCGGCAGTGAACCGATGCCGGGTTCAGCCGATGGTTCCGCGGGACGCATGATTTCAGGCCGTTGCACTTCCGGTCGCATCCCTTCGCGTTCCCGTTTTTCCTTGTCTTCCTGCAGTTGAAACTCGCGCTCCAATCGTTGGAGGCGTTCTTCAATCGTCTTGTCTTGTGCTAATGCCGGCATTGTCACCAATATGCTTACACACAGCACCGTGAGTCTGAGCCACGTCCTCATCGCACTCCTCCTGGTTAGGGAATATGTTGGGTTTGGCTCGGGACTCAGCGGTCTCTGACCTAGGAATAATGTTTAGCTTCGAATGCCTCCTAGAGGGTTGTCGCAGGCCAACCTTCGATACCGGAAAAAGGGAGTAAAACAATGCGGCGGCATCGCTTACACTTCAGCTCAATCCCATCCGGCCGGAGTTTGGCCATCAACTGTCCACATTCACATCGGGCTTCCGCACTGCCTAGGGGGCGTGTCGATCGCGCCCCCACTGGACGTCCAGCATCGGATATCGGTGGCTGCATTGCTGTTTATTCCAATTGAAATTGAGAACGATTATTAATATCTCACGAGAAAGAAAAATGTCAACAGAAAGTTTTCAGGAAGAGCGAGCGCGCTTGAAGGTAGTGACTGTCAATGATGCAGTTCCGACACAAGGCCCTTATAATAAGTCGTATGAGTGCGGTCAGTGGCTTCATTGTCTGGGTCATAGTGTGGGGATGGGCTGGATGCGCTATCAATGTACCGGCGCTTCCCGAGCAGTTGGACGAGGATAGGTCGATCGTGATGGGGCGGGCAGTCACCGTCTTATTGGGACCGACGACGCGCTGGTATGGGCCCCATGTCCGATTTGTCGAGCTCATCAACCGCGTCACTCAGCAGCGCTATCAGGTGATGGTAGAGAGCGCGGATCGGCATTTTATTCTTGATCTTCCTCCAGGCGACTATGAGCTCAGTCGCGTCCAAATCAGTGAGGGACCCTTCATGTCGCTGGCGGATCTTCACGAAACATTTACGGTTCTACCGGAGCGTGTCAATTACGTTGGCACGTGGCGATTTGGCATCGACATTCCAAAGTATGGTCGCAAGGTCCTGGTCTCGATGATTGAGAATGACGCGGCACGTCGAGAAGCTGGGCGCCGATTGACGGATCAATATCCACAATGGGCGGACCGTTCCATCATCACCGCTTTGCCAGAGCCCATTGTGGCTGAATCCCGATTATATGAGGTGGCGCCCTATCCACGGATGACTCGTTATTTTCGCCGGCACTGGTGGTGACGCCGATGTGCCGGTCTACCCCTACGCCTACTCCCATCCTCATGAGGCCCTTTCCCTGGCTTTGGGTGCTCCTTGCCGTTGCCCTGGCGGCCGGCTGCGTGCATCATCCCGCTACGTCTGCACCGACCATCGTCAAGCGAAGTCAGATGCTGATGGGGACCTTAGTGTTCGTCACGGCGGTAGCTGGAGATGAACCGACCGCTCAGCGGGCCGCGGCGGACACTTTCAAAGAAATCCGGCGGCTGGAGGAACTGCTGAGCACCTGGATACCGACCAGTGAACTGTCCCATGTCAACGCGGCGGCTGGGCGGGAGCCTGTGAACATCAGCCGCGACACCATGGAGGTGCTCGCGCGATCGTTGGAAGTGGCTCGGCTCACCGAAGGTGGATTCAACATTGCCGTTGGTCCTGCCGTTCAAGCGTGGAGCGTAACGGAGCCATTAGACATTCCGTCAGAGGCAGAGCTCGACAGGCTACGGACTCTTGTAGATCTCGCGGCGCTTCAGCTTGATGATGCGATGGGAAC
>JBDUAJ010000216.1:0-3680 GCA_040004695.1 Nitrospirales bacterium | reverse complement strand
GGTCATCACCAACGATAAGCGATTAATTGCGCTCGATGGCAAGGTCTCGTTCGATGACAATGCGCTCTTCAAACACGAAGATGTCCGCGGCATGCGAGATCTCAATGAAGAAGAGCCGTTAGAAATCGAGGCCACGAATAACAATCTGAATTACGTCAAGCTGGACGGCAACATCGGCTGCATGGTGAATGGAGCGGGTTTGGCGATGGCGACGATGGATGTGATTAAGCTGGCCGGCAGTGAGCCGGCGAATTTTTTGGATGTCGGCGGCGGGGCGACCAAGGAAACGGTGGCGGCAGGATTCCGGATTCTGCTGAAAGACAAGAACGTCAAAGGCATTTTCATCAATATCTTTGGCGGCATCGTTCGATGTGAGCGCATTGCACATGGCGTGATTGAGGCCGCGAAGGAAGTGAACATCAAGATCCCGGTAGTTGTCCGATTGCAGGGTACGAATGCGGAAGAAGGACGGAAGCTGCTGTCGGAGTCGGGTCTCAAAGTCGATGTGGCCACAGACTTGTGGGAAGCGGCGCAGAAGATTGTGGCGGTGACGGGAAAAAAAATGGCAAAGGCGGCAACGGCATAGTGGTGGGATGCGACGACAGGACTTCGCCTGGTGCTCGCGCAACGCGCACGATTAGAATGTGCTCGTTGGACGTGCGCAGTCAGCGAAATCCAGCCGTCACACCCGTTACTTAATTGAGGTAGCCGTCGGCTCGAAAGCATAAAACGAGATAAAAGAGGAAGCCGTGAGCATTTTGGTCAATAAATCGACGAGGGTAGTGGTGCAGGGGATTACCGGGAAAGAAGGGTCGTTCCATGCGACCCAATGCAAGGCGTATGGGACGCAGATGGTCGCCGGAGTGACGCCTGGGAAGGCGGGACAAGAGGTCGAAGGCATTCCGGTCTTCAATACGGTGCGGGACGCCGTGAAGAAGACCCAGTGCGATACGTCGTTAATCTTCGTGCCGCCGTCATTTGCCGCCGACGCGATTCTCGAAGCGGCTGATGCCGGTATTCGGTTAGTGGTCTGCATCACGGAAGGTATTCCAGTCAACGATATGGTGAAGGTGAAGCGGGCCTTGCGCGGGCGCGAGGTGCGGCTGATTGGCCCCAACTGTCCGGGGATCATTACGGCCGATGAGTGCAAGATCGGCATTATGCCGGGGTTCATTCATAAGAAAGGCCGAGTCGGTGTGATTTCGCGCAGCGGCACCTTGACCTATGAGGCCGTGAACCAGTTGACGAATTTAGGGTTGGGGGAGACCACGTGCATCGGGATCGGCGGCGATCCGATCATTGGAACAGGCTATATCGATCTCCTGGCGCTGTTTGAAAAGGATACTGAGACGGAGGCTGTGGTCATGATCGGGGAGATTGGCGGCGATGCGGAAGATAAGGCCGCGGCCTTTATTAAGCAGAACATCAAAAAGCCGGTGATCAGTTTTATCGCCGGCATCACCGCGCCTCCTGGGCGTCGCATGGGTCATGCCGGCGCGATTATCACTGGGGGCAAGGGGACGGCAACGGAGAAGATGCAAGTGCTCGAAGCCGCGGGCGTTCGAGTCGTGAGAAATCCTGCTGAAATCGGTCAGACCGTCCAATCAGCTTTGGGTCATTAAGCAAGGACTGAAGAATCGACAAACGTATTACCTCAGTCATCGAAACGTTCTCAGATTACCTCGTGGTTGATTCCTCGTGCACGTCGGTTCCGGGCGTGTCCAATACCTCACGAACTTTGCAGGACAAGACTTCGGGCGTAAACGGTTTTTGAAGAAAATTGGCTCCCACCGGGAGCCCCTCCTGCCGTAGCAGCGTGTCGTCAGAATACCCGGACATATACAGGACTTTGACTTGCGGCCGTTGCAAGCGGAGGCGTTGAGCCAGCTCACACCCTCCTAAGCGGGGCATCACGAGATCCGTCATTAAAAGATGGATCACACTGGCCTGTTCGACCGTGCGAAGCGCTTCGTCGCCATCCGATGCCTCGCGCACGTCATATCCCTGCTGCTTGAGCATGCTTGAAATAAGGCTTCTCACGGCTTGTTCATCTTCTACGACCAAGATACTTTCACGGCCCGTTGCCAACGAGCGCCTTGGCATCGGCGGATGTGAGAGCGCAACAGCTGAACTCAACCGAGGCAAATAGACTTTAAAGAGCGAGCCCGAATGAGACTCACTGGTCACTTCGATGTAGCCACCGCTTTGCTTAATAATCCCGTATACGACCGATAGGCCAAGGCCAGTTCCCTTTCCGACCTCCTTCGTCGTAAAAAACGGTTCGAAGACTCGCCGCTTCGTTTCGGCATCCATCCCCGTGCCGGTGTCCCGCACGGTGAGCTGAACATAGGTGCCGACCTGCGAGCCTCGATGTTGATCGGTGTAGATGTGGTCGAGTTCGACGTTGGAAGTTTCGATGGAGAGCGTGCCTCCATGTGGCATGGCGTCCCTCGCGTTGAGGACCAAATTCATGATGACTTGTTCGATTTGCATCGGGTCTGCTTTCACCTGACCGACAGGGGGCAGTTTCGCGACGAAATGGATCGACTCACCGATCAATCGGCTGAGCATTGGCGTAATGTTAGACACGACCGCATTGAGATCGATCGGCCGGGGGTGGGTGACTTGTCGTCTACTGAATGCCAACATCTTTTTAGTCAAGGCGGCAGCCCGATCGCCGGCTTGCTTGATCTGTTCGACCTTGAGGCGTTTTTTCTCATCAGACTTCAGCTCGTCCAAGAGCAGTTCGCTATAGCCATTAATAACCAAAATCAGGTTATTAAAATCGTGGGCAATTCCACCGGCCAATTGTCCTATGGCCTCCATTTTTTGAGATTGCAAGAGCTGCTCGTGGCTGGCCTGTAACGCCGCTTCGGTCTGTTCGCGCTGCTGAATTTCTCCTTTCAGTTCTGTATTGAGTTGTTCGGCTTGTACGTTGACAGAAGTCAGATACCGGACGAGACCGGTATTTTCGGCGCGGAGCGTGAACGAGGAGGCGATCGTGTAGTGCATGCGGCGCGCGGTGAACAATAACGCTGACATGAAGATGAGCAGGACTCCTCCCATTGTCAGAGGGAGTTCGCCGGGCTGCCTGACCAACTGTCCAATGATCGGGAGCAATGTGAGCAGAAAGAATACGAGAAAAATTTCCATTCTCGACGTTAAGACGGCGACAGCGCCTGCTGCCATCCCCCCGAGCATAAAGACGAGAAACACCTGATGCGGAATGGAGTCCGGCGGATAGAGGACTATGCCGGCCGCTCCCCATCCCAGCCCGGCGAGCGCAGCTCCCATGCCATACGCACGGCTCCATCGAGCCGCGCTCATGTCGGTATTTTGCAATCGCCAATACTGATACACCAAGGCGGCGCGAGCCAACGTCACCGTAGCCATATACACGAGCCACCATCCTACGATTGGTCCAGCAATGACGTCTCGCTGTATATAGGCCAGAATAGGAGCATTAATCGTAGTTGCCAGGAGTCCTTCAATACCACCGCTATACAGGAGCCTGACTTGCTGGGGGAATATGTTCACGGAAGTGGTGTTAGCAGATGTTGAATGAACCAATGGGTGACGTCCCAGGTGAGGTGAGGATGGGAAAGACTAAGAAGCGGCCGGCTCAAACGGAAGCGAGCATCTAGCCGAATGGATTAGAAGAGAATTTGTGCTTTCCATTT
>JBDUAJ010000061.1:0-12592 GCA_040004695.1 Nitrospirales bacterium | reverse complement strand
ACGGCCGAGGTGGCGCGCGGGAGCGTATGACGGTCTTGATTCAAGGCAATCGGATTGCTGCGGTCGGGCCGGACACTGAGATTTCCGTGCCTCACGGCGCAGAGATCCCCGACGTTCGCGGCCTGACGGTGCTGCCGGGCCTGATCGACTGTCACGTCCATTTGTGCCTCGGCGCCGAAGCGGATGTGGTACACACAATCGAGCACGATCCTCCTGCCTTCACGACACTCAAGGCTTCACAATTCGCTCGACACACCCTAGAAGCCGGATTCACCACCGTACGGGATGTCGGCTGCCGGGATCATTCGATCTTCGCGCTTAAACGGGCCATTGCCGATGGACTGCTCCCGGGCCCCCGCATTTCGGCGGCCGGCCTGGCAATTTGCATGACCGGCGGTCACGCCCGCTTCATCGGCCGTGAAGCCGATGGTCCGGTGGAGGTCGTCAGAGCGGTGAGAGAACAATTGGCGGCCGGTGCCGAGGTCGTGAAGTTCATCGCCTCGGGCGGTGTCCTGACGCCGGGTACATCCCCGGAGTGTGCACAAATGACCCCTGAGGAGCTCGCTGCCGGCATGGCGGAAGCACGGCGCGCCGGATGCCGCGTCGCGGCACACGCACACGGCGCAGAGGGCATGAAGAACGCCATCAAGGCCGGCACACACTCCATTGAGCATGCGACGCTCATGGATGAGGAAGCGGCAGGCCTCATGCGGGAATATGGAGTGTTCATGGTCCCGACTCTCTCTGCCCTGGCCACGACGGCCGACTGTGGCCTGACATGTGGAATCCCCGAATCGGCGCTCACGAAAGCCAAATCCATGCAAGCTCGTCATGAAGCCAGCTTTAAGAAGGCCGCGCGAGCCGGGATCAACATCGCTCTCGGCACAGACGCCGGGACGCCGTTTAACTATCATGGAGAGAACGCGCAGGAACTGGAACGGATGGTGGCTCTCGGCATGACGCCCATGGATGCTATTGCAGCCGGAACATCAGCCGCGGCCGCTCTGTTGGGATTGGCTCAGACTCTCGGCACGATTGAACCCGGCAAGGATGCCGATCTGCTCGTCGTGGACGGTAATCCCCTTAAACGGGTGACGGTGCTGCGCGTTCGAGACAAACTCCTCGGCGTGATGCAAGCCGGTCGATTCGTGAGCGGTCCCCTCTCTCAGTAGTGCTAAGTGCTGAGTGCTGAACTTAGGATTGAAATCTAAGAACACACTTTAAACAAATCAGTCGTTGTTTTGTCTTAATCACTTAGGACTCAGCACTTGGCACTCAGCACTGCAGCTTAGCGGATAGTCGGAGGCGGCGGTGGCGGTGGAATCGGAGGAGGAGTCGGAGGAGTCGGCGGAGGACTTGGTGGTGCAACCGGCCGAGGAGGAGACGCCGGGGGAGCTGGTGGTGATACCGGCGTGGCGTGGACAGGCGGCGGCGGTATGACCGGCGGAGTGACAGCGCCTGAAATAACGGCAGGCGGCGTATGCATCGCGGCCAGATTGCTCCACTGCATGGCAGCGACAGGTTCCCGCCGACGGTCGAGACCTCTGAGGACGTCCTTTGCAGACTCTGAAATAAAGGCGTCTTTAAACTCAGTCAACGCCACGGCCTGGTTGACGTCGGCCGGCGCTCCGACAAGTGAACTCGGCGTGGCAGGCGCGGTATGTGCGGCCGCCACAGTAAACTGGCCCGGATTCAGCACCACGGTCCGACTGCCGGACGTGAAAGAGACTTGACCGGTCGTTCCGATATTCGCGACACCGCTCATCGCTCCATCGGTCCACACGACGAAATACGTCCCTTGAGATGCGGCAAACGCCGTCGGCGTCCGCACGATGAACGTCGAACCCTGCCCGCCGAAAATGCGGCCGACCAAGGCGCGCAGTTTGCCCTCTGCCAGCTTCAGGGTGACGCTGCGGATATCGACGCTGGAGTCATAGGTATGCTCCGCGATTTCCACAATGCTGTTCTCGCCAATAGTCAACAGCGTATCGTCCTGAAACAAAATTTTCGATCGAGACTTGCCATCGGTTTGAATGACATCATGGGGGACGATTTCATCGGGCACGTTGACTCGTAACGGCTTGCTGTCGCCTGAATGAGCCACGATGACTCTTCCCTGCACCGCCGTGACCTGTCCGACGGGATTCACCGCGGCGTCATGCCCCCATCCTGGAGGAGCGGCCACGAGAATCATCAGGACGCCCAACCACCGCACAATGATCCGATCGTTCCCGGAACGCGGCAAGCAGGTCCTCTTATTCCTCATGGTATTTTGAAACCTAAATTACGATGTCCATTGCGTCTCTATTGGAAACCCTACCCTCATCTTACGTCATAGGCCATACCTCCTATTATTCCTATCAGAGATGCCAGAGATCATGTATCGACTTTGGGGAGAACGGCTATCGGTGCTATCCCTACAAGCCGGAAAATCTAAATAGCACTCAACACGCAGGATGCTATACTCGCGTCGCCGATCATTCAGAAAACGGTCTCGGTTCCCTGAGGGTCAACCGTATAACAAGCGGAGGGGATATATGGCTTGGTGGTATCGTTGGGGGTTGGCCTGCGTCCTGACTTTCATGCTGGCAACGACTGTGCTTTCAAGCGCATTCGCCGACGATCTCTATGATATCTCGATGTCCGGATTCGCCGGGTTCGCGATTCCCCTGGCCACCACGGTCAATCAGACCAATGCGACGCAGTCGACCAATTTCACGGCCCAAGATGTGAAATTGGACAGCTCGGGCTCGTACGGCATGAAGTTGACTGCGTGGACCACAGCGTTGCGGCCGAAAAACGGATTCGACCTGGGCATCGAAATCGATCACACTCGCTTTTCCGCCGATACCCGCGCGCAAACCGTGAGCGCCAGCGGCATGTCGCAAGGCGTGGCGGTACGGAGCGCGTTTGTGAACAAGAATGAGGTCGGAGTCCGTACCATTGCCGTGAATGCGCTGTTCCGGATCCCATATGGCATCACGGAGGCACTCCCCCATGGCCGGTGGTATCCCTATTTGGGCGTGGGAGGTGGCGTGCAACATGCGACCATGCGCCTGACGGACGGTTCAGAGGACAGTAATTCGGCCCTGCTGGTTCAGGGACTGGCGGGCATCAAGATTTTTATTGTCCGACATGTGGCGATCTTTGGGGAATACAAATTCACCTATGCTGACCACTCCTTCGTGTTCGACTCGACGCGGAACGAAACGATCCAGGCGCACCACATGACCTTCGGCGTCGCCCTCCACTTCTAGAGGAGACAGCCATCAGCGATTAGCGTTCAGCAATCAGCTAGAGGTCGAAGACTGAGTCGGAAGGTTTTCTGTCGCTGAGTGCTGATGGCTGAAAGCTGCTCATCGCCGCACATACCACAGCTCTAAGGCTTGTGCAAAGCCGTGACACTCTCCTTCTTCAAAGACGCGTTGGAAGCGATCCCGCATGGCATGGATGCCGTGCTCGTCCTGTTTCCCAACGACCTGCTGCGAGATCATCATCTGAACCGCGACATCCAGAAGCCGTTTTCCTCTCGCCTCCATCTCCGGAGTCATGAAATCCGCCAACACCTCTCTCGCACGGTCAAGGACGATCTGCTCGTGAAACGTATCGTAGCCTTGCGCTGCAACGGTCCGATCTCGAATAACGGCCAGCTCCGATTTGATTCGAGCCCCCTGCTTGATCAGTACCGCAAACAGCTCTCTGCGCCCTTCATCAAACAGTTTATCTTCCATCTGCTTGAGCAGGAGGCCAAGATCGGGCGAGTCATCAACAACCGTCTCGCCGAATTTGAGTCGTTCATAAGTCCGTCGGCCTTCGGAATCGCCGAGGATCTCATAGGCGGCATTGAGTTCTCGTATCTTAACCTCGGCCTCCGTATCATCGGGATTCCGGTCCGGATGATATTGGAAGACGAGCTTTCGATACGCTTTTTTGATATCCTCATCGGACGCATGCCGGGACACGCCGAGGATCGTATAATAGTCTTGTCGTACCATGGCGCTGAACTATAGCACTCGGGAGAAAAGACCGGCAACCAGACGGCCGGCTTGTTGACCAGGGGCTCTGCGAAGGGGAACATGATCATGTGACTGTCGTTCACTACAGAATGCCGTCGCATAGTGACACTCTATGAAGAGACCAATACAATGACAGCGCTTCGGCTCTTTGCTCCATCTTGACGACACGGAATCCGAAACCGTGCAGGAATCACTCGAACATGGGAAAAAGCGCCGTACAACGATGATCAGCGCGACAAAGACGACGGATTTCCTGGTCATCGGCGGCGGCGTCATCGGCTTGAATATCGCTCGCGACTTACGACGACGGTATGGAGATTCGCGCGTCACGTTGATTGAAAAGGAATCGGACTGCGGACTCCATGCGAGCGGCCGGAACAGCGGCGTGCTTCATGCCGGATTCTACTATGCCCCCCAGTCTCTCAAGGCGGCATTCACACGCGGGGGGAATCAGGAACTCACGGCGTACTGCGAGCAAAAAGGGCTTCCGATCAATCGGTGTGGGAAGTTGGTGGTGGCAAGAGATCAGCGTGACCATCCGGCGCTTGATGAACTCCTCCGGCGTGGGCACGCCAACGGCATCGCGCTTGATGACATCTCCGAGCAGGATGCGAAGACCATTGAACCGCGGGTGAAAACCTGTGAGCGGGCCTTGTTCTCTCCGACGACATCCACGGTTGATCCACGTCGAGTGCTCGAAGCGATGAAGGCTGATGCCATTCGAGAGGATGTCATCATTGAGTGCGGGAGTCAGTACCTCCGCCGTCGGGGAGCATCCATCGAGACGACGGCCGGGACCTATCAAGCCGGGTATGTGGTGAATGCCGCAGGGCTGTATGCCGATCGCATCGCCCGTGATTTCGGGTTTTCCGAGCGGTATCGAATTTTGCCATTTAAAGGGTTGTATCTGTACTCGAATCAATCCCCCGGCGCCTTGAGAACGAACATCTATCCGGTCCCCGATTTGGCGAATCCCTTTTTGGGCGTCCACTTTACCGTGACCGTGAACGGGCATGCCAAGATTGGCCCGACCGCTATTCCCGCCCTGTGGCGAGAGCAATACCAAGGATATCGCGGGTTCAAATTGGTTGAGTTCGCTGAAATCCTCATCCGAACGTTTGGGCTCATTGCGCTGTCAGCCTTCGACTTCAAGCGGCTGGCCATGCGAGAGATCGCGAAATACTCACGCGCCCGACTGGTCTCTCAAGCCGGGGCCTTGCTCGAGGGCGTTCGGCTCGATCATTTTCAGAAGTGGGGACCTCCCGGCATTCGCGCACAATTGCTTGATCTCAAGCAGCGCAAACTTGAAATGGATTTTATTCTGGAAGGCGATGGGGGATCGATGCACGTCCTCAACGCCGTGTCGCCGGCGTTCACGTGTTCACTGCCGTTTTCCCGTTATGTCGGTGAGCGCATCGCCGCAGTACTGAAATAGACACAGCACGGCCTCCCTTTCTGCGGCGTCCCAAGCTTCCGATTATCCCTACACGCACTCCACCCCTTTTCCATTACGTTTTTTCACCAGTCACGTATACCGACTCGGCGGCATGGAGGGTAAGACTGTGTATGGTCTTGTGCGGAGATAGACGGTGAAGCTTAGATCAATGAATGAACGCTGTCTTGTACTCTTAACCCTGAGGTGCCTTATGCCGATGATGATAGTGATATGGACAGTCGCGACGATGCTTCTCCTCCCATTGTCGACACTTCCCGCCTCGGCAAACGAGCCGATGTTCCGTTGCGATGACGGGACATTTACGAATGTGGCGGAACGCATGTGCGAGCCGTACGAACCCAAGGGCACGGTGCTGGTCTTGCCGGAAGGCGCGTCGTTGGCCTCCATGCGCGCCCTCCTTGGTGGGCCTGCCGCCAAGACGGCGCAGTTGCCCGATCCGGCTTCGATTTGCAACTTATATAAGGAATGGCAAGTGCTCAACCTCCGGAGTGGCGGGGGCGTCACATTTGCGAATACTCAAGACGTGCCGCGGTGGATGTCTCTCTCGCGAATCTTTACCGCCATTGGAGCACCCTATTGCCCCTAGCCCGGATTTTCATGAATACCCACTACAGCGGCCGATCCTCTCGCCCGGCGCGGCTTTTCTCGTTCGGCCTCCTCGACGGACCGCCATGGATCACCGTATCAAGAACCGGCCGGCTCACCAACTCGCCGGCGCGCACAGACGTGGCGCTCTTTATTCATTGCGCCATGCGCCCTGCGAGAAGCCCACGGAAGGAGCGCGTCTTGGCGCGCCTGGGGTGGGCGGGTGCAATACGGGGCTTCGCGACGGCATTCATGAATTAATCCAGGCTAGCGCGGATCGAACGCAGGTACAGTGGAGCAGCGGGAACTTCGATTGTAAAGGTAGTGAATGCTATGGCAGGGCGGAGAGCCGGATGGACTCAACATCGACGACGGTCATGTCGGTGACGTCAACGATATCGGCAATCTTTCGGATGAGCGTGTCCGGGGTGAATGGTCTAGGGAGGAATGCAATCCCACGATTGAGGAGATCCTCATGGGTCTTAGAGTCGGTCGCATAGCCGGACAAAAAGAGGATTTTCATTTCGGGACGTATCGCTATGAATCGGCCGGCGAGCTCCAGCGTGATCGTGCCAGCCCTTGCCACATCCGTCAGCAACAGATGGATTGGGTTCTTGAATGCTTTGCAAATGGACATGGCTTCTGACGCTGAGGGGGCTTCGACTACCACATACCCGTGCTGCTGGAGGAGCGCTCGCGTCACTCCCAACACGGTTGTCTGCGGTTCGACGATCAGTACGGTCCCGCATGAATTCTGATGATTCTGCTGTTGCAGCACGCGCTCCAGTTCGATTTCCAATTCCTGTCGTTCCACATGGAGTTTCTCTTCCTGCTGGTGAGCATCCTGCCGCAACTGCTCCTGCTGCTGTTTGAGTTTCTGTTCCAATTCGGTTTCCAACCGATGTCGCTCCTGGCTCAACGCTTCGACTTGCCGCTGGTAGTCCTCCCGTAATTGGATTTCGCGATGTTTCAGTTCTTCTTCCAGATAGACATCGACCTTGGCCTTTTCCTGATTGAAGCGTTCTTCTTGCTGAAGCAGTTCCAGCCGCAACTCTTCTTCCCGCCGCTGCAGTTCTTGGCGTTGATGCTCCAGTTCCTTGTGCATTTCCGTTTGTAACCGGCTCTGCTCCTGCGCGAGCTGCTCTTCTTTCCTCTTGACCTTCTGCCGCAGCTCCTCTTCGCGGCGCTGCAATTCTTGAAGGTGTTCCTTCTCTTGCTGCTGCAACGCTCGCCGGCGCTCCACCTCTTGTTGCATGTCTGATCTTACGCGCTCATGTTCTTGCGCAAGCTGCTCTTCGCGCTGCAGGTACTGCCGCTGCATTTCTTCTTCTCGATGTTGCAACTCCCGCTCGATCTGCTGCTCCCACTGGTGGTATTCCTGACCAAGTTGCTCTTCGCGTTGTTGAAATTGCTGCCGTAATTGTTCCTCGCGTTGCTGAATGACCTGCTTATGACCACGGATATCGCGAATGACACCGACAGTGCCCATTATTTGACGCTGTTGATTGTAACGGCCCATGGCCGTCAGCTCCACCTCAACCGCTTCGCTCTGCGTCTCGCCCGACTCTTTCGGTTTCAGACGAAGCTCCATATTGCGGGTCGCCCGATCGCCGGTTCGCCGTTCATTGAGCCGATGCTCGGCCAACTGTCGTTCCTCGTCTGGAATCACCTTCGAGAAATGTGTGCCGATCAGTTCTTCCGGCGTATATCCCAACAATTTGACCACGCCAGGGCCGACATTGATGAAGCGGCCCTCATTATCCAGTTCATACACGATCTCCGTCATTTCCTCGGATAGCCGTAGGTATGCCTCGGCGGATCGATCCACCAGCTGAGCCGGTTGGCCTTGCTTGTCGAGCAGGGCTTTCGCCGCGGCAGGAAACTCAGTCGAGAATGTGGGCGACTTTTTGTAGAAACAATGATCGGCGCCCGCCCGGATCGCCTGCATAGCGGTTGAGATATCGTTGCGGTCGGTTTGCAGAATAATAGCGCTCGTCGGAAGGCGTTTCCGGATTTCTGGAATGACGGTCATCGCGGCCGACTGAAGCAGCGGTTCATCCAGAAACACGACCTGCCACTCATGCCGTGACACCCAGTCCAAGATGTCATCGGCTGAATAGATCGTCTCTACGCGACAGCCTGGGAATACGGCGCGGAAGCCGATCGTGATCGTTTTGACCTCCTCGGCTTCCGCATTCGCGATCAGGACGGTGATGTTGTGGTTTTGAATCATGAAAAGATGAGTCCATGCTCGATTCAGACACGCATATAAAGCACCATGATGCACAATACGGATCAGTTAAAAGTATCAGCGGCACCTAAAAATTTGTCAATTAACGAGACGGGCTCCAACCCCTACGGCTACTCTCCACTCAGCTCCGTACAAACCGCCTTGTTCGACATAATCTACACGAACCATGCCCTCCTAAGTTCTTCAGCAGAGAGAGTTTCCTATGTGTTCTCATGCTTATAGAACAGACCTTGAACGACATTAAATGCCCCCTCACTTGTTCGCAGCCTCCCATACTAAGAAACAGATCGCCGTGGGACGATTACGACCCAAGCTACCATCACTATAGAATCGCGCCGGACGCATAGCGTCATCGATTGGAGGTGGATCGCTGAGGCCTCAACCGTCAGCGGATATCCTGAAAAAAGACGCGCGGAAGAAAGGGCAGGTGCAACTCGACGTGCAGGATAATGAGAATGACGCGGGCCAAGCTTCGCCAAACCCCCATGGTGACGAACTTGCGCGGATCGGTCACCACCGGGGGGGACAGCAGCACCGGCCGCGCGACACGAACGAGCTGTTCACAAAAGGCCACATCTTCGAGGATCGGCTGGTCGGGAAAGCCGCCGAGTTGCCGAAACAGTCCGCGACGCACGAACAAGGCTTGGTCGCCGTACATGATTCGCGTTCGTCGGCAGCGGAAGTTGTCCAGCCACGAGATCATTCGCAATCGCCAGTCATCCCCTGAAAACCGATGCAGAAAACCACCGGCTTGAATGGTGGGATCGTTCTCGAACTCATTGAGCCGCTTCAGTGCACGAACGGGCAAGAGGGTATCGGCGTGCAAAAACAAGAGCCATTCGCCACGAGCCGCCGCCGCGCCTGCATTCATCTGTGACGCGCGGCCTTTCGGAGCGGTGAGCAGTTGAATACTGGGGTCAGCCTGGACGAGCTGTTGTGTCCGATCCTGACTCCCGCCATCCACGACGATGACCTCATAGTCGCCTTCTTGTTCGCGCACGCCACGCAACGTCGCCGGCAGCGCTTTTTCTTCATTGAGCGTGGGAATGACGATGGAGATCATGGCTGTTGCCATTCCCTCTTGTCTTTCCCGTCAACAGGTGTCATCAACCAAGCCGGCCATGTTCGCTTGGCCTGTGAGAGATACCGTTCAGGATGCTCATCGATCGATTCGAACAGATCTCCCAACGTCCCCACCATTTCGTCGGTCAAGGCCATATATTTCTGACCGTGACCGCGTAATGAGTCGACCGACGTCTCGCCTGCCGCTATCGCCCGTTCCAGGATACGCTCTCCAAACTCATGATGAGCTTGTTCTTGATGCAAGAGCATACGACGCAAACGGCCGAGGGGTGCAGCCCGTGTGACGAGCCCTTCTTCGATACGTCCCAGAATCGACTCCCCTAACCCTTCCAAGATCACCTGTTCAGCCAGCAACGTCTCCAGAAAATTCTTCTGTGCGATGGCGCCGTCAATCAGTTCACGATACCGATCCAAGGCAGGAAGCAACGGACCCGTGCCGACTTTTCGCGGCGCGAGCCATAAGATCGCGCCTTGGAAGACCAGCGAATGGGACGCCTCTTGCCGGGCTTGACTCAACAAGAATCGACGCATGCTCGGCACAGGCGCCAACGCAGCCTGCGCCCGCGCGCAGTCGTGCGCCAACCGCTCGCCGTGTTCCAGAAATTGCAAGAGTCGGGCGATCGGCACTCGTTCGTCAGGAGCGACGAGCATAGGGAATCCCGTTGAGGGTCCAATCGTAGTCGACAAATTCAATTCGATAGCGGTCGGTCTTCAGTTCTTGCGCCAGGTCAGGATCGATCACGTATTGCGCGACATACTTGAGGAGCGAGCCGGAATGTCCTGCAAAATCGTGTTCGAACCACTCAAAGATTTTCGACAGGTAGGCGACCTTCTGCGTGCGATCGAATCGATTCCTTCCCGCATCATTAATAAAGCTCCGCGCGCTGTCGTCCAGCTGATCATCCAACCGCTCTGCCGAGTACGCCTGCGAGGTCAGCTTCGGACAAGAACGGGAGGCGCAGACGATGGCGAAGTGAATACGAGGATCGCGAAAGTCAGGGATCAAGAGATCCCGCTCAAGATCATACAGGTTGATGGGCCGTCCTCCGACGTGATAATCGCGGGCAATGAAGTACCGATAGCGTCCCCACAAGGTCTGCGGCGAATAGCCGTCGACGATGCCTTTCATCGCGAACGCGTTATAGACATTAATCCAGAACGCCAGGCTGTGTGGCCGCGAGGGAAGCGTGTTCGGAATAAACCGGTCCAATTGCCAAATGAAGAGCTGAAACCGATCATCCTCGGCGATCGCGGGATAGTTCACCACCCCGTCTTTTACATAGGCGCGAAGAATCTCCTCCCAATACCGATAGCTAAATTCGGACGGCGGGATCGGGTCGGTCGGAGCAAATGATCGAGGGGCGGACGAGCACGCGGACTGGACGCCGATGACGAGGACCACGAGGATTGCTAAGGTGCATCTGCAAGGGTTCATCGCCATGATTCACAAGATCGGTGCAGGCTGTTCAAAAAACCGGTGTCTCACCCACCCAGCCCCGACACGCCAAGACGTGCCTTTCCCTGTGGCGGCCGCAGCTAACGAGAAGCCGAAGCGTACCCGTGCGGTACGTTGAGGTTGTGAGCGAGCGAGAACAAAGCTGGTGGTTTTTTTCAACAGCCTGCTAGTGTTCTGCCTTTTTAAACACGATGTCGCCATAATATGCCGTGGCTGCCTCGCCCGTATTGTCGGTATCCGTCATGATCGCCACTCCCGAGATCAGGGGTGGTTCTTCGCCAAAAGCCTTCTCATAGTCCGCGTAGATGTTCCGTTCTTCGACAACCCATCGATTCACATCCACCGAGCCGCTTTCCAAAACGATCATCATGGCGCGATCCGTGTACGGATTCGGCACGATCGTGCCTTTCGAGGCTTTGCTGTCCCAGATATAGTTCAACGCGCCGAGCGGAGGGTATTGCCCGTACAGGAGCCGAGCCGTTTCATATTTCGCTTTCTCAAGGAAGCCGACTCTGCTCGAATCGTACGCAAACGTGATATACAGCCGAGCCGGATAATCGTCGCCGTCCTTCCGAGTCACGTCGCTCTTCTTGAGCACATGAGCCACCCTCCATCGCCATTGGACAATCGGATATTCCTTGGGATCGATCGTGATTTCGCGGGTCAAACCCGACGATGACGCGTCACTCACCGCCTTCACAACCACCTCCTGTCCATCACGCACCAGTGTGTAGATGGTGTGCCGCTTGATCTTGGGAAACGTCAGCGGTTTCCAATTCTCCGGAAATTCCGTCCCCGGCGCCGCCGCCGAAAACTTCCCGACCTCAAGAACACCATCGGACTGAGCCAATACAGCGCCGGGCAAGCTAGACATCACCAGCAATAAGAGTGCACATACCGCCCTGTGATTTTTGTTTCTCATCAGGTTTTAAGACTGCACATCGTCCTGCGCGCCTGTCTCACCCACCCGCCCCAGCACTTCTGACGTGCGCGCTCTGCGAGCAGTCTTTCTTCTTTCTCTTCATCTCCTTCCATTTCAACAAGCAAGGGACAAGAAGGGGGCTGGCTGCCTTGGCTCCATTGCGCGCATGCACCGAGCACCTTCGGAGTGTGCGCGGTGTGCGAGCACGGAGCCGAGGCAGTCTGCCCCTCCTATCGACTCCATTCAAACCACTTGCGCAACATCTCTTTTGCCCTCGCCACGTGTTTTCTCTCCAGGTGCGCGCTCTGCGAGCAGTTTTCCTTTTTCATTCATTTTCCCCATTTCTCTTCTCCAATGAGCGAGTGGTGTATCTTGTTACTCATCTTGAGGAGGACGGTCGGGCTGACCCTATTGCGCCCATCGAGCGAGCACAGTCGTATCGTGCGCGCTCTGGGAGCACCGGGGTCAGCTCGACCGCCCTCCTCTCTTCACCGACTCCATTCAAACCACTTGCTCAACACCTTCTTCTTCCCCTCGCTCAACGTCGTCTTCCTCCACGCATTCGCCACCTTTTTTATAACCTCCGCTTGCGTGGGATACGGATGAATGGTGCCCGTAATCATACTCAAGCCCTTGCCGGCTTTCATCGCCACCGTCAATTCGCTGATCATCTCGCCCGCATGCGCGGCGACGATCGTGGCACCCACAAGCTGATCCGTCCCCTTCTTCACATGCACTCGCGCAAAACCGTTCTCTTCGCCATCCAGGATCGCGCGATCGACTTCATCCAGCTTAAACGTAAATGTGTCGACCTCAATCCCCT
>JBDUAJ010000060.1:0-12739 GCA_040004695.1 Nitrospirales bacterium | reverse complement strand
GGGGCCTATCGGGCTCTCGCATAGCCACGAAGGAGGGATCGTATGAACAGACAGCACGTATTGACAACAGTCGTTGCGGTAAGCGTGATGTGTGTTGGAATCGGCAGTGTAGAGGCCGGGCAGGGTAAGCAGTCAGGCCAACCAAAGGTCGAGGAGCAGATGGGGCCGGGTGGCAATGCCATGGGGGTTCCCGTGCCGGGGTCTGTGTCTGATATGGAAAAGACCGAAAAAGAGCCGGACGTGTCAAAAATTAAATCCTCAAAATCCATTCCTCAACTTCCTTCCTCGGTAGAAGGCGAAATACTAAAAATTGATGGTGAAACGTATCAGATTAGTGGAAAGTCGGGAGAGGAGGTCAGTTTAGTGGTCAATAAAGACACGAACCTGGATTGTGCGGCGGCTTCGTCACAAGGCGACTCGCGTAAATCGTCGGAGGTGATCAGTAGCGACCGCATGCCGGCAAAGGAGCAAGCCCCCCAAGCAAGTGAGCAACAAATGGCTCAAGGACAGCGACAAGATGAAACGGCTCGCGGTTCAGGCTTTCGCATTGGGACGTGCAATTTTCAAGCAGGTGATCGCGTAAAGGTTGAAATAGATGATAATGGCCGCGCCACGACGCTTAAGTATTTAGCGCGCGGTGCCTCGTCGGGCGATCGCCGCTCGTTGGGGTCGGAGACGGAAACCGGCGGGCAGAGCCGATAGAGTTCGGACACTCACTTACGAGCCGCCGCATGAGGGACGACGAAGGGCGCCGAGGGGCGTCCTCGTCTCTGCTCCAATTGCTCGGTATAGTTTGTTAGCCCGGCTGCCATGAAGAACGTTTAGGTAGAGGTTTGCCGTTGCTATCCGGCTAGCGTAAGATAGCGCTCTCGGTTCCTCAGAGCAATCAGCGAGCAGCAATAAGCCCAAACAACTAGGCCATCTCACGCTCTTGCGTGATTGAGAGTCAGTGATAGAATGTGCTCACTTCCTATTTTTCTGACAAGAGGACCGCTTTTTTGCTGACGCGAAACCTCAAATGTTTATGGACGAGCCAGCTCCTTTCACAAGTCGCCGATGGGATCACGAAGCTGGCTCTCCTGTGGTTTGTCTATTCGGTGACCGGTTCCGCGTTGCAGACCACGGTCGTTGGGATTCTGCAGACAGTCTCTTCCATCGTGTGTGCGCCGCTGATCGGCCTTCTCGTCGATCGGCTGCCGAAGAAACCCATTTTAGTCATCACAGATTTATTGCGGGGGATCATCTTAGGGGTCGTCCCGTGGCTTCTTCCCAGCGACGCGCTCACGGTTGACGTCCTCTATCTGCTCGTCTTCTTATATGGCCTGGCCTCGGCGGTTTTTACGCCGGCCCTCTCCGCCTCGGTGCCTTTTCTGGTACCGGCTCAGTATTTTACCGCCGGCAATGCGATGCTGCAAAGCACGACGAGCATCGGCATCATCCTGGGTCCCGTCCTGAGCGGGATCGGCATCGCGGCACTCGGTCCGAAAGATGTGCTGTCCCTCAATACGCTTACCTATCTCGCCTCCGTCGTCTTGTTACT
Organism: Nitrospirales bacterium; assembly: GCA_040004695.1. Classification (GTDB taxonomy): domain Bacteria; phylum Nitrospirota; class Nitrospiria; order Nitrospirales; family Nitrospiraceae; genus JAICXS01. Next base: position 11,199 of record JBDUAJ010000060.1, on the reverse strand, counting down.
ACCCATGCGATTTAGTTCCGTGACGAGCGCTCCAGGCGCCGTCACCCCACGTCTATCGATGGCCATGCTTGATGCCTTTCGATTCACTTTTCGCGCGTCACCGACACTGATACGGCTGGTGATCATTGCGTCGCTGTATACCTTCGGCTCCGCAGCGCTGACGACGTTGTTGCCGGTCTACGGAAGAAGTCTGTTCCATTTCGGTCCGATCGAGGTGGGATATTTGTGGTCTTCCCTCGGTGTGGGTTTCCTGGTCGTCTCCCTCGCCCTGCTTTCCGTATCCCGATGGTCTCTGCGCGCTCGCCTATACCTTGTGACTGCCTCCAGTTGTGCGGCCGGCGTGGCGCTCATCCTCCTGCTCTCGACCACCAAGCCGAGTGTCGCCTTTACGCTCATGGCGATTGTCGGAGCGGGGCTCGGTACGCTCACGCCTGTCGCCTGGGGCATGTTGCAAGAGCTTTCGCCGCTCTCGATGCTTGGCCGCGTCATGGGTTTTTATACCTCCATGGCCATGACTACTTCGCTATTGGGCATTTGGTTCTTTGGATGGGTGACACAATCAATCGGCGAAGCCAACGGCTTGCTCGGCATCGGACTCGTCTTTCTGCTCGTAGCGATAACGAGCCTTCTTTTCACGAAGCGGATGAGCCAGGTGAAGCAAGACGTGGTGGCCTTGAAGGGCATCTCGATGACGCCGAGGAGCGAATACGAAACGGCTCGCGTGGCGAGTTTCGTATGACCATCATACGGCGTGTTGTACAGGCAACTCTTTTTACAAGACGGGATATTTCAAGCGTCATTCTTCCGTCCCTGGCCAAAGTCGATATAGTTAAGGCTGTGTAGGTTCACAAGGAGGCGCGCCATGGAGGATGTGCTCAGCATCATCTGTTTTACGTTAGCAGCAGCGTTGCTGTTGTGGGCAGTACTCCGGGGGCGCCACGCGTATCCTCAAGGGAAGCACGCCTTAGTGGCTTCACATATGCAGGCGCTTCAGTCAAAATGGAAGGGGCTGTGATGTCTGTGCGAAATCGGATGGCGTGAGATGTATTCGCGCACTCCGCGGCCGGTCCATGACGGGAGATCCGAGGCAATGAAAGAACATTCAAGAGCTGCACATAGGACGTGTGCGCGTCACTTCATCGCGATTAGACTCCGTCTACTTTCAGAAAGGCGATGATGCTCCTGTTCCAAGCGAGATGGTGCGGCAACCCACTTCCGTAGCGTGTTCTGTGCTGCGATGATCTCGCCGTTTAGAGTGTGCAAGGCCGACTAGGCACCGCCAGATCGGCGTACTCTCTCCTTAGATAATGAAGTCCTTGACCGTGGCGGTGAGTCATAGTGACGTACCTTCATGGATGACTCACGAAGTCCTACCCAATCTGGAAGGAAGCAACGGATTGCACTTCTCTCGATTGTGGTCTTCACGATCGGGGGGACGGCCATTCTTGACTTCCTAACGCCGGTCGGAATTGTCGGCGGGATGCTCTATGGTGGCCCTATCTATCTCACCGGCTTGCTCTCCTGCGCGGAAGATACGAAACGGCGCCTCGTGGTGGCTGTCGCTGTTCTGTGCACTGTGCTGACCATCCTTGCCTATTTTCTTTCACCACAGGGTGGCATTCCAGCGATCGTGCTCAGTAATTATGTCATCGCGGTGGTAGCCATGTGGATGGCAGCAGCTGTGGCCCTCATTCACATTCGCCTCGCGGCCGAGAACGCCGAGCTTCGCGAATTGATCCCCATCTGCTCCTACTGCAAACAAATACGCGATGATGACGGGGCCTGGCATAAAATGGAAACGTATCTCCATCGACATGCCGGCGTTGAATTCAGCCATGGGATGTGTCCATCCTGTCTTGAGCACTACCTCCACGATTTAGACAAGATCCTCCCGGCAAGGAAATGAAGGCCAAATCCTAGCCCCCAATATTGGTCCGATTTCCGAGCAGCGTCCTGTGGCATCGAACCGGTCGTCACTTAGGGAGCCTTCCGAATCCACAGCATGTCACTAGATACTTCTCCCATCTTGCTGTTGTTGCTCAATTGGACGACAATTCGACGGCAAGGACTCTTACGTGAAGCATCAAATTCGACCTTCAAGATAAATGGATTTCTGGTGGGACTTTAGACAGGGATACATGCTATGGGATGCCAAACTACTTCTAATGCTTCTGAAGTCTCCGCCCTCCCCACACGTCAGATTCTGCTCGTCGATGATGACTCTGCCTTGTTAGATGTTCTGCCACGTACGATTGAACTGCGGGTCATGCAAGTGACGGTGACCGCCTGCGATTCAGCCGAGGCCGCGTTAGCACACATTCAATCAGGCCATTACGATCTCGTCATCACTGACGTGAACATGCCCAGGATGAATGGTCTGGCGCTTGTCCGTCAGATCAAAGCAATGCTCCCAGCGATGCCCATTCTCGTCATTACCGGCCATGGAGATGAAGAGGCTGAGCATCAAGCGATGCAAGCTGGAGTGGATGGTTTTATCCTGAAGCCGTTCGACCGCCTTGACCTTGCCGCCGCAATCGAACGCCTGCTAGAACCTGCGGAACGCTAGACGCACCGCAGTGAAGCGAAATGCCTGTATACGCCAAGAGATAAAGGTGCGAACGAGAAGCGCGGCTGACCCAAAGCGTCCGCTGCCTTGTAGCCGCCTACCATCGAGAAGGCCGTAGGTCTGCGGCCAACCTGTTTCAGTCCTCCTACCGATGCAACGGTCCGGCCAGCCGCGGCCTCGTGCCGTAGAGCGTACGATAGACGTCCCATTCCTGGCGCAATTCTTCCTCTAATTCTGCGACGTGCTCGGACACGTCCGTAACCTGGCGGTTCGCTTCATCCAGATCCACCTGATAGCCTGCACGTTCCTTAGGTGATAAGCCTGGATGCCGAAGTCTGGTCTGAAGATCCTGGACCCGCGTGAGAGTCTCCTGGCGTTTTTGGTAGGCGAGCACGATACGGGCGTTTAATCGATCCACGTCCTGCCGCGCGCGTTCTTTGGCGAGCGTGCCAGGCGAGATAGGAGGCGGTGTGCTGCATCCCACGCCAAGAAGTAGGGAGCAAAGGAGCATGACGCAAGAGAGTCGCATGGCCCTTCATTGTGACACCTCGTTTAAAGGATGGACAAGAAGGTGAAATACGTAGAGTTGGTAAGGTCCATAGAGGTGACTGAGGCTCGCCGCACGAGAGCCGTTTGTCCAATTACCTCCGGTTCTGATCTTCCCTGGCATGTTGGAGTACGTCACACGTCGGCATACCTGCCGTGATCCAGCCTCGCGATGAAGCAGGCCGAGTCGCCTCGCACCATGCGTCGCTTCGGAACAAGACTACGGCGTGCAGGTCACCGTCGGAATGCCGTCCGAAGTGACTTCTGCGACGTGGCAATCATAGTACTGAGCGGGCGGCGAGACGTCCAATGGTGAGGCAGACGAATCAGTCGTCCTAGGATCAAAGGTGGGTTCATGGGAAGGCAAGGAGTTCGCTCCCGAAGCCGCCAACGCTTCCCGCTCTTCCATGTAATGCCGTTCAGTCTCTGCATCCCAGTCATCAGGGGTGATGTCGCACCGCAGGGTCGTCTGATCCTTCCAGCACAACAATGCCGCCTCGCTTACCGAGGAAAGGCCAAACAGCAGGGCGATCAGAACCGGTAATGTGCGCATAGTGAAACTTTAGAATGTGCCGGATTATGGAGTCAAGAATCGCGACAGGGTGCGCGATGACTATCACACTGCTCCCCCCGCTGTATTCTTCCAGGTGCGTGTGCACTGGTGAAGAGCGTGGTGCAGGACTACTTCGGGCCAATCAATGGCAATCTTTTCGAAAAGCAGGCGGGCGATTTAGCTGTAACCCGCATCATTGGGATGAAAGCCGTCGACGTCAAACAGTAAATCCTGCCTGGATTGCAAGGAACCTGTTCCTTGTACGGCATGGGCGTGACCGGCTACGACAACCACACTAAGAAGTATATGGCCACCTGGATGGATTCCATGGGCACCGGCATCTATTTCTTCGAAGGGTCCGGCCCGGCGATAATGGGAAGACCATCACGATGGCACGGACAAGAGCGGTCAGGAGATGAAGATGATGGAGATTCGCTATAGCCGCAAGCACTGATGACCACAAGATGGCTGCTGAAATGGGTTCTACTGCCGGTATACCCTGACGGCGACTTTGTGCCCTTTGATCCGGGTTCGGCTGAGGGCGTCGATGATCCCGTCGGCCATTTCCTCGGGGACCTCAACCAGAGAAAACTTGTCAGTCATCTCGATGGCGCCGAGGACACGGGAATCTAAGCCGGCCTCATTTGCGATCGCTCCAACAAGATCCCCTGGTCGGATGCCGGCCGCCCGGCCGGCGGCGATATGCAATTTGGTCATGGTGGACGGGGAAGCCGACCGACCGGTCCTGCCGTAAGGACTTCCTGAGCGCTCGCCGGTCTTCGCGTCGCGCGCCCTGTCCATAGAGTGGGGCGCATGACGCCGGGACATCTCGCTGGCGTCCTCTCTACGAGCCGACGCGGTCGGAATCTCTGCTTCTGCGCGTCCTTCACCGTTTGCCTGATACACAAGTTTGATGGCCGCGGCCGCCACATCTCTCGGATCATGTTTCTCCGCAAGTGATTCCACCACCACCTGGAACAGATCGAGTTCGCCTGCCGCGAGCGCGTCCTGAACCGACGCGCGGGTCAATTCCAGCCGCTTCACTTTGAGATCGGCGACGCTTGGGACGTTCGCCACGTCGATCTTCGACTTCGTGAGTTGTTCGATGTTTCGGAGCAACCGCTGTTCGCGTGGTTCGACGATCGTGATCGCCGCGCCTTCACGTCCCGCACGGCCGGTCCGGCCGATGCGATGGACGTAGGCTTCGGGCGCCGATGGAACATCGAAATTAATCACATGCGACACATGCGGAATATCCAAGCCGCGGGCAGCGACATCGGTCGCCACGAGCAGGTCCGTCTTCCCGGAGCGAAACGCTTTCATCACGCGATCGCGTTGCACCTGCGTCATGCCTCCATGGATCGCCTCGGCGCGAGAGCCGCGTCCTTTCAGCATCTCTGTCAATTCATCCACTTCCAGTCGAGTCCGGCAGAAGACGAGGGCTGACGTTGGACTCGCCATGTCCAACACGCGGCCGAGCGCGGCGACTTTGTGCGGCCTAGGGACGACGTACGCGGTCTGGCGAACTCGGGGAGCCGTCCCAGCGCGAACCGTCTCACGTGCAATTGTGACCTCGACCGGGTCCTTGAGGTGGCGATGCGCGATCGCTGCGATGCGGGGCGGCATGGTGGCGGAAAACAAGGCGGTCTGCCGTTCACCGGGGGTCTGTTCGAGAATGGCATCCAGATCGTCCGCGAATCCCATATCCAACATTTCATCGGCCTCGTCCAGCACGACGATCTGCACGTGTTTGAGTTGGAGTGTGTTGCGACGGATATGATCAAGTGCCCGGCCCGGTGTGGCGACCACGACATCGACGCCGCGTTTGAGCGTATGCAACTGCGGGCCGATGGCCTGTCCTCCGTAAATAGGTAACACTGCGATGCGCAATTCCTTGCCATAGCGATTGACGGCTTCGGCCACTTGGATCGCGAGTTCACGGGTGGGCACCAGGATGAGCGCGGACGGATGAGGGCGCCGTGCGAGTTGTGTAATGCGTTGGAGAAGGGGCAACGTAAAGGCTGCCGTTTTGCCGGTCCCCGTTGCGGCTTGTCCCAGCAGATCCTGTCCGGCCAGGAGCGGGGGAATGGCTTCCCGCTGGATTGGAGTCGGTTCCTCGTATCCCAAGGCATCGAGTGCCGCGAGCAGTTTAGCTTCGAGGCCGAGTGCGGCGAATCCCGGGGAAAACCCCCTGGCCGGAGGAGCAATCTGCGTGTGGTTCGTATCGGTTTTCATAGAGGTCTTCAACGGCCTTCCTGGAGCGCATCTCCCATGATTGTATGACGTCACGCACTGCTCGGAATAAATCCAAACGCATATTGTACCGAAATGGGAGAAACGTAAGATAGGGGAATCTACAAGTTGTCGTGCATGAGCCTCGATGTGAGTTCTGGAGCCGGCGCGCCCTGGTTAAGAGTGAGTTGGTGTGCGAGGAAGTCGATACAAAAAAAGAGGTCACGGTGCGCGTCAAAAACCGCATTGCTTGCCGGGCTCGGGTCTCTTCTCAGTGACCTCTGTGAGCGTGTATGCTGACAAGGGTCCTTCCTCATGTCCTGATGGCAGATTGGCTGCACACAGGGGCATGATACGGTACCGTCATACTATCGGGGATCATGTTGGATTCTTTTCCACACAGGCTTTTTGCCCTTAGTACCGGACTTCTGCTGAGCGGGTGGTTTGGCCTAACCCTTCAGGCCGAAGAGGTGATGTACCGCTGTGAGGACGGCTCCTTCACGAACCGTGCGGATGCGGCCTGTTCGCCATATCACTCTCAAGGCTCAATAACGGCGTCGCCCGATGGGCAGCCGCCGCCGCTCCTTCGTGATCGCTTGAAGGGCGATAGCAACACCATGACCGCCGTTCTTCCTCCGCCTTCGGGAAAAGCTTCGAAGACAGGCTTCACACTCTGTGGGCTCTACGATGAATGGGAAACACTCCGTCGAACCACCAGCGGGGGTACGGTGTTTTCTCGTAGCCGGGATGTCGCCCGATGGCAGGCGCTATCGCGAATTTTCCTCAGCGTTGACACGCCACAGTGTGACGTCCACTCTACCGTTCGGGCCGCACAAGCGTCTCGATAGTCACCAACCTCGCTGTGTTCTCAGCTCATCTCATGTCGCCTGGCTGACGGGTGTGGCACCTTCGCGCTGCACAGTCTCTTCTCTTCCTGTGCGAGACCACGTTTGCGAGATGGGGAAACGAAAGACGTCCCTAGTACGTTGGAGATGAGTCACCTGACAACTGCTGGATGACTTGTGGCCAGGACTGCACGCGCGTCAGGTGCGGGTGCGGCTCTAACTCCCGATTGCGAGGGTAGTCCATGACAAAACAACGAATCCCTTGCTCAAGATAGCGGGCGATATGTCGGGGATGATCGTCGATGGCCAGCGAGAGCGCTTCCGGGACCGCGCATTTATTTTCGAGATGGTACAGGGCGTCGAAGGGAATGCCATGTTCGAGTAACCACCCCCGAGTGAGCGTTTCGGATGTGGCTCGTCGGGCGGTGACCAGCACTAATCGATAGCGGGCCTGGAGATGTTCTAAGGCTTCGCGTGCACCGGGGAGAATCGATAAAAGGGGGATACGCGACTCGTGAAACTCGTCGAAAATCTGTTGCAGCAGGTGCTCGGGAATGAGTTCTGTTGTGCTCGACGGGGCGGCCGCGAATTCGCGTGGCCACGGCTTGCCGGTGTACTGGATGGCCAGTTCGTCCAGCATGACGTCGACATCGCTCAGCACTCCATCGATGTCGATTCCAAATGCGGGTCGGTCGGTGTATTTCTTTTGACTCATCGTGATCTCTGTTGTCCTTTCTGGGTCAGGGCTTGTCGTAGTTCGTATCCGGCAAAGCCATGAGGAATAGGTGAGAAAAAGAATGGTCTCGCGTTACTCACTTTGTGATCGTTGGACAAACGGCAAAAACCACATCCATGTGACGGCGAGCAATAAAGGCCACCAGACCAGATACGCAATCCCCACCGTTGAGGCCGACACATCAATAAGACCGGTCGCCAGATCCACATGCTGATGATTCTGACGCCAGGTCTGAAGACTTCTCAGGCCAAGCAGCGCGATCCATCCCGCCGCGACATACAGCAGCATGGTCAGCACCGTCTCAAGCGTCATCCTTGTGTCCTCCCATCCTCATGTGAATCATACTGTAACTGGTTCTTCAGTGAGGGGAAAGTGGTGAGCTTGCTAGTACGGATATCAGGGCGATCAGGACGGCTGATCGTGGCTTCGCCGGATCACCACCCGCATGGTGCGAGAGGCTGATGCGGTAAGCGTTTCGATCAAACGCTGGGGATCGAGGGGTTTGGAAAAAAACGCTTTCGCCCCGGCCTGGAGGGCACGGGCTTCGACGGGTTCACCGGACATCAAGACGACCGGCAGGGATGGCCACCGGCGCTGCACTTCTTCTAACAGAAAGAAACCATCTCCGTCCGGCATGCTGACGTCACTCAGCACCACATCAACTGTTGCGACTTGAAGCACGCTCAAAGCGTGCTGACCTGAAGATGCGGTCATGACGATAATGGAGGGGACGTTCCGGCGGAGCAATTCTTCCAGCACGGTCAACACCGTCGCATTATCATCGACCAGGAGCACACGGAGAGTCGCCATCTCATAAGAGTGCACCTTTTTAGACGCAATCGCTATTCTTCCGGTGTAGTCCGACCAAAGTCGTGGCCTATATCCGTGAAAATGCGCGAGGAACGAATTCAGACACAGACCCCAGTGAGCACGCTCCCTTCTCTGCCGGCACGGCGGGACCATTGAAGTGAACAGCACCGTTGGAAAGGGGACGACCATGTCGATCACGCTTCCTTCCGGTCGTGCCACGACCGGACTGGGGCGGTGACAACAGGACAAAGGCATTGGCCAGTGACCCCTCGGTGCACCGTGCCGTTATAAGCTCGGCGATTGTACTTGGACGAGAGGAGGTTTTTTGACGGACGGGCGTTTGATGATTTGCTTCGTGGTGGGTCGGCGGGGTGTCGCCATTCCTTTCAGCTTGACCGACCGCCCCATTTCCGCAGACTCATACAGCGCCTCGATAATCCGGAGGTCGTTGAGCCCTTCCTCGCCGGACGGCTCGGGATCACTGCCCGTGAGAATGCATTCCGAAAAATAGAGCAGTTCCGGCGCGAATTGATCGCGCATGGGGAATGAGCGCTCGCGCGTCTTGCCGTTCATAGTGATCTGCTGTTTCAGTTCACCGACATATTCATAGGCGGGCTCGACGCGAATCTTACCTTTGGTGCCGACGACTTCGTACATCGACACGTCGGTTGTGCCGAAGCTGCAGACAAACGTGGCGAGCCGATCTTGCGGAAATCGCAATAGCGCCCCCGTCATTTCATCGACCTCTTTAAATCGACGATCGGCGCCACTAACGGCAAAGGCGCTCACTTCCTCCGGTTCTTCTCCAAACAGGTATCGGGCGGCATTGATGCAATACACGCCAATGTCATAGAGCGTGCCGCCGCCGTACTTGCGCTTGACGCGAATATCTCCTGGACGGACTTGCATGGTAAAGACGGAATGAAAGAGACGCACGGGTCCGAGCTTGCCGGACCGGATCAGCTCAACCGCCGTCATGTTCGCTTCCTCGAAGTGCAGACGGTACGCCACCATGAGTTTCACACGCGCCTGCGTAGCCGCTTTGATCATCTGTCGGCATTCTTCTGTCGTCACTGCCATCGGCTTTTCGCACAGCACATGAATGCCGGCGCGAGCGGCGCGCACGGCGTACTCGCAATGCATGCTGTTCGGCAGAGCGATGTAGACGGCGTCCACATGCCCGTCTTTCAAGCAACGGTCATAGTCCCGATATGAATAGGTATGCGGGATGCCGTATCGCTTGCTGACCTGTTTGAGTTTTGTTGAATTGCCTGATACCAGTGCCGTGACGTGCGAATTCTGAGCGGCATGCGCAAAGGCTGGAAGCACTGCGACCTGCGCGATGTGGCCTAAGCCGACCACTGCATATCTGACCGTGCGCTGTGGCATAGAAGTCTCCCGTTATTCGAGTCATCAATATCCTACGTCTCTATGATGCCGTTGATCATGATAGATCGTAAGTCGAGTGATGGATCGATCGATGTAGGTGCTTTCCTACTCCGTCGGCGTGCCCAATGAATCGGGATGACAGCGGTCCGTCTCCGTACACGGTTGATTCGTACCTAGCCTTACCTATGCCGACGCGTGACCGGGTGGCGCTTTCCGAAGGGTCAGGATAACGCTGAGCGCGATGAGCGCACAGAGGCTCAAATACAAACTCGGACTTAGAATGTTCCCGCTCCACGCGATTAACAAAGTCGCCACCAGCGGAGCCGTACCACCGAATAAGGCTGCCGCGATGTTATAGCCGGCCGAAAGGCCGGTATAGCGTTGCGCCGTGGGGAAGAGCGTCACAACCACGGCGAAAAACGGTCCGAGATAACAGGACATCAGCACAGTCAACCACACGTATGCGGCCCACACCAGGGGCAGGTCGCCGCTGGTCAACCACACGAAGGACGGGTAGGCGGTGATCGCGAGTCCGGCAGCCCCGATGAGCATTAACGGTGTTTGCCCGACCCTATCCGATAGATGGCCCATCACTGGAATGAAGACAGCCAACAGCAACATGCAAGCGGTGTTCATGGTCAACACGGTGCCGAGCGGAACGGTCGTCAGGGTCGAAAGGTAAGTGGTGAGATAGACATACAGCAGATAAAACCCGACGCCGTGGAGCCAGACGAGGCCGATGACTCTGGCAATGGCCACTCGTTGATGGGTGAAGACCTCGCGGATAGGAGCGGCAGATAGGGCTCCCGCCTGGCGCACCTGTTCGAAGGCGGGCGATTCCGGAATGCGTGTGCGCAGATACCATCCCACGAACGCGATCAGGCTTCCCAACAAGAATGGAATGCGCCATCCCCACTGATGCAGCGCCTCGTCCGTCAGGTTCCAAGCCACGAGAGCTCCCACGCCTGACCCAAGCAGTGCTCCCACCTGCGCGCTGAAGCCGGCCCAACTGCCGATGTAGCCCCGTTGGGAAGGCGCGGCGTGCTCCACGAGAAATGTGACGGACCCAGTGAATTCTCCGCCGACCGATAATCCTTGGAGAAACCGACAACACGTGAGGGCGAGAGGAGCCGCGATTCCGATCGTTGCATAGGTCGGCAGCAGTCCCACGACCACAGTGGGGATGGCCATGAGGATGACGGACCAGGCCAGCGCTTCCCGCCGTCCTATGGTGTCGCCAATATAGCCGAAGAGCAACGCGCCCAAGGGTCGGGCGAGAAATCCAATCGCGAATACGCCAAAGGCAGAGAGCAGCGACACTGAGGGCTGCTCAGACGGGAAAAACGTCGCCGCGAAGACCGGCGCAAAGTAACCATAGAGCGCAAAGTCGTACCACTCGAGTACATTACCGATGGCGCCGGCCATGAGCGTTCGTCTGTCGAATCGTGGCGTCGAATTGTTCACGATGATTGACACCCTGTCATCCCGCACGTTGGCGCTTCACTGTTTCAACTGCATCGCT
>JBDUAJ010000059.1:0-12795 GCA_040004695.1 Nitrospirales bacterium | reverse complement strand
CTTCCGAGAGGTCGGTGATGGCGCCATGTGCGTCTTCCTGGAGAAGTTTGGCCCATCCACGATTGACATAGGCATCGGCGTGCTGTGGATTAAACGAGAGGGCTGCATCCGCATCGCGACGTGCTCCATGAAGGTCGCCCAGCTGGATTTTGACGTTACTTCGGTTGGTCAAGACGTCGGCGTCGGCCGATTGCAATGCAATAACCTGGTTGTAATCGGTAAGTGCGTCCGCCCAGGCACCGACATCCACATGAACAGCCCCGCGCAATAAATAAGCCCATGCATTGTTCGGGGCCAGTGTGATCATGCAAGACAGATCCTCTAATGCTCCCTGCGGATCGCCCATTTTGCGCTTGGTGCCCGCCCGATTGGCATAGGCCAAGACGTTCGTTGGAGACAAGCGAATCGCCTCCGTCGTGTCGTAGACCGAGCCTGCATAGTCCATGAGGTTGTATTTCGCAACGGCCCGAATTACATAGGTGTCCGCCTGGTTTGGATTCAAGCGTAGTGATTCCGAGGCGTCGGCGATCGCGCCGGTATAATCGCCCATCTGAAGTTTGACGGTGGCTCGCGTCGTATAGGCGACCGGTTGTTGCGGAGACAATTCGATCGCGCGCGAAATGTCTTCAATCGATCCGGCATACTCTCTGACGCGATACTGGGACACGGCCCGCGCGGTGTAGAAATCGGCTTCGCCCTTGACCTCAGTCGACTCAAGATGGCCTGTAGAGAAACGACTCATCGATGTATCGGACTGACCGACATGCGTGCACGCTGCTAACAGGGTCAACCAGGTCCCGTGCCAGAGAAGTCGTGAAGAGTACTTCAGCGAGCGTGCCAACATAATGCCCTCTTTAAGGGCATTGTGCGGGCTACGACTGGTCTCTGCCTATCATTGTCTTAGGAAATATATGGGAGAGGTTGCGCTTACACCAAATGTGGTAGCGCCCCACTTCTGGGGGTCGGGAGTCGTGAGATAAATGGACGAGTCGATGCGTGTTGCCCTCATCGAGGGAGACGCTAGCGCAATCGGTGGGGAGAACAGATAGTGAAGTGGCAATCCATCGCTTATTCTTTGACCGTGATGGTCATGTCCACCGATTCCAGAGGGTTGTCTCGCTCGTCTCTTGGGAGAGCCACGATTTTATCGAGGACTTCAACGCCTCGATATACTTCGCCGAACACCGTATAGCGCCGATCGAGTCCGCTGGCGTCGGCCACACAAATGAAGAACTGGGAGCCACTATCGTTGAAGTCGCGAGTGCTGTTACTTTCGCGCGGCATTTTTGCCATCGACAGTGCGCCACGCTTATGCGGCTGATCGTTTGGTTCGGGAGGAAGACCATAGCCGGGTCCACCGGTGCCATGCAGCTCGCGGTCGGGATGTTTGCTGGTCGGATCGCCGCCTTGGATCATAAAGCCGGGGATGACCCGGTGGAAGCGAATGCCGTTGTAAAAGCCCATCTTGACGAGATTGATAAAATTTTCCACGTGTCGTGGCGCTGCATCCGGGTAGAACTTGATGAGCATGTCGCCAAACTTGGTCGAAATGACGGCCCGCGGATTCTTCTTTTCAAATTGCATTCCCACGGGCGAGAATTTAGCAGCACTGGGCATCTTTCCGCAAGATAACAGCGGTTCGCTGCGAACAAAGAGCCGGGGAAAGGTTGAGGGAGGATTGCCCCGGACGCCAGGGAGCGGCTTAGCCTCATCGCTAAGGAGAACGGGGTTCGAGACATTTTTCGGCAGTTACGCTCTCACGGAAGCCAGCCATACTCGCCTCACATCCCCCTAAAAAGCGACAGATGAGTAACTGACTGGCCTATACTAGCGCAGTGCTCACTGGTCTGGTGCCCCCTCTGATCATGTATTTGATTGGCTCTCAGAAAAAGGCCATGGGCTATGCCGTTTCGAAGAACGAGGCTGTGCTTAATATCCGGCATCCTGATATTGACAAGCATTGGTCAGTGACCCTTGATGGCAGGCCCTTGAACGACTGTCGCGTCCTGGCGATTATCCTTCAGAATTTGGGGATGAGGACATTTGAATCTCAAGCCGTACATCTCACGTTTCCCGTTGGAGCACCGTCTCCATGCCCATTGTTCATCTTCAATCCTCGAGATCAGTCCTAAAATTGAAGCCGTCGAGCATGACTCCTGCAGTGTGAATATTCCGCTCATCAATCAGGGTGATCAGTGAATCGTTCGTCTGCTCATGACGAACCACGAATGCGGCAAATTCCTGATCGCGGCAAAAGACCCCCATTTGAAATTCAGAATCTTCGATCCTGTGACTTTTATTTCGCCTGTGGCAAACCGAAACCTCCTTGTCATCAGCGCCGGCATTTGCACCTGGATTCTCTGGGGCCTGTAAGGGGACAGACAGTTTCATGGCGAAGCCGTTTTGGAAAAAACGATGACCTTAATACTGATGCCCTGTTCCTCGCGTTGCTTTCGGCGGTTCTGGCCTATCAAGGAATCGTCCCGCTGATAAAAAGAGCGTTACACTGGAAAGGGAAAGCACAGGCCGCCCCGCAGCCGACCTCCGAAGATTTTTGAACTGGTACCATCTGCGAAAGAGCCCACCCACGATTCCAGTAACCCCCCTCCTATTTTACCTCATCACCCGAATGCCATCGCCGGGTTTGATTTGACTCCACATCAATCCGCCTGCAAGCGCTACACAAGCGGCGACCCCGAGCGATCCGGACCAGCCAATCTGCTCTGCCAACCAGGGCGTGAGAGTCGGTGAGAGGACGCCTCCGAGGTTCGCGCCCGTATTCATGAAGCCGGAGAGTGCCCCGGCGTGGCGCTGCGAGAGATCGACCGTTGATGACCAGTACGCACCGACCGGAAAGTAGAGCCATCCCGCACCAAATGACAGGAGCGCGATGGCGGCATATGGTGATTCGGTAAATGCCCCCAGCACAATGGACACAGCTGCCAAGACCATTCCGGTTCCACCGACGACAGCCCGTCCTCGATTGATACCCCATCGCGTAGCCAGCCGATCGGTGACCCACCCTCCCACTGGACAGAACACGGCCATGGCTAAAAACGGGCCTGAGGCGAACAGCGCGCCGCGCAGGACTCCGAAGCCGCGCACGTTCACGAGGTACAGATAGAACCATGACATGTACACATAGGCGACATAGCCCAGACAGCTATAGCTCAGCACGAGCCACCAGACTGTTGGGGTGTTGGCGATCATTGTCCAAGTCGGACTCATTGCGGCGTCCGACTCCTTCGCAGCCGGCAGTGTTTCTATCAGCGCTGCTTCCGCCGCATTGACATGAGGATGGTCCCGAGGGTGGTCGGTGGCGTAGAGAAACCATGCCACGGCAACGAGTAAGCCCAACAGTGCGGCCCCATAGAACGCGGTCTGCCAGCCGAAGTTCACCATAATCCATGCCGTAACCGGTGGAGTCATGGCGGAGCCGACGCCGATGCCGCCGATGGCGATCCCGATACCCAAGCCCCGTTCATTCGGTCCCAGCCAATTGGCAATTGTGCGATTAAAGTTCGGCAGCGCCGCCGCCTCACCGACGCCGACCAGAAAACGCACGAGGATCAGCGATCCGAGCGGGCCAATTACGTATACCAGAGGGAGAACCGCGGCTACGGCCGTCAGCGCCGTACAGATCGACCACCAAATAATCGCCACGGTGAGCACACGCTTGGCGCCCCAGCGATCCCCCAGCCATCCCCCCGGGATTTGACACAAGGCATAGCCGAACACGAACGCCGAAAAGACCTGGCCCATCTGGAGATCCGTCAATCCAAGCGCCGGCATCATCTGGCGAGCGGTCACGGAAATATTGACGCGGTCGATATAGGTGACGACGCTGATGGCAAACAGCAGGCCGGCGATGCGCCATCGAATGCGGGTCGGGGCGGCGTCGATCATCGATGAGTCACGATCATCATTGAAAACTGTCTCGAACAAGGGATTCGCGAGGCACTCTACTGAGCATGGCCACAGGAATCAAGCGTGGCGTCAACGAGAGAGAACATACAAGTTTGACGGCGATCATGCGAACCGGTTATAGAAGACCGCATTATGCTGAGCGAGGTGCAAAGACGACGGCGGCGGCGACGTTCCCGCCGTCTCTTTTTGATGATCACGCTGGGAGTCTTGCTTCTCAGTAGCGTACTGCTGTTTCGGACGCTGACCCTGACGTCTCGACAGATTCCCGTTCCCCCTGAACCACCCCTTCAAATCGATGCCAATGCCGCCGCCGCGCGGCTTGCGCAGGCCTTGCCGTTTCGGACCATCTCCTATCAAGACCGGTCGCAGTTCAGTCGCGACGCGTTTCTCGGCTTGCATCAATATCTCGCCAAGACGTTTCCCGGGACACATCGGACGCTTCAGCGCGAGCTGGTCAACGACTACAGTCTGTTGTACACGTGGGTGGGGACAGAACCGTCGCTTCCCCCCGTGCTCCTGCTGGGTCACTTGGATGTCGTGCCGGTCGAGGCAGGGACGGAGAAGGAATGGACGTACCCGCCGTTCTCCGGAACCGTTGCCAACGGCTACATCTGGGGACGCGGCACCATGGATGACAAGGTCGCAGTACTCGGGCCTCTGGAAGCGGTGGAACACTTGCTTCGCCAACACTATACGCCTCGGCGCACGGTGTTGCTGGCATTTGGCCATGATGAAGAAGTGGGCGGGCAGGCCGGCGCGAAGGCGATTGCCGCACGGTTGGCGAAAACTGGAGTGCGTCCCGTGTTGATTCTCGATGAGGGGATGGCGATTCTCGAGGGCATTGTACCAGGCGTCGATCGTCCGATTGCTTCGATTGGTCTTGCCGAGAAGGGGTATCTCAGTGTGGAACTGATCGCGGAGAGTGCCGGAGGGCATACTTCAATGCCTCCCGCTCAGACGAGCGCGGGCATGTTGGCGTCCGCGATTCATGCGTTGGAATCCCACCCGATGCCTGCGCACACGGATGGACCGGCGGGAGCGCTGTTTCAGTTTCTCGGCCCGGAGATGTCGATTGGACACCGGGTGGCGTTGGCCAATCTCTGGCTCTTCGACCCGGTTCTGAAACTCCTACTGGACCGAAGCGCTCCCACTCGAGCGTTGATCCGGACCACGTTTGCGGCGACCATGCTTGAAGGAAGCAGCAAAGAAAACGTGCTGCCTACACGGGCACGGGCTGTCGTGAACGTTCGCGTGCATCCGTCCGATAGCATTGAGCGCGTCCTCGAACATCTCACACATGTCATAGGCGATCCACGCGTGATTGTGCGCCGTCTCCCTGGGATTATGAGCGAACCGTCCGCCGTTTCGCCGATAGAGTCACCGGCGTTCACTACGCTACAGCATACGATCGGCCAGCAATTTCCTGATGTGATTGTGGCGCCGGGGCTCGTCCTGGGCGCGACGGACTCGCGCCACTACCAATCGCTCAGTGAACACATCTACCGATTTCTTCCTCTTCTGGTGACTGCTCAGGACACGGTGCGGATTCATGGCGTCAATGAACGGCTGGCGGTGGACAACTACGCTGATGTCATTGCATTTTATATACGTCTCATCCGCAACTTCAACGAGTGACACTCCAGATTTGTTTCGACCTTCGGTCGCTTAACCGGGCGGTTCGGCACTCCGTTGGTATTCCATCAGTTTGCGACGAATATGCGCGAGGTCTTTCACGAAGTGTCGATACTCCGCCTCTTGCTGCGCCCGTTCGCGATGGCGAACAATCGAAGACGGATGAATCGTGACCTACGTGGCCGGCGCCCATGGCGTATTCATGAACTGTCCGCGGGCTTCATGGATACGAACCACCTTGCCCAGGACTGACTGCGCGGCCGTTGCGCCGAGGCACACGAGAATACGCGGGTGTAAGGCGTTGATCTCAGATGCCAGCCAGGGGCGACAGGCCGCAATTTCTCCGGCCGATGGGTGTGTATGTTTGCGACGCTTGCCTTGTGGCTCCCATTTGAAATGCTTGACGGCGTTTGTGATGTAGACCTCGTTGCGAGCAATGCCGACTTCCACGAGGGCCTTATCGAGTAATCGGCCGGCGGGCCCCACAAAGGGATGACCCTGCAGATCCTCCTGATCGCCGGGCTGCTCGCCGACGAACACAATCTTGGCATGAGAGGCGCCTTCTCCAAACACGGTCTGCGTGGCCCGTTGGTACAGATCGCACCCGGTGCACTGTTTGGCGGCTTGCCGTAAGTTGGACAGGGTGGGCTTTGGTGGAATGAAATCGGCCGCGGAACGCGTGAGTGGTCGTTTCGCCATGATTCAACATACCACGCCGCCTTCATCCCATTTGCCCAACGGATGTGGCTGGGTCGTATCCTGATGTATTCCGACACCGTGTAGGTCTGTGACCGTCACGGTCACGACGCCGAAGCTCTCTTCGATCAAGCCCCTCAGTACATAGGGTCGATCGGGTGCCAATAGATGGCAACAACGGCGATAGACCTTCGGAAAGATCGTCGCATCATAGAGCGCAGTTTCATCTTCGAACGTGGCGAATTCCATCGGCAGGCCATCCTTCGTCTCGGCAAATTTTTCTGTGATCAGCCAACCGATCATCATGACATGGCGACCGACATATGAGGCCATGTCCGACCCGGGGATGGGTCGCAGTGTCTTGAACTGGGCTTGATAGAGGTGAAGCGGATGACAACTCACGACGAATCCAAACGCTTCGGCTTCGTGGGCGAGCTTTTGTGCCTTGGAATAGTCTTCAGGAATTGGGAGGCCGGAAACCGTTTTCCGTCCCGCATAGAGTCGCCAGAGGAGAGCCGGGCGGGTCAACTCACCAGCAATGACATCGCAGCAGCCAGCCTTGATGAGCGCTCGAGCGTGAGCCCGCTCGGGCTGCACCCGCGCGAGAAAATCTTGAAAGGATCTGAACAACCCACCTGTATTCCGTTCCTTCACGATGCGTGTGCCCAGTGCTTCGGGCAGCGTCTTCACCTGCATGAATCCCATACGAATCGTTCGTCCTGAACCGGTGTAGGCCCACTCGCCGTCATTTACGTCCGGCGGCAGGATCGTCAGTCCCATGCGGCGCGCCTCGGAGAGATAGGCAAATGTCGCGTAGAAGCCGCCTTGATTGCTGATCACTGCGGCGATGAATTCGGCAGGGTAGTACGCGCGAAGATAGGCACACTTGCAGGAGACCTGCGCATAGCTGGCCGAATGCGGCTTACAGAAGCTGTACCCGGCAAAGCTCATGATCATCTTCCAGATCAGCTCGATCGTGGCCGGCGTGGCGCCATTCTTCGCGGCTCCCGCGCAGAATTGAGCGTAGTAATCTCGAAGCTGCTTCTCCTTATGCTTCTTGCTGATGACCTTTCGAAGTTGGTCGGCGTCTTCGACTGAAAAATCGGCGAGCGCCATCGCCACCTTCGTGACATCTTCCTGGTACACCATGATGCCGTGAGTGTCGGCCAAGATCGGTTTCAAGAGCGGATGCCAGGGGTGATCCGGTGCTCCTTGCGCGCGTCGGATGAATTCTTCAATAAAGGGATTGGCGGCCGGCCGGACGAGCGAGGAGACCATGACGAGATACTCGAAGACGTTCACGTGGGGAAGGCGATGCGCGGGCATGCCGTCCCAGAGCTTTTTCAGCAACAGCCGCGTCGCGGGAGACTCGATGTAAAAACACCCGATCGTGTTCCCTCGACGGATGAGTGCTTGCGTGGCAGGATCATCGATCGGATCCCATGTGGCATAGTCGATCTTCCGGCCGGTGTTTCGCTCAATGGCTGCAAGCGCATCGCGGATGACGGCGAGGGATCGATTTCCCAGCAGATCGATCTTCACCAAGCCGGCTTCTTCGGTCTGATCTTTTTCCCACTGGATCACCGGCACGCCCTTTGCCGCCATCTCGACAGGCACGTACCGTCGGATCTCGTCGGGCACGATGACGATGCCGCCGCAATGGAGCGACAGATGGCGAAAATGGTTTTGGACCAAGACGGCCGCATGAAGAATATCCGGCCATGGAGTCTTGAGTTGCAGTGATGCGCATAGCTCGCGCGCCCACGTCGTGGCGGAAGGCGCGTGGTCGAACCAGAGAAAATCTTTGCGCCGTGTAATAAGTGTCGATGTGCGGCCGATTTCATCCGCCGGCATGCCATAGACCTTCGCGACTTCGCGGATGGACGCGCGAAGCCCCAAGGTGTTTTGATTTGCCACCATGGCGGCTTGCTCGCCGCCATACGTCTTGAACACCCAATCGAGAATATCGTCGCGCTCATCCCACGGAAAATCGATATCGATGTCGGGCGGGTCTTTGCGGCCGGGATTGAGAAAGCGCTCGAAAAACAAGTGGTGTCGAATCGGATCGACGTGCGTGATATTCAGGCAGTACGAAACGATGGAGGCCGCCACCGAACCTCGGCCGCATGTACGCAGGGCTTGCCGGACGATTTCATCGACGATGAGAAAGTAATGGGCGAAGCCCTTATCACGGATGACGGCCAGTTCTTGTTCAATTCGCATTCGGATGTCTTGCTGAATGCCGCCGTAACGCTGTTGCGCGCCTCTATAGGTTTTCTCTCGGAGAAGAGTAAAGGCCTCATTGTCCGGGAGCCGGCGGAACGCGGGGAAAATCGTGTTTCCAAAATTCCACTCCGTGTGGCAGGCATCGGCAATGCGCAGGGTATTCTCCAACGCCTCAGGGACGTGCGGATACTGTTTTTCCATCAATGCGGGCGGCATGAACCAATGGGTAGGGGCGCAGCACGCCTCTGGCGGAAGCCGGGAGAGCGTCGTGTTCAAAGCAATAGCTCGCAGCAGACGATGCACGACAAACCCGTCCGGCTGGAGAAAGCGAACGCGATTAGTGGCGACAGGCGGCAGGCCGGTCCGGCGGCTGAACGTGAGCGCCTGGTGCATCCTGGGGCCGGGCGTTAACTCCACGTAGAGATCCTCCGTCGAATCGTGCATCCAGGTGATGAGGGCAGGTTCATCGTCGGTCAAGAGGATCAAGCCTGCTCGAAAACGACGGACGGCATCGGAAAAGTTGAAAGATGGATCGCAATGGCGGTCTGAGAGCAATCGAGAGAGGTTGGCATACCCGTCCGGAGTCTTTGTCAGGATGACGGTTCGATGGGCCCCACTCACCAGTTCGGCTCCTATGAGCGGGGTCAGCCCGGCATCGCGGGCAGTGGTCACAAAGCGAATCACACCGTAGAGGCCATTCGTATCAGTCAGGGCAATGGCAGTTGAGCCGTGCACCGTGGCGGCCTTGCAGAGCGTGGCAAGAGTGGAGACGCCTTCCATAGGTGAATACTCGGAATGGACATGGAGATGAACGAAGGGCGGCATGGAAGCGTGTCCTTTTCAACGGAGTGCTGCGTGTCCCCATGTAATGGCCGGTTCTCCAAACCGATCGCGAATGCGATCCAGGGCAAGCGTCAGTCGATGGGACCGATCCCGGTCTTTCATGGCGCGAGGCACTTCGGTGTCGAACAAGGATAATTGCTGTCCGGCCGGCTCACTGGATAATTGAATGGCTTCCGCGCGAAAGACTTCCGCGCCGAGGGTCATGGTGCAAAGACGAATCCGTCGCTGGAAACATCGTGAAAAAAGATGCGCGAGGTGCGGGTACAGGTCGGATTCCCAATAGGTCGGTGGATCAACAGGCTGCTGCGTGCGGACTTCTACAGAGTCGCTATGCCGGATGGTGAGGGTGAGCCGCCCGCAGACACGCTGTTGCCGGCGGAGGATTCGACAGATCTCTTCCAACAGTCCATACAGCAAGCCCCGCAGCCGGCCGTCATCGATCTCATCGGGCGAGATCGCGCGCGATCGCTCCACGCAGGGCTGTTGCGCAGCGGGAAGGACGGGCGACGGATCGATGCCATGCGCCCACTCATGCAGCAAGGTGGCGGCCGGACCCAGGACGAGTTGCAGATGGGGGAGGGGAATGTCGGCGATGGCGCCTAAGGTGTGGAGATTTAAATCTTCAAGTATCGCTAGATGTATGCAAGAGAACGCATTATAGATATTGCCAAGTAGAGCTGTTGGAATGGTGGCCATGAAGCTTCGTTCGAACCCGGGCCGAATTTCACAGAGTTGCGATGGCTGCACGATCGTACCTGCGGCATGGGAGACGAGTTTATTCGTGCCGATGCCTGCCATGCCGGTCAAGTTCTGACGGCGGATGATCTCTCGTTCAATGCGAAAGGCCGTATCGACCGCCGGGCCAAAGAGCCGGTGTGTCCCGGTGAGATCTAAGAAGAGGTGGCCCGGTTGAACAGGCTCGCACACCGGAGCCGAATTCGGCCACGATGTTTTGGATCTCGCGAGAGGCGAGGCTGCTCCGTGTGGAGTCAGGTGGAAGGAGACGGACAGCGGGGCAGAGTCGTCGAGCCAGCTCGACGGACATGCGGGGGCGTAGGCCATCGCTGTAAGCTTCGGGGGAGACTTCTCGCACGGAGGCCCTGGGGTGATGGGTCGGAGCAATCGCCACCGGTCTGTGGCGTAATGTCGAGTCCTGACGTCGTGCCAGCGCAATCTCAAAGGAGGGAATTTGGAAATAGACAATCTGACGGTCCATGTGGTGAAGTCCGGCCCACAACGTAACCAATGGTTACATTAGGAAGAGGAATGAGGCAAGGTAAGTTGAGTGATCATCACCACAAGAGGGTTCGGAGTTGGCGTTTCGACAGCGTACCACTTTCTCCTCACGGTTGACGGCGACTTGTTCGCTTAGATAGATTGTGGTGCAGCTCACCAATCCTGAGAATCAGCTCGATGCCTCGTACGACTTCACTGATCTGTTTGAGAATGGCGCGGTGGGATTACACTTTGTCGGTTCGGACGGCATTGTCCTGAATGCCAATCAAGCTGAATTAGACTTACTCGGTTATAGTCGAGAGGAATATATCGGCCATCACATCGCCGAATTCCATGTCGATACCCCTGTTATCGAGGACATTCTGGCGCGATTAATCCGCAAGGAGACGCTCAAGAATTACGAAGCGCGTCTGCGGGCGAAAGACGGCTCCATCAAGCATGTCCTTATCACGTCGAATGTCCTCTGGAGGAACGACGATTTCGTTCACACGCGATGCTTTACGCGAGACATTACGGATCGTAAACAAGTGGAAGAAGAGCGAGAGCTACTTGTGCATGAACTTCAGCAGACGCATGAAAGACTCGAGGCGAAAGTCCAGGAACTTGAAGAGTTTCATGATGTGGTCGTAGACCGCGAGTTGAAAATGATGGCGCTAGAGAAAGAAGTGGAACAACTACGAGCCGACAACGTGCGATTACAGGCCACACTACAGCAAGGTAAGCACTCCAGCTAAGCGTCGGCTTTCCCTGTGCTTCGCCTTTTCAGTTGAACCTCCGGAAGAGCCGGCACACATCATCATCCATACCAATGACCGTCATCTCCACTTCTTGAGCCATCCCAATCTTTGGGTGGAGATCTAACTCCCCAGAAATTTCCAGTCTGTTGCAGTAACTGGACCCCAACCTTCCATGCTCTCGCGCCATCCCTATCGCAACGGATCACACGGGCTTCCGTGACTTGGCTGCTATGGAGTATGTCCAGACGAAGACGTGTATCAAGGGGAAGGGAGCAACGCAGCCGCACGAGCGCTCCATTGCTGCTCACATCGAGCGTGTCACACATCGCCTGATACTTCACTCCGGTATCCAAGCTGGTCACCATGACGGGCACTGACAACGTGATGCGTGCACGGCGCCGAAGTTCATTCACGCTCAAATGCTCGCTCATGTATACCCTCCGTTCAACGAATATTAGACCCTTCACCGGGTGTTAACACGCTGCCAATCCAATGCACCAGGTACTCAGGAAACGTGCCAGGCATTGCATCGAGACCTTTTGAGCAGAATCCAAGGGTTCTGTGAAGTTAAAGACACTTCGTGAACAATATGAGCTTCTTCTGTCTCAGGGCGTGTCTCATACGAGACACGCTCAGGTGCGGAGATGGTGGCTGGCGGCAGAAGAGGCGGCAGGTCTACCCAGAGAGAAGACCCGTACAGTGATAGTGATACCGTCGATTGCATCGTTCGGTCGAAAAGGGAAGGAGCGTGAAGTCCTGATCTGTTGAATTATGGCGGAGGGGGCGAGATTTGAACTCGCGGTCCCCTTGCGAGGACTCCGGTTTTCAAGACCTAAGTAGAGATATCAGACTAGGTGCTGAATGCCTTGCTGGGCGGCTCATTACAGCCCCACAGCGCGGCATCTAGTACAGGATCAAGTTGCATTGGGTTGCGCTGGGTATTGGGGAAGATAGGCAGGATAGTTGCGAAAAAGGTTGCGGTGCATAGGTTGACATGCTGGCATCTTTAACGGAGGACAAGGTTGCGAATGGATGGCCGGACACCCACCCGGCGGGGTCGGCTTGCGAAGGGTTCTATCCCTCACGTCAGCTACGGGCATGGGTCCCATGTGTGTGGGTCGGTTTAAAGGAGGGGGGAGTCCCTGGTGGTTTTTGTTTGGATAGAGCATTCTCAGAAAAACTTCTGAAAAATACAAAAGCTCTCCATCGTGAAGCCGTTACCCAAATGGTTTATTCAAAATCCCCCATCCAGGACGTGTATTTGTTCACGGCTAACGTTCTAAGGCTAGACATACAGACTCTCCATAATGTGTCTGATGGCACAACAACTGAGGACGGAAGGAGAAAACATCATGATGAAGACCTTAGCGTGGAGGGCAGGGCTAGGGACGATCCTAATGATGGCTCTTTGGGTCGTCGCCAACGGAGAGAAGAATCCCGGCATGACGATAGGCATTCCACCAAGCACTGTAGCTGACTATCTGCATGCGGTCATCGA
>JBDUAJ010000058.1:0-12887 GCA_040004695.1 Nitrospirales bacterium | reverse complement strand
CTCGCAGGCGAACCAGCGGTGGTCTCTACTTGGTGTTCACTGCCGCAACGTTCGCGCAAGAAACCGCACCGACACCGGCCGCACCGCCAGCCATGCAGTCCGCTCCTCCGGCCGCAGACGCTCCAGCCGAGAAGAAAGCACAAAAGAAAGGCCACGGCAAAAAGAAGGGCCACAAGAAAAAAGGCGAACCTAAACAGTAACGAGCCCCGTATCCGCCTAACCTAGCTCTCTTTCGGCCCGCGCTCGCTTCGCGAGTTTGCGGGCCGAACTTTTTCATTTTCACGTTCTCGATTTCGAGATTGACCGCCATTCCAAACCGATGGTACGGTGGATTCATGACAACACACTCATCATCAAAGAGAGCCAATCGACTGATCACAGAAACCAGTCCCTATCTGCTCCAACACGCGCATAATCCCGTTGAGTGGTATCCCTGGGGATCCGACGCCCTGCAACGAGCGCGCGACCTGAACAAGCCTATCCTCCTGTCCATCGGCTATTCCGCGTGTCACTGGTGCCATGTGATGGAGCGCGAATCGTTTGAAGATGAACGGATCGCGGCACTCATGAACGAGCACTTCGTCTGCATTAAAGTGGATCGAGAAGAACGCCCGGATCTGGATGAGGTCTACATGCAAGCCACACTGGCTCTGAATCAAGGACAGGGTGGCTGGCCCATGACGGTCTTTTTGACACCGGAGCAGCAACCTATTTTCGCCGGCACCTATTTCCCCCCGACAGACCGATGGGGGCGCCCGGGCTTCGCCACCGTCCTGAACAAAGTCGCCGAATACTGGCGCACCGACGCTGCAGGTCTTCGCCGGCAAGCCGGCGAGATCACTGCACGCTTACAGAATGAGATGCGCGTGGGCACTCCGCTCTCCGTCGGTGAAACGGAGTTAGATGCGGCCGTCACCCAATATGCGGAAGAATTTGACGCGCGCCATGGCGGCTTCGGTCATGCGCCAAAGTTTCCCCCGGCCACCGGCCTGTCGTTTCTTCTGCGACGCTACCGTCGCACCGGGGATGCACATACCTTGACGATGGTGCGGAAAACCCTTGATGGCATGGCATCAGGTGGCATGTATGATCACATTGGCGGCGGCTTCGCCCGGTATTCAACAGATGAAAAGTGGCTCGTGCCACACTTCGAAAAGATGCTCTATGACAATGCGCTCCTCACTCGCGCCTATCTGGAAGCCGCGCAGCTCACACATGATGCTGACTATCGACGGGTGGCGACCGAGACGCTGGATTATATGCTTCGTGAGATGACGTCGCCCGATGGCGGGTTCTATTCAGCGACCGACGCGGATTCTGAGGGCGTCGAGGGAAAATTCTTTGTGTGGACGCAGGAAGAGATTCGCCACGCCGTCCCCACCGATGACGAGGCACGTCTTTTCTGCGCCTATTATGACATCACGCCGGGCGGGAACTGGGAGCACAAGAGCATTCCCAATACTCCGCAACCGATAGAGGAGGTCGCACGCGATCTGCGCATCAGCCCTGAAGACCTCCGGCGGGCCATCGATCGCTTGAAACCCCTGGTCTATGAAGTCCGAAGCAAACGCGTGCCGCCTGGTCTCGACGATAAGATCCTCACCGCTTGGAACGGGATGATGATCAGCGCCATGGCTGAAGGCGCACGGGTCCTTGGCGACACCAAATACTTAGAAGGCGGCGAAGAAGCGGCCGATTTCCTTTTGCGTACGATGAGACGTCCGGACAACGGCCTCTATCGCACCTATCGCCTGGGAAAAGCCCATCTCAACGCATGCCTGGATGATTACGCCTGTCTCGCCGAAGGGTTGATCGATCTCTACGAAGCCGGAGCCCACGAAGGGTATTTAGATGAGGCGGTTCGGCTCGCCGAGCGGATCATCGCCGACTTCTCTGATGCGGAGCACGGCGGTTTCTTTACGACGGCCAAGGACCACGAGTCATTGATTGTCCGAAGCCGCGAAGGACCTGATGGAGCGACGCCGAGTGGGAATGCGGTGGCCGCCATGGTTCTGGCCCGCTTGTCCTTTCATTATGCGCGCGACGAGTTTCGCACGGCGGCCACGAATGCGATTCGCGCGTACGGTCGCCAGATCGCCCGGTATCCACGCGCGTTTGCCAAGAGCCTTTCCGTCGTCGATCTCCTGCTCAACGGTCCCGTGGAATTGGCGCTCGTCGGCACGCAAGGGGACTCTCATTATGAGGCCCTACGCGCGGAGGTGAATCGACACTATCTCCCCAACCGAATCATGGCGCATTACGATCCGCAAGGGCCCGATCCCCAACATCCGCTCACGAGTGGAAAAGGCTTGATGAATGGACAGGCGGCGTTGTACGTGTGTCGGAACTTCGCGTGTCAAACACCGATCACCGAACCATCTGCTGTCGCCTCGGCACTAGGCCACTCCTCTGCCGACGCGGGATCCGCCTCTCCTCCCTCCTCGAAGACGTTGCAGGGAACACAAATGCCGGGATGCGCCACGAGCGGTGGCACAGCGGCCTATGCCGTTCGCATGATTGGGAGCCCGGGCGGTTCATCTGATAGGACTCATGGGTACACGACTCTCGGCGCCACGGGTCTGACGACGAGTCGACTTGGATTCGGTGGATATCGCACCAGCACTGAAGATCCGGAACACCGAGACGCGTTGATCAAGGCGCTCCTTAGTGGCTGTAACCTCATCGATACGTCGACGAATTATATGGACGGAGACAGCGAGCGTATGGTCGGCAGTGTTCTCGGTCGGCTGGTGAGCCAACGCGCGCTGAAAAGAGAGGAGATCATCGTCGTCTCGAAGATCGGGTATGTACAGGGAGCAACCCTCAAGGCCGCCGAGGCTCGAGAGAAGACAGGAAATCCCTATCCGGAGATGGTCAAATACGGTGACGGCATTTGGCATTGCCTCCATCCCGAATTTCTGGCCGATCAGCTGGCGTTATCGCTCGATCGCTTAGGCCTGCAGACTCTGGATGTGCTGCTCCTACACAATGCCGAATACTTTTTGTCCGATGCCAAGCACCGAGGACAAATCGATCTGCCGCCGTTGCGTGAAGAATTTTATGGTCGACTGCAAGCCGCCTTTGCCTATCTCGAGGCCCAGGTTGCAGCCGGGCGGCTCCAGTATTATGGCGTCTCATCGAATACGTGTACGGTGGAGCCTGGCGATCCGGAAGCCACGTCCATGTCACGCATGATTGAGGCGGCGCGTAAGGCGGCATCCGGTGGCGCACACCATTTTCGCGTGCTTCAGCTGCCCATGAATCTCTTCGAATCCGGCGCTCTCCTCACGCTCAACACCGGGAAGGATCATCGGCAGACGGTATTGGAGCTCGCGCAGCGCGAGCAGATCGCCATCCTGGTGAATCGGCCCTTGAATGCCATGCCGGGCAAGGGGAACGCGATGGTGCGCCTCGCCGACCTTCCACTGGAAGCGAAGGAGGCCGACTTCGACCCCCAGCGTGATAGCATCGCGACGCTTGAGGAAGAATACCGGAGTACGTTCGTTCCGCATATTCAACCCGCAGGACAAGGCATGCCGTCACAGGATTATTTTAGGTGGGCTGCGGAGCTGACGAGAATAAGACCGCTGCTTCAAAACCTGGAGCACTGGGAACAGATCGAGTACCAGATGATCGCGCCTCACCTCAATCAAGTCTTGCGCGCCTTGACGCAACATTTTACCGGAGACATGGCAGAGAAATGGCAGGAATGGCGCGATCGGTACTTGCCCGAGCTGCTCCGACTGTTGCGAGAAATGCGTCGAGAAGCCACGCTGAAAAGTCATGAGAAGACGTCGGCCATTACGAGGGTCATCGACCCTCTCCTGCCCGAATCGCGACGCCATCAATCTCTCTCGCGAAAGGCGCTGTGGGTCCTTACGAGCACCCCTGGAGTCACGTGTGTGCTGAATGGCATGCGCACCCCTGCCTATGTGAATGATTCGCTTGAAGTGCTTGGATGGCCGGCTGCTTCTAACATTCAGGAATTCTATAAAGCGGTGAAAGACGTTCGGTACTGAGGTGGAGGCGGGTCAAAGCAGCGGATGGGGGCCAACTCTGTCTACTGAACGGCCTGTGAAAACATTTTGCTTGTCCGTCTGGACTCAAGAAGATGGCCAGATGAGACCGAATACCAGCGACAGCAGGCCCCACAGCACAAATGATACGATGACTAACTCCATAAGACATTCTCCTGAAGCGACTAGAGCAAATCGTATTCCAATCGTTTTTCAGGAACGGACTGCGCTAACTTCCTGTAATCCTGTTCATTCCATTTCCTTTGTCCCCGCGCTCGATTAAAAATAGTGCGGAATCGCTCTCTGCTCACCGCGCGTCTCCGCTCACTCCACCTTCCTTTTCCCGATACGGATTTCCTTGATCATGGCAAAGAATCCATCAAAACGGTATGACGCTTTAATGGCGCCGATGATCGTACGTTGATGATCGTCGAAAATGGGCACGGCAATATCGATGGTCTCTTCCGGAGTCCGGAACGATCCGTGCTGACCCGGGATCAGATCACTGATGAAGACATGTCCGGACTGCTCATCCTGAATGTCCTGCCACCACGGCGCATCACCGAAAAAATAGCGATCCGGCTCGGAACTGGCGGCGACGATCGCGCCGTGGCGATCGGTGATCATGAGTCCCACCACCTTGTCGTCGTCGCGGACCTTCGTTTCGAGGAGAAACCGCGATAATTCGGAATTCAATAACCGCATGGAGACATCCGTCCCTTGTTCCCACGCACGACTACGTTCGCGAATGACGTGAGGTACCGAGGAGTAACTGGATAGGAGAGATTCGCGACGGACACAGGCTGGCGCACGCGTAACGGAGCGGACGCCAACAGTCGCAAGGCCTGGACTTGGCTTTCCACGAGCATCGTCACTCGATCGGCCGCCTGCACGGCAATGGCTTGAAAATTTCCGCCGATCACGTTTCTCAGCGACCGCATGCCCGACATCGAGGCGAGCAGCAGGCCAATGAATAACGGAATACACCCGACGAGAAAAATCGCCAGAACGATTCGTCCTCTGATCGTACGAATTCCCACGCAGCCCCTAGTTGATTGCAAGAGCGTCTATTTCAGCCCAGTGGGAATTCACGATCCAAGCGCTCTCTCGCGCCACGTCGGGGCGACTCATTTGTGGCAGTGGTGTGTTGCCGGCATCATCACGGCTTTGGATTTTGATCCACCGTTGAAAGGGCGCGTGTATTCTGTTGGCGATCGCGGAATACGAGTGTAGGCTCTCCTTCTCCATCTAAGCTCAACACCAACCGAGTTTTCCCATCGGTGTCCCGGATGGCTAGCCCCGACTCCTTGGACAAGCCTAACCATACCTTTCGAGTTTCGTGCTGATCCAAGAGGGCGAGATAGGGCTCGCCATCCGCGGAAAATGAGAGCAGCGCGCGCAATCGTCCCTGACCATCTACCAGGCGAAACTCTTCGGCGGTGCTGACGGATGGAAAACGCATGTCTGCCCATACTGGCTTGCCAGCAAACAGGATGGACGAAACCATCCCCCCAATAAGACCGGCCACGATGCTCACCATGAGAAATGCCTTATAGCGTGTGATCATGAATGTCCTCCGTTGATCGCGCGATGAACGCCAAAATAGAACCATGGGTCTCAGCCATGCAAATCTCTCACCTACCGACACGCTTCACATGAGGACGAGGGTGAAAAACGCCACATTAAAGACAAAGAGTAAAGAGGGCCCGATCGATTCGAACAAGAAATGGCGTGGAGGATCAGTGAGGATGCTCGGTCATAAACCAGCCGGCGATGGACAAGCGAGCATGGTCGCCGCATACGGCATCGACCCGGCACACTCGATGAAATCGAGGAACGGTAAACAGCACCAACGATCCCGGCTTGGGAAGAATACAGTGCGTCACGGACAGGTCACGCGGCTGATTTCCCGATGGCTGTATGGAAGATGCGGGTGAGGAGTAAATGATAAGTTCGCCGCCCCAATCAGGCTGCCATTCTTCATGGACATAGGCCACCACCGCGATACGGCGCAGTGGCGGTAACTTCTGTTGCGTTCCGACCGACGATGACGGCTGTACGGTGTCGTCATGCGTCAAGAGGGCATCGCCGGCAGCATACGAATAGTAATTGAAGTTCATATGCCGCCCGATAATGTTGGGGAAGGACTCCATGTATTGCACGATGCAGGATAGAGATAGCCGTTGAAGAAAAATCCTCGCTTCCGCCTGACCGATCTCACTCTTTTTCCAGTTTCCGCAGTTTGGAAAATCACGGTAGACCTGCGGCATGTCCTTCAGAGACATCCAGGTGGCTCGGTCCATTCCATCACGGATGGTCTTCCGCTCTGCCAGCGTCCAAAACTCCTCCAGGATGAGGACCGGATCATCATGAAAAGAGAACGCCTTATCGTTGAAGTCCTGCAGCTTGATGTTCATGCCTTACTCTTCATCGCTGTGGTCGAACGATGGTCCACCAACTTCTTCTACATTGTTGCAGTTCGTCATGACGGCTGTCCATCCTCTCTCCATGGCTCTCTTAGCTTGGACTCATCCAGTCATTGAGCGCTTTCGCACGGTCAACACCGTACGATCTTTCTAAAACACTGGTCGTCAAAATCCAAGGCACAATGTGACTCTACTGAAGCTACGCTCAGCGACGGTCATGGCACAGCTGCGCCTGCGCACGATTTATGCGTTATCTTCTACGCCCACGATTCCAGCGGCAGTGATGTCTTTACCGGAGATCCTCACTAGGGAATCCATTGAACAGAGTATTGATCGTAGATGACGACGAAGTGGGCCAGCGAGCACTGTGCAGCTGTTTAGAATCTTCAGGTTATGAGCCTACTGAGGCGTCTGATGGAATGACGCCTTAGCCCGATTGCAGGCCGCGCCTATGCTCTGGTCATTACCGACTATCGAATGCCCGGTTTGAATGGTCTCGAACTGTTGCATATCGTGAAAAGGACATGGAGTGTACCCGTACTGCTCATTTCGGAAGACCTCGATGAGGGGGAAGAGCTAGTAGCCAGATTGAGCGATGCCTGCGTACTCCGTAAGCCGTTTGATCGAGATACGCTCCTTCCCATGGTGAAATTGGCAGTCCTGCGAGGAGGCATCACCGAGCGATGAGAATTCCTCTTACCTTCTTTCTCTTCCCACAAGACTGACCGACCGCGACGGTGGAAAGGACACCCGCCCTTGGTTGGTATGGATGACGGAGTCTTCGATGTGACCGCAATTAAGGCAACGATGGCCTTCAAATCCCAGGCTCGAACCCTTCTCGTCGAGGAATTCCTCAATCACCACGGCTCCCCCGCAACGTGCACAAGACATCGTGTCCTCCTCGTGGATCGCTTGGCTTGGTGGTTATCGTAATTCGTTATCTCCTTGTCTGAGCGGTCGTGACTCAAAATCCCCCTGAGGCAGCGACCGGGTATGCTCCGAGTCAGCATTGATGATCACCGGGACCTTGAGCTGGTCCGGCAAGAGAACGACTTTCGAGTTTGGGCTGTCATAGAGCTTGTAGCGCAGGTATTCCGGTATCAGTGTCTTCGTAATCTTCTCTTGGGCTCTCGCCTGTCCCTCCGCGCGAATCTGCATCCCTTGCGCTTCGCCTTCCGATCGGATCCGAATGCCATCTCCTTCTCCTCGTGCGCGGCGGCGGCCGATTTCGGCATCCTTTTCGGCAATGATCAACTCGAATTCTTTTTGTTCCTTCTGTTGCTCTTTGGCCTGCTTTTGTTCAATCGCACCCAAAACGATCTGCGGGAAATCCACATCGGCCAGCGCGATGCTTTGCACCTCTAGATGGCGGCCTTTCAGTTTCTCCACCACCACCGCTTGAATTGTACTGGCAATCTCCACGCTCTTTTCGGGGACGGTCACCATCGGGTAACCGGAGACGACACTGCGCACGGCGGCCATGAACTCCGGCCGGACGACTCGTGCGTAGAAATCAGATCCGACTTCCTGGGCCAAAAAGTGAATCTCCTCCGAAATCGGCCTCAAAATGACGACCGCCTTGATAGTCACTTGCAGATCGTCCGCGCTCAGCGCATCGACAGTTTCCGTATAGCTCTGCCATTTCACGTCATACACATACACATCGTTCCACGGCGCGCGCCAGTAGAACCCATTGTTCAGTGGCTGAGATGATAAGCCTTCTTTCTCCATTGATAACCGGCTCGTCGGACATGGCCTCACGCCTCCCTTGGCCTATCGCAACAACGACGGACTGCCGTCCAAGCGGAGTAATATGCAAACCCCAGTCCTTACATTAGTCAGGAGACGCGACTGGAATCAACGCTGGCGAAGAGCACTCGCGATCATGAAGATGACCTCCGCAAGGCAGCCGGGTGTGTAGGCCGTGTTGTAAGGATAGGACGCCATCGAATTATGACAATGCCTCTAGTGATCTTGCGCACAGTGCGCATCGTGCAATAGCGCTCTCTTTTCATTTCCCTCTATTCTCTCAAGGCCTTGAATTCAGCGTCTTCCAACTGGCGCTTCCCTTGCTATCCATTTACCCAATACCAGCACCACGGTAACTTGGGCCGGACGCGACCCGTCAAAAAACACTGCGTACTGCCCCTTTAAATTATGCGGGTAGGGGCTACCAATAAACTCCTCTTTGGTAGAACAGCAGCTTGCTAAAACTTGGTGGGCAGGACAGGCAACAGGCATTGCGGTCCTGGGCGATCGGCAAAGCAGACGCGTACGTTTAGTATGATAGAGAGAGGATACCGAAGGGAGCGTCATGACACCGTTCACCGTTGCATTTCTTTGCTCGCCTTCTTAGGATGATCTTCACTGGAGCCCGAAGCCGTCATGCGACAACGCATCCTCCGGTTTTTCAATAACCTGCCCATCGAGCGCAAACTGCTCCTGACATCCGTCATTCCCCTCATTGCCCTCGTGCTTTCCAGCGTGCTGACGTACCGGGGCGTGCGTACATTTGCCGATGACGAGGAACAACTTAATCGCGTCTACCTCACACAGCGCACGGCATCGGAATACATGCGATTGGTTCTGGAGCTCAACTCAGGATTTCGCGGGTATGTCATGACCCGGCAAGATGGATTTCTTGAGCCTTACCGCCTCGCCCATGATCATATCGCGAACGTGGGAGACCAGTTCGAGGAGCTCTTGCGCGATCACCCTCCCCAAGCGGGCATCGTGCAGGAGGCTCAGCGCTTGGTGAAGACGCTCATGCGTGAAAAGGACGGTTTGATCCAAGCTGCCAGAAAGGGGCATTCGGCTGAGGCCATTCATTATGTCGAAGAAGGCCGCGGGCGCGCCATCATGCTGCAGATCCGCGAGCACATGACGCGCTTCGACCATCTCGAACAGACCGCGCTCAATGATGCGCTGGCGAACATGTCCGACGCGAGAACCTCCATGACGAGCAATATCCTGGGTGGCATCATTCTCGCCCTGGTCTTCATGATGTTCGCTTTGCATTTGATCGCCCGTTCGATTACCGCCCCGCTGGTGACGCTGGCGAAATCGGTGCGGTCAAAGTCCGGATTCTCTCCACCGAACGTGGCGGTGTTGGATCGTCGGGATGAATTGGGAGAACTCACGCGGGTCATGAGCGCCATGAGTGAACAGGTGCGCAACGATTTCCTCAAGCTGCAGCAATCGGAGGCGGATCTGCTGAGCCTCAATCGGGATCTCGCTTCGTCGGAGTCCAAGTACCGGAGCCTGGTGGATCATGCTCCGTTCGGGATCTTTACGACCAACGGAATGGCGATCACCTTCAGCAACCGCTACAATCGCATTCTGGCGGGACTTGACCCGAATCAGGAGAGCGATCCTGAAACGTTTCGGCAACAGATTCACCCTGAAGATCGAGACCGTGTGTTGAGTGAATTTGCCCAGGCCGTCACGGAAAACAAGCCATATGAAACGATCTTCCGATTTCTCCATCACGATGGAACCGTTCGGAAGATTTTGAGCCGGCGTATTCCCATCCGGGATGAACAGAATCGCCTCATCATGTATCAAGGCTTCAACATCGATATCACCGCCCTGGATCAGATGCAGACGCAACTCAGCCGGGCCGAACGGCTCGCGACACTTGGCCAAGTCGCGGCCGGCATTGCCCATGAAATACGCAATCCGCTCGTCGGCATCGGATCTACGGCATCCCTGCTACGCGATGATGTCGACCCGTCCGATCCACGACGGGCCGATCTCGATGTCATTTTGAACGAGACCAGGCGACTGGACCGAATCGTCAACCAGATCATCGATTATGCGCGTCCTCGGGAACTGGCGCCCGTCGTCTTCAATATCATCGACATCGTGCAAGAAGTGCTGAAGTTATCGGATGCGTCGATTGCCGCGAAAGGACTCACCGTCAGGAGCGCGCTGCATCCGATGCTCCCCGCACTTCAGGCGGATCGGGATCAAATGAAACAAGTTCTCTTAAATGTGGTTCAGAACGCCGTTGAGGCGATGGGCACGGAAGGCACCCTCAGCCTCGCGGCGTTCGAGTCGCGGCGCGCTGCGGAACAGGGTATGGTCCTGACCCTCACTGACACAGGCGCCGGCATCTCCTCGCAGGATCTTGCCCATGTGTTTCAGCCATTCTTTACCACGGGGAAATCGAGAGGTACCGGCTTGGGCTTGGCCATCTGTCGCAATATTATCGAAGCGCATGCCGGCGATATTCAGCTCACCAGTCAACCGGGACACGGGACCACCGTACGAATGTGGCTGCCCTTACGGCAGCAGCCCCGACTCACGACGTTTTCATAGGAGACTATGCGCGCGACAATTTTCGTCACAGATGATGAACCAGCGATTCGGTCCGCCATCGTCAAGCGGCTCGCGCGTCGTCAGCATCTCGTCTCCGGATTTGACTCGGGCGACGCGCTGGTCAGCGCACTCGACCATGATATTCCGGACCTGATCCTGCTCGACTTGAAAATGCCAGGGCTCTCGGGGCTCGACACACTGAAAGCCATTCATCCCAAATCGCCGCAGTCGCTTGTGATCATGTTGACGGCCTATGGCACGGTGCAAGACGCTGTTGAAGCGATGAAGCTGGGCGCCTATGACTTTGTCATCAAGAGCGTCGATCTGGAAGGTCTCGACCAAGTCATCGATCGAGCACTCGAACTGCTCGCCCTGCGTCAGCGGGTCACCTATCAAACGGAGCGCGAAGGCGATCAGTACGCCATGGATGGCCTGATCGCCGAAAGCGCCACCATGCAACATCTCGTCGCACAGATTCGGGAGGTCTCCCACAATCCCAAAAGTAACGTGCTGCTCCTGGGCGAGACCGGCACCGGGAAGGAGTTCATAGCGCGCGTCTTGCATCACAACGGCAATCGAGCCTCAGCTCCATTCGTCGGCGTCAACTGTACGGCGATCCCGCGCGAGCTGTTTGAAAGCGAACTCTTCGGACATGAACGCGGCGCCTTTACGGGCGCGCATCAGCGTAAGCCGGGCCTCCTGGATCGTGCCGAAAGTGGCACGCTCTTTCTCGATGAGATCGGCGACCTCGATCTGGGAATGCAAGCGAAGCTCCTTCGAGTCTTGCAGGAACGCACATTTCGGCGAGTGGGGGGGACGGAAGACATTGCAGCTGATTTTCGCTTGATTGCCGCCACGAATCGCGACCTCAAAAAGGAAGTCGCACGCGGAGCATTTCGTGAAGACCTGTACTTCCGGCTTAACGTCGTGACATTTGAGCTGCCGCCGCTACGGAAACGCGTCGAAGATATCCTGCCGCTCTCGATGCGCGCACTGGTCCATTACGGACGGGAATTCGGAAAGGACGTGACCGACATCGATGCGGAGGCGCGGGCCAGTCTGGAGCGGTATGCGTATCCCGGCAATATCCGTGAACTACAAAACATTATCGAACGCGCGATGATTTTCTGCCATGGGCGCACCTTGACGGCCAGCTATCTGCCACGGGAACTCCATGAAGCGGCCACGCATACGGCCGTGGCGGTGCCACAAGGCGACCAGCAGATGGTCCGCGTCGAGATGGTCCTGGGCAAACAAACGCTCGCCGATGTGGATGCGGCCATTATCGAAGAAGTCCTGCGCGTCGCCGGCTACAACAAGAGCCTGACCGCAAAACATTTAGGCTTGACCCGATTTGCATTGGATCGCCGGTTGAAGAAGATAGGAGATGAGTAGCCATCGGAAGCGCTTTTATTCTACCCGTCATTTGAGAATCATCGACGCTCTGAAAGAAATGGAACGTCGACATGACTTGAGAGAAAGTAAAAGGGTCTAAATAACGCATCGAGATGCCGATCAAAGCCAGGACCGCCAGGACTGAGCCTCCCCGTTCCCCGCAGGCTGGCAGCGCAACCGGGCCGCCGCCCCGCCCCAGTAGAGGGTACCCCTGTCAAGGCCTGTGGACCCCTCAACGTCTCATATTCCAGTCTGCTACCATCTGGTGCGAACCAGAGTAGGGGTCCATTCACGCGACGGGATAGCAATCCTCTTCTGATCGTGAGCACCAAGTCCGGGATGAAATTGACAGTCCTTCGAAGAGAGGAGTAAGTTCTTAGTAGGTAGGTGTTAAAATGCTTTGGTCGCGCGCCATTCTTGTCACTCTGTTGGTTCTGCTGTTCCAGGCGTATAGTTTTAATGCGTATGCCTGCCTGCTTCCCATGTCTCCCACCGCCGAGAGCGCCGACATGCGTGACTGTCCATCCTCGCAAGAACAGGCCCCCCGTCAGATCTGTGATGTGTTTAAGACTATGGGCGTGCCAACGTTCCCTGAACCCAACCCAGCCGTTGATAGTCAGGCTTTCTGTCCCGAAGATGCCCTCTCAGTGGTCCCGACTGTATCATGTCCGGCTCTGATCAGAAGCCTTGCTGATCACCCAGCTGTTCCTCCTCAAGAGGTCCTCGTCAA
>JBDUAJ010000215.1:0-3881 GCA_040004695.1 Nitrospirales bacterium | reverse complement strand
AGGCGGATCGCGCTGTCCGCGGTGCGGAGGCCGCCTCAACCGGATATCCCGTCTTTCCGTTGAAGACGTTCGCCGATATGGACCGACTGATTACGAGAGTGTGTGATCAGCTGAGGGCCGTATCGGCTCCGACGGTTGTTCTGCAGGCTCGAGAGGACGACATGACGAGTCCACGCAATGCCTATCTCATTTATGACCAAATCGCATCGACGGACAAACGGGTGATATTGCTTGAGGACTGTTACCATGTCATCACAGTGGATAAACAGAGTCAGGCGGTAGTGAGACACTTGACCGAATTTTTCCAACTCCGGATCGCGACAAAGGGCCAGGACAAACACAGTTCTCCTTTGGTAAGCGTTGTACAATGAGCCGGCAACACGGGGGCAGAGGTAACATGAAACTAAGGGTGCCGCAAATGAGAGGCGGATGCAGACATGGCTCCTGATGTGACAGTCGCAGAACGAATTTGCAATGCACTCGCACACCATCTGAAGCGAGATGCGGCGGCCATTTTGCCACAGCAGTCCCTGCGCAACGATCTTGGTCTGAATTCGGTCGATACCTACGAACTCTTTTTTGATTTAGAGGACGCGTTTGATATTGAAATTCATGACCAAGACATTCAGAAACTGGTGACCGTCTCAGATTTGGTTGGCTATGTGGAAGGAAGACTCAGGAAACCTTTCCCAGCCCCCAACCGGTAAAAACCTCGCCGATTATGAGGCAGTCAGCGCAGCGGACGTTTGGCATCGGTCTGTGACGCGAGGGCCTCCTGGATGATTGCTATCGTCTATGACGGTGGACAGCAAAGTCTGATCGTCTCGCCCTTAGCCGACTTCTTCCCAATTTATGCGTCGCGCAAAAAGCTCCCCCAAGCGATTCTTTCCTAAATATCCGTGAATGTGCCGGACATCCTCGGCCTATCAGCATCTGATGCCGCTCTCCTCATGTGCCTAGTTAGAAAAGGTCGCAGGCAGCGCCATGTGGGCTTTTCCGCTGATGCCCTTCTACTGGTTCTTTGATCTGAAGATGTTGCCTCACACAATCTGCTGCTCCGCCAGTTCAAGAGCGATTTCTGTGCTTGAGCCATAGAAAAGCGGTCGAAAGATCTTCTTGCCGCTTTGATGGGCAGCGGACTACGTGTTCGTCCAGTCATTCCAATCCATGATGGTCGCGTTCTCCATGGCTTGAGCCGCCAGAGGAAGCCAGTCGGCCTTTCGCTTAAATAGATCCCTCTGAATGTCTTTCGCATTCCGGCTTCCTATGTGCACATTGGAGGTTTCCCATCCCATCGCATACAGGAGCTTTCCTTCATCTCGTCGTTCCGGCAGCGAGGGTAGTTCGATGCGAGAACAATAGGGCGAAAGCCGTCGCACCAGCCAGGAGCCCTGCACCTGGACAAAAGGGTCACGACATCGAACGGCATGATCTAACATGGCTTGATACATAATTGTGTTGGGCCCTTGACCATTGCGTGCCCAGATGCATGTTGAAGGTCCAAGGGCTTTCGCCTCCCGCGCTATCTTTCCGCCATGCCAGTCGGCGAGCGCGACAAACCGCAGTCGCCCGAGGCTTCCCAATCCCGATACGCGCCGCCGAATGGTAAACGCGAGGCCCTCGTCAGGCATCAGAAGTTCCAATGCCTTCCTGGCATCTACAGGCACGACCGTGGCTGGAGGCAGCGTGTCCATCTTCCGCCAAAACTGCACTGGGTCACGCAGTTTACTGGTCGCCACACGACGAAGCCATCCATGACTTTCGGCGAGCACGAATGGTCTGCCCCCTGCTCTTAAGCCTTCGGCATACCCAGTCAGAATAGCGTCATAAACATGCTTGGCTTTAATCGACAGATGATCAGTCTGTTTAGCGAGCTTCGCGCTGACAGCCAAGCGCACCAGATCGTTCGTATAGGGCAACGAAGACGCTTCATCAAAATCGTTTATCCCCCAAATCAAGCGCCCTTCACGATCACGCCAGGTCCCAAAGTTTTCAACATGGAGATCCCCAACCGCGAGCACCAACGGTGCCCCGACAACGTCTACACACGCTTCCGTCCAGACTTGCATCCATCGATAAAATGTAGCCCGAAGAAAGGAAAACGCATCTCGTTTCATGACGGCATGTTTGAGCGTGAGGTCTTTGCTCACGAGCGGAGTTTGCTTGGCCAGCCACCTCTCATACTGTTGCGTCGCCTGCTTAATCTTCATGCGCGTCTAAACTGTTCTAACGGCATGGTTTCTCTCCTGCATGGTCGTCGGGAGACGACGTGTGACCTCATCCATGTCCAAGCTGCTTCCCACTGACTATCAGAGATCAGAATGGGTAATCGATTCCCACAAAGGCGTTGAATCCGTCCCGACCAACGGCAAAATCTGCCCGACCGACAATGTGAGGTTTGGCGATCACACGCAGCCCCACCCCCGGATTTGCCTGCCAATTTTTGAGATTGAATTTGTCGCCCGGCGATTGCTGCTGGACGCGGCCTACATCAAGAAAGGGTGCCACCTGAATGTCCAGCGCATAGTCCATGATATGCACTTCTTTTAACAGAATGCGCTCTTCAAGATTGACCAGCATCGCCGTATTACTGATAAACCGATTTTGACCAAAGGCCCGGAGCGTATTCTCACCGCCTAACGTAGGGCGTTCATAGAACGGGATGCCGCGCTTCTGACTCTCTCCCGACGGCAAGGTCTGCAACCGATCGCCGACGACGCCGTCCACCAAGAGGTGGGGAACGAAGATGAACCGACCGTCACCGTGGGGCAGCAGCGTGCGGGCGTCCAATGTATAGCGAAACCACTGGTTCTCTTCCTCATGCGAGAGGTTCTGATTGAATTCTCCGGACAGCGTCACATAGCTTCCCTTCGTCGGCGTGCGCTGATGATCGCGGGTGTCATATACCAGTGTCAATCGATGCCCGACTATCTGTGCTCCTTCAATGCCCGCAACGCGGCCAAAGACGTCCTTGGTTTGCGGGAGGCTATTGACGACGCCCTGTTCGATGCGTACGTCTCGGTACCGTTCGGTCAGCGTGAGAGCTAGATCCGCATTTAAATTAATGCCTGCCATCAGATGTACCCGCCCTTCCCGCAACGTATAGTTCGTTTCGCGCAACTCCTGCGCGTGATTGCCGAATCCAAAAAACCGTTCAAAAGGATTTTTAAACCAGGTGGCTTGCACCCCGAGGATATAGCGGCCTCCGCCCGCGCCCACATCCTTGTACCGGAAGTCGATGTCACGGGCGATCCGCTCGGATAAGGACGCGGTCATTTCATATTGCGCCGTGTCAGATGGATACCGGAGGACATTGATCGTGCCTGTCTGTCCAACCAAGGGATTGAAGAGGTACTGTGGGGTGATGATCGTGCTTAATTCGCCCTTCTGGTCCTCCTTGAGGATAGGCATGAAGGCGCCGATCCAATAGCGCTCATTGCGCGCATAGCTAAACGCGGGGAGGGGAATGAAGGTGTACCCGCCTTTCTGGAAGAAGCCTTCAATAGCTTTTTTCTCTTCCGGTTTCGACGGCCCGGGCTCAGTCTTTGGGATTAATGGAGCAATTGGGGGTTCGTCGCCTTCCCGGATTCCACTCGGCTGGGCACAGAGTGGATCTGCCCAGGCACTGAGAAGCAGGGGAAGGATGAGAGACCATCTCAAGAGCAAGAGCATGCTTACTAAGGGTCAGAGGAATCGGAACAAAGGAAACGGTTGTCACCGGGCGGCACAGTCTAAAGGCGCAAGTAGGACGCGTCAAGTTGACCACCTTGGCAGTCGAAGGCGATCACTACTCTTCAAGAAGAATGTCGTTGATGGAAAATGCGAGCCCAATCCCTCTTTACTGTGTCGTACTCTTTTGCTCTTCTCCAGGGCGACGCCCT
>JBDUAJ010000057.1:0-13338 GCA_040004695.1 Nitrospirales bacterium | reverse complement strand
GCTCAGCGCAGGAGTCCGCCAGCGCTCGCGCACAAAGAACATCGTGTACCGCAAACTACTCCCATGAGAAGCCAGGGCACTGTGCCTTCTCAGCAAGGCACCGGTCGGCCCTCAGAAGACATCCGCCCCCTATCTAAAAGCTCCCCGCCTCAACTCAGGACAGGCCCTCAGCCGCAAGCCGCCGGAGTCATGTCGTCCACGCGTCCACGGTCGGAAGCTGCTTCTGCATCGCCGCCCCACGCCTTTCCAAAGACTTCCATCGGCTCTGCACCGAACCCACCCCTGAAGCAGGCACTACCATGGGAAAAGGTCGTGGAGCGAGTCGAACAGCAGCATCCCAACATCGGTCCATTTCTCGCTATGGCAACGTTTATGAGCGCTGAGAACGGTGAGGTGACGATCGGTTATCTCCCCACGGCGTCCGTCGCGCTGGCTCGCGTGCAAAAGGAAGAAGCGTTGCAGGTCGTCAGCGGAATTTGTACGCAACTCGTCGGCCAACCGATGCGACTCTGTGTCATTGAGTTGAATGACGGGCAGCGCTCTGGCTCCAGCGTGGCGGAGCTTCGTGCCGTGAAAGAGCGCAATCAGAAACACCAGCTCCTTGAACAATCCCGTTCCCATCCCCTGGTCAAACAGACCCTCGCCACTTTTGGAGGAGACGTGGTGGACGTACGGCAAACCGCCCCACGAGAGGAGACACCGTGATGTCTAAGAATCCGTTCGGTAATATGGGC
Organism: Nitrospirales bacterium; assembly: GCA_040004695.1. Lineage (GTDB taxonomy): Bacteria > Nitrospirota > Nitrospiria > Nitrospirales > Nitrospiraceae > JAICXS01. The sequence continues at coordinate 12,604 of JBDUAJ010000057.1, read as the reverse complement.
AATATCATGAAGCAAGCCCAGGCGATGCAAGAGCAACTGGCAAAAATTCAAGAGCAAGCGGCTGTAAAAACCGTGCAAGGTACGGCAGGCGGTGGCATGGTCACCGTGACGGCCAATGGCGCCATGGAAATGGTGGCGATCAAGATCGATCCTGAGGTCATGAAATCGGGAGACGTGGACATGCTCCAGGATCTTATTGTCGCGGCAACCGGCGAGGCGCTCCGCAATGCCAAGGATATGATGGCGAATGAGATGAAAGGCATCACGGGAGGCATGCGTATTCCTGGACTCTTTTAACGGGACCAGCGAAGTGGAGCCCAGAATGATCACGCAATACGGAGGCTCAAGAGATGTGAGTGATCGTGTTCGTGTATCGCTCATCATTCTCCGTTCCTCACTTCAGCTTTCAGCGTGCCTCGATTGAACTATGGGGATTGACAATCAGGGCCTCCTGACGCGACTGATTCGTGAACTGGTCCGTTTGCCCGGGATAGGCCAGAAGACGGCGCAACGCCTGGCGTTTCATATTCTCAAAACCGAAAAGGACGAAGCGCTACGGCTGGCGGAGGCCATTCGAGCGGTCAAAGAAAGGCTGTCGTTTTGCCGACAATGCCGAAATATCGCCGAGCATGAGCTCTGCGAATTTTGCGTCGACCCGAAGCGAGATCGCACGAAGATCCTCGTCGTGGAAGAACCGAGTACGCTTTACGCGATTGAACGCGCCGGCGGATTTCGTGGGCTCTACCATGTGCTGCTCGGGTCGCTGTCGCCGCTCGATGGGATCGGTCCCTCCGAGATCCGTGCACAAGATCTGGCAGATCGCCTGAAAGAAGGGGAGGTCCACGAAGTTATTCTTGCCACGAATCCCACGATCGAGGGTGAAGCGACGGCTATTTATCTTACGAAACTTCTGAAACCCTTTGGTGTGAGAGTCACGCGGATCGCCTACGGCATTCCCGTCGGGATGGATATCGAATACGCGGACGAAGTGACCTTACTGAAGTCCATCGAGGGCCGCCGGGACCTTTGAGCCTCTCTGCTCCTGTTCAGCGTAGCCACCATTGACGATCAGAATTTGGATTGCTATAGTGGGCCACTTTTCAAGCTGAGAAAGGGGGTGTCATGCCCAAGAGCATAGCTAAACCTTCGAAATCCAAGCGACCGACACCGAAGAAGATGGCCACGAAGAAGACCCCGAAGCATAGCGGGAAATACGAGGACATTCGAAAGGATCTTCAGGGCCAGCGACTGGAATTACTTCAGGAGGCCGGAGAGGCGTTGACCAATCGTCCGGAATTCGCCGCGTTCCCTGATCTGAGCGATCAGGCCACCGCCGAAGTCGACTCTAACTTCGAGCTTCGGCTGAAAGAGCGTGAACAGAAGTTACTCAAAAAAATCGACGAGGCGCTGGAACGCATTGCCACCAATACGTATGGCATCTGCGAGCGTTGCGGGGAAGAAATTCCTTACAAACGCCTCAAAGCACGGCCAGTGACGACTCTCTGCATAGAATGTAAGACCCAGCAAGAGGAAGAAGAAAAGATACGTGCGTGAGGTCGGGCTGCCTATGCCCCAACCTCTACCGGCGTAGCGCCTTGATCCGCTCCTGAACGTGTGCAATTCGTTCCGCTTCTTCCGGGATTCCCTCCACAAGCGCTAGGTACGTTTCATATTCTCCAATCGCGCGCTTTGCATTGATCTCTTCATAGCTGTCGGCAAGATTGTACCGAGCGAGCGGATAGTTGGGCCTAAGCAGGACCGCTTTCTCCAACACCTTCAAGGCCTTGTCGCGTTGTTTCAGTTTCATATAGACCGTTCCGAGATTATTGAGCACCTCAGGCGCGTTCGGACGCATGGCCAGCGACTGCTCCATTTCTTCACGCGCTTGATTCAGTTGACCTTCGCCTTCCAAAGCCAATCCCAAGCGATGATGCGCTTCCGCAGCCCACACCTTATCCGTAAATCCCAGCGTCAAAGCCTTGCGATACGCGTCAGCAGCTTTGCCGTAATCTCGTGAGCCGCAATAGCCTAGCTGGGCATTCTGGCCTCGAGCAAACTGCTGAAGCGACGGAAAGGGCTCCTTTGCGTCTTTCTTTTTCCCGGTAGGCATAGGACTGCTCTTGGCCTGCCCGCCACCTAGGCGAGCAATAAACTCGGGGTAGGGCGAGAGCAAACTGACATAGGGGTCGATCGAAAAAGAAACCATGACCAATGCCTGACTTGAACCCTCTTCGGATATCACGTATTGGGTCGTACTCTTTTCATCCCCGGTCAAATAGAGCGTTCCGCTGTTCAAGTTTTCATGATCCGCGAGACTCGCACCTGAAAGATAAAGTTCGGTGTCGGGCTTCAACTGGGAGATGGTTTGGCGGAGAACCGGATAGGGCTTTAAGCTTAAGCCGTTGCGAAAAATAAAGACCGCACCGACCATCAGGCCGTCTTCATCGAAAAAATAGGACTCTTCTGCTCCGATGGCGCTTTCTGAGACAAGGACTTGGAGCTCTTCACCGCTTCCCCATGGCGCGCGCTTGATGCCGGCACCAGGATGTATCCGGAGGAAGGAATCCTTTTGATCGCACGGATGGGCCGTTATCAGTAGTGTCAAATCGCTGGCGGAGGGTGGAAGTGGATTCCGAGGGGACTCAGCGCACGCTGCGAGCAACATGGCTGAGCAGAAACACAAAGCCCCGATCCAGAGGGATCGGGGCTTTTCAGCATTGCAGACAGCTGAGTCAGATGTTGTATAAAAAAAGGCCGACCGCGGCTTATTGAACCCCGTAGGATCGGTTTGGGCGCTGTGAATGGAGAGCCGCATCTTCAGGCGTATATCCAAATAAAGCCGGTGAACCTGACGCAAGTGAGTAAAGCGGACGGTTTACGCCATAATCGAGTACGACTCCAATAGGATTCAACAGAAAACCGAGCCATCGGATCGGATTATCATCAACAGGCGCATTGGCGACGGGATCGGTGTACAGATAATTGAGGCTGTCCAGCGGCCATGCCGTGCCAGCCTGATATGACTGCATCCCCGACTGAGTACTTGCGCAGCCGCCGGCAAGTACAGCAGCCACCAACATCATTCCAAGCAAAAGCCGCGATTCACGCATCATTCACCTCTCTGTGGCTTCTGACGTACGAAGTAAGTCTATCCCTAGTCTGAATTTTTGTCCAATGAACGATCGGGATAAGCCTAGAGAGGTGGAATAGAACGATGGTGGGCGATACTGGTATCGAACCAGTGGCCTCTTCCGTGTGAGGGAAGCGCTCTCCCACTGAGCTAATCGCCCACGGAGCGCGAGTGTAACATAGCTATTTTAGATGCGTCAAATCAAGCGCTTGCTACCCTCATCAACTTGACTTCCTTTTCGGCCCGTCCTTAGAATGCCCACAGGATTCAGCACATGCGTGATGATGTCGTCATAATCGGAGGAGGATTGGCAGGGTCGGAGGCCGCCTGGCAGGCGGCTACGCGAGGGGCCCGTGTCACCCTGTACGAAATGCGTCCTAAAGAGCCGACGCCAGCTCATAAAACGGGCTTTCTGGCTGAGCTCGTCTGTTCAAATTCCCTTGGATCGGGCGATATCTTAAGCGCGCCTGGCATTCTGAAAGAAGAAATGCGGCGCCTCAATTCGCTGATTATCCGTGTCGCAGACGACGTGCGTGTCCCGGCAGGATCGGCCATTGCGGTTGACCGCGATCAGTTCTCCCAACGCATCACGCGCACCTTAGAAGAACATCCCAACATTCGTATTCTGCATGAGGAAATCAAAGACCTTCCAACGGATTGCGTCTGTGTCATCGCGACGGGGCCGTTGACATCCGACAGCCTCGCCGGCTCGATTCGCGCGCTCACTCATGAGAAAAGTCTGTATTTCTATGATGCCATTTCGCCGATTATCGATGCCGACTCCATCGATATGGATCGGGTGTTTCGCGCGTCACGCTATGACAAAGGCACGGCCGACTATTTAAATTGCCCCATGGATCAAGCAACCTACGACCTTTTTTACGGTGCGCTGATGAAAGCCGACAAAGTTCAGCCAAAAGAATTCGAGAAGGTTCCCTATTTCGAGGGATGCATTCCGATCGAAGTCATGGCCGAGCGTGGACCACAGACCATGTTATTCGGCCCTCTGAAGCCGGTCGGGCTGGAAGATCCCAAAACCGGTATTCGACCTCATGCCGTGGTCCAACTTCGTGCGGAGAATCATCATGGCTCTTGCTATAACATGGTCGGATTCCAGACGAAGCTGACGTATCCGGAACAGCGCCGGGTACTCCGGATGATACCCGGCTTAGAGAAGGCGGAATTTCTCAGATACGGCAGCCTTCATCGCAATACGTTTATTAATGCCCCCCGCCTTCTTACTGAGACCCTACAGTTAAAAGCCCGAGGAACGACCTTCTTCGCAGGACAACTTGTAGGCGTGGAAGGCTATACGGAATCGGCAGCCATGGGAGGTTTAGCCGGGATCAATGCGATGCGAGGACTGGCTGAACGCCCGCTTCTGACACCTCCATTGACCAGCGCACATGGAAGTTTGATCAACTACCTCACGACCTGCGACCCGAATCACTTTCAACCGATGAACACGAACTACGGAATCTTTCCTCCCCTTCCGCAACGCGTACGCGACAAAGAGGAGAAGCGGCGATTGATCGGCGAGCGTGCCGTGAAGGATTTTGAAGAATGGAAGATGCGATCCGGGCTTTCGTGACGTTTCTAGAGGTCGAACGAGGCGCGTCTCGCGAAACCATTCGCGCCTATCACTCGGACCTCAGTCAATTCGTCTCGTTTGCCAAGACTGTCCGCGCCTCACACGCTGGACCGTTCACACCTCAGACGGTCGACTCGCTTCTTATCCGCTGTTATCTGGCTAAACTGGATCAACACAAAGAGAAGAAATCCACGCTTGCCAGAAAATTGGCGACGCTCCGCAGCTTCTACCGGTTTCTCTTGCGGGAAGGACGAGTGACAGCCAACCCGGCAGATGGCGTGCATACGCCCAAACTACCGCAGCATCTTCCTCGCGTCCTGACCAAAGACGATGCGAATGCGTTGATGGAATTTCCTGACGGAGATCGGTTTTGCGATCTGCGGGATCGCGCCATTTTAGAGACCTTGTACTCAACCGGGACGCGAGTCAGCGAACTCGTCGGGATGAATTGGGATGATATCAATCTGTGCGACGGCATCGTGCGAGTAAGGGGGAAGGGCCGAAAAGAGCGTCTGATTCCTATCGGAGCGGTAGCGCTGGACGCGATCAAGGAATATCAGGCGGCTCTTCAGCACTCAGCACGGAACGAGACCGCCGTTTTCCGCAATTCACGGGGCGGGCGCCTCACGGCTCGAAGCGTCGAACGGATGGTTGCCGCGTATTCCAGCCGCCTAGCTGTGGGAAAAATCAGCCCCCATGGGCTACGACATTCCTTCGCTACGCACCTGCTGGATGAAGGCGCGGACCTGAGAGCGATTCAAGAATTGTTGGGCCATGCCTCACTCGACACGACGCAAAAGTATACGCACCTTGCAATGGATCAATTATTAAAAGTATACGACCAGACGCATCCCCGCGCAAAAGAAGCGGCGGTGAAAGGACGGCCTACACACGGAGCATCCTCGACATGATAAGAATTCGTTCGACCACGATCCTGTGCGTGAGACGAGACGGCTCTGTCTCCATGGGATCTGATGGGCAGGTGACCGTCGGCACAACGGTGATGAAGAGTAATGCCAAAAAGCTTCGCCGCCTCCATAAGGATCAGGTGCTGGCGGGCTTCGCGGGCGCCACGGCGGATGCCTTCACCCTGTTTGAAAAATTCGAGGCCAAGCTGGAGGAGTATCGCGGCAATCTGACGCGAGCCTCCGTCGAACTCGCCAAGGATTGGCGGACCGACCGTGTCCTGCGTCGGCTAGAAGCGCTATTGGCGGTCGCGGATAAGGACCATGCGTTCGTGATCTCCGGTACCGGAGACGTCGTCGAACCCGAGGACAATATCCTCGCCATCGGCTCCGGGGGACCGTACGCTCTTTCGGCCGCCCGCGCCCTCTTGCGACACTCCACCCTCAACGCTCACACAATCGTCGGGGAGTCGATGAAAATCGCCGGTGGGATCGACATCTACACCAATCAGCAGATTATAATTGAAGATCTGAAATCGTGACAACGGACCGCATGCACATCATGGAACACGCAAGACACATTGATCAGTCTACGGACCTCTACAAACTGACCCCGCGACAAATTGTCGAGGAATTGGACCGGTACGTCATCGGACAACGCGACGCGAAACGCATGGTGGCGATCGCCCTCCGTAATCGGTGGCGACGGCAACAACTGTCCCCCGAACTGCGCGACGAGGTCATTCCAAAAAACATCATCATGATTGGCCCGACCGGCGTCGGAAAGACCGAGATCGCGCGGCGGCTGGCCAAGCTGGCGCAAGCGCCGTTCATCAAGGTGGAAGCCTCCAAGTTCACCGAGGTGGGATACGTCGGGCGCGATGTGGAGTCGATCATTCGAGATCTGACGGAACTGTCGGTCGGCATGGTCAAGACCGCTCACATGGACACCATGCAGAAGAAGGCCGAAGAGCTCGCTGAAGAGCGCGTGCTTGATCTCTTGCTGCCACCTGTGAGCCCCAAACCGGACATGGGGTTTGGTCATTCGCAGGAAGTACTCGACGTGTCTAGTGACGCCAACGATACCACTCGCTCGAAACTTCGCCTGCAACTCCGAGAAGGAAAGCTGGATCACCGCTCTGTCGAATTAGAGGTCAAGGAGCGCGGCGGCCTCCCGATCGGCGTGATTTCGAATGCCGGCGGCATGGAAGAATTGGAAAGCGGCATCCGGGACATGTTGGGCGGGCTCTTACCGGGCAAGAAGAAGAAACGGACCATGAAGGTTCCGGACGCGCTGAAACATTTGGCTCAGGAGGAAGCGCAAAAACTGATCGACATGGATGAGGTCATCCGCGAAGCCATCGCGAAGGTGGAGGAAGCCGGGATTGTTTTTCTCGATGAAATCGATAAGATTGCGGGGCGAGAGAAAAGCGCCGGACCGGACGTCTCCCGGGAAGGTGTCCAGCGAGATCTGTTACCGATTGTCGAAGGATCCACCGTCAATACGAAACACGGTCCGGTACGGACGGATCATATTCTCTTTATCGCCGCGGGAGCCTTCCATGTGGCGAAGCCCTCGGATCTCATTCCTGAATTGCAGGGCCGCTTTCCCATCCGCGTCGAATTGGAACCCCTTACCAAAGATGATTTCGTGAGAATCCTGACCGAACCACGCGGCGCCCTGATCAAACAATACTACGCCCTGTTGCAAACGGAAGGCCTCAGGCTGGAATTCACCCGGGAAGGATTGGAGGAGATCGCCGCCACGGCCGTTCAGGTCAACGACCGCACGGAGAATATCGGCGCTCGTCGATTATTCACGATCATGGAGCGACTCTTGGAACAAGTTCTCTTCGAAGGACCGGAGCTCGTGGAGAAGAACATCCAGGTCGATGCCGACTATGTGAAAGACCGGCTGAAACATATCGTCAAGGATGAGGATCTCAGCCGGTTTATTTTGTAACAGCCATGGGCTAGAGGCGAGGGGCACGAGGCCCTCGGCAAACTGCCACCCGCCCATTGCCCCTTGCCTCTCGCCTGGAGTTTCGAATGAACAGACTCATCAAAAAAGTGAATGTCCTCGTCGAGGCATTACCGTACATCCGTACGTTTGCCGGCAAAACCGTCGTCATTAAATACGGCGGGAAAGCGATGACGGAGGACTCGCTCAAGGAGAAATTCGCCTTGGATGTGGTCCTGTTGAAATACGTCGGCCTCAATCCGGTCATCGTGCACGGCGGAGGGCCCCAGATCGATCAGATGTTGGACCGGTTAGGCATCGAAGCCAAATTCCGTCAGGGCGTGCGAATCACCGACCGCTCGACAATGGAAATCGTCGAGATGGTGCTGGGTGGCAAAATCAACAAGGAGATCGTCGCGCTTTTGAATCGGCATGGAGCGAAAGCGATCGGATTGACGGGCAAAGACGGCAATTTAATTTTCGCGAAAGCGCTGACCGCGAAATCCTGGGCGGCAAGCCTCTGTACCGACCCCGATGGGGATCCCGACGAAGACTTTGGATTGGTGGGTGAAGTTCAAAGCGTGAATCCAAATGTGCTGATGAGGTTGCAGCAAGAAAACTTTATCCCGGTGATCGCACCGATCGGAACCGATCGGGACGGCAATACTTACAACATTAATGCGGATCTCGTGGCTGGAGCCGTCGCGGCGGCGCTCAAGGCGGAAAAGCTCCTGGTGCTGACCGATGTGAAGGGGATTCGCAATGCCAACGGCCGCCACGTCTCCACGCTCACGCGGAAAGACATGCAGCGCATGATCAAGAAGGGAACGATCAGCGCAGGAATGCTCCCCAAAGTCCATTCGTGCCTGATGGCCTTGGATGGCGGCGTTCGCAAGGCCCATATCATCGACGGACGTATGCCTCACGCCATTCTGCTCGAAGTATTCACCGACAAGGGCATCGGGACGGAGATCCTGTCGTAGCCCGTCCGCATCGAGACTCAGCTCAGCGTGTTGTCGGATCTATCCCGCGCCTACTACCCCATCGATGAAACGCCTTCAAACCAAGACCGCCCGGCTCATCACGGAAATCTTCGGCCGCTTGGACTACGAGAGGCTCAGCCCCATTTATTGCGACGAGGGGGGCGACGCATTCTGGAACGACCGGCGCGGGCCATGTCAGATACTAGGCATAGCGCTCGCTGAAGTACTGCTGAATCGGTTGCCGGCGGCAGGACGCAGTCTCTATGTGGGGGCCGGCGTCGCCGAGCTCCCCGTTCTGCTCATGGAGGTACTGGACCTAGGAAGGAGCTTCGACGCGTTTAATTTGCGGGCGGGCGAGGTGGGGGTACTGAATCAGGCCTGTAAAGGATTGCCATTTCGCATCTCGGGACATGATGCCCGTTCAGCGCGTGGAACGTTTGATCACCTGTGGATCGTCAGTGTCCTGAACGATCCGGAGCAGTATCCCGAGGTATCCGCGCTGTCCTATGGACGAGCCAATCCTGTGACGTTTGATTCCACCGCCTTTGCGGACCAGCGCACGAACGTGCTGACTCTTGCCGATGCCTGCCTCCGGAAACTGGTGCTGCCGGCACTCGTGTCCACTTCAGTCGAAGAAATCCCGTGGATTACCGAGTGGTGCGAGCGCAATAAAATCGAGTACGTGGTGGAAGAAGAAGACTATCCGACCGCGATTGTAGAGGACCCAGTCTGTTTCATCACACTGGGCCTGGGATCGGCAAGTAAGAAGCGGCTCTAAAATCCAACGCGCGGCGTCGACGGACCGGAGAGATATTGCCGCGCATAGCGCACATAGTTTTGAGCGGATTCTTTAATCCAGGCCAACTCTTTGTCGGTGACCGCTCGTTTTACTTTTGCCGGCGCGCCAAGAATAAGACTCTTGGGCGGCACGACCGTCTGCTCCGTGACGAGGGCACCCGCTCCGACGACACAATCTTCCCCGATCACCGCCCCGTCCATGATAATCGCTCCCATGCCGATTAAGACGCGATCTTTAATGGTGCAGCCATGCAGCACGACGTGATGGCCGACCGTCACATCATCGCCCAGCAGGGTTGAATAGGTGTCGTGGGAGACATGAACGACACAGAGGTCCTGGATGTTCGTTCGATTCCCAATGCGGATGACATGAACATCACCACGAATGACCGTGTTGAACCATACGCTCGATTCCTCGCCGATTACGACGTTGCCAATGACGGCCGCGGTCTCTTCGATAAAGGCGCTCTCGGCAATCTTCGGCTGCACGCCCTGATAGGTACGAATCATGGCGCCACTCTAGGATACTCCTGATGCTGAAGCAAGCATTGTTCAAAGGCTCAAGTTGACAGGCATTTCACCCGTCTCGTACACTGACCACCATGCCGCGTAAGCCTCTCAACATGGTGTCCGATGCACATAAAACCACGATCGGCTTCGTCAACCTCGGCTGCACCAAAAATCAGGTTGATGCCGAGGTCATGCTGGGCGCGCTTGCGGCAAAAGGCTTTGCGCTGACCACCGAACCGGAACACGCTCAGGTCGTCATCATCAATACGTGCGGCTTCATCGAAGAAGCGAAACAGGAATCCATCGATACGATCATCGAATATGGCGAGTTGAAGAAATCCGGCGCATGCAAGGTCTTGATCGCATCGGGCTGCCTCGCGCAACGCTATCAAGGAGACCTACTCAAAGAACTGCCTGAACTGGATGGTGTGGTTGGAACGGGCGAGATCGGCCGGATTGCTGACATCACCCAGACGCTTCTGAAACCAGGCCGACAGAAACAACGTCTCTGGATGACCCCCCCGCCCTATCTCTACGATGAGTTGACGCCGCGGCTTCGAATCGGAAAAGCGCACTCGGCCTATGTCAAAATCGCCGAAGGGTGTAACCGCAACTGCGCCTTTTGCGCCATTCCGTTGATGCGGGGGAAACAGCGCAGCCGGCCGGTGGATTCAATTGTCGAAGAAGCGAGACGCCTGGCTGCCGAGGGCGTTAAGGAAATCAATCTCATTTCGCAAGACACCGTGAATTATGGGGTCGATCTCGGCCTTCGCCGCGGCCTCACCACGTTATTGAGCGAGCTCATCACCGTCGACGGTCTTCGATGGATTCGCCCGTTCTATCTTTATCCGCAACAAGTGGATGACGCGTTGATCGATTTATACGCCGGCCAGGACAAGATCGCCAAATACATCGACATGCCGCTCCAGCACATCAACGACACGATACTGAAGGCCATGCACCGCCTCGGTAACAAACGGTACATCACCAACCTGGTCGATCGCCTCCGCCAGCGCATTCCCGGTCTCACGTTTCGGACGGCCTTCATCGTCGGCTTTCCCGGTGAAACGGACGCGCAGTTCCGCGAAGTCAAACAATATCTCATGGAAATGGAATTCGATCGGGTCGGCATCTTCGTCTATTCGGATGAAGACGACACGCCGGCCGTGGAGCTACCGGGCAAACTGGACCGAACGCTGATGGAAGACCGTCAAGCAGAACTGCTCGATCTCCAAGAGACGATTTCCCTGAAGAGAGGTCAACAGAAGATCGGGAGCACCCTGGAAGTGTTGGTGGAAGGACCCTCGGAGGAAACGGATCTCTTGATCGCAGCTCGTCATGAAGGACAGGCGCCTGAGATCGACGGCCTCGTCTATATCAACGATATCGAAGACAGCGCGGAGCACACCAATCTGATACAGATACACCGGGACGCGGCTGTCCCGCGTCCCGGCGATCTTGTGAAGGTCCAGATTACAGAGGCCGCCGCTTATGACCTAGTGGGGCACATCGTAAGATAACCACGTTCCTCGAGGCCACCGCCCAGGCCTTGCTTCTGCGACAGTAATACCGCCGTCCTGCAAACCTTCCCCTGTACACGTTACACCTTCACCGTTAGAAACAAGGATGCGCCGCGCCGGTTGATCAGCAAGAGGGCCGGCTGATCTTTCTTCAGTCCGGACGCGATCTTTTCATAGTCCTTGACGGACTTGATTTCCTGCCGATTGATTTCCTGGATCACATCACCTTCCCGCAACCCCGAATCACCCGCAGGGCTGTCCGGGTCGATATTGGTGACGACCACTCCCTTGGCCTTATCGCTGAGACCAAGTTCATGGGCCGTCTTTCTGTCTATGGCTTGGACTTCGATCCCGGCCAGCGCCACGCTCTCATCCGCGCTCGTTTCGGCCTTCGCCATCTTGATCGTGTCAGGCTGTTCCCCGACCTTGAGAGTGAGTTCCTTCTCATGGCCGTCCCGCAGCACTTTGACGGTGGCTTTGGTCCCGACCGCCGTGCGCGTCACCATGCGTTGCAGCCCGGCCGGGTCGTCCACTCGCTCACCCTGATACTCCAGGATCACATCGCCCTGCTTGATGCCCGCTTCATCCGCCGGGCCATCGGCCGTCACATCGCTGATCAGGGCGCCGCTTGCACGCTTCAACCCGAAGGACTTCGCCAGGTCCGGGCTCAGATCCTGGATCGCGACACCCATATACCCGCGTACAACTTTGCCGGTCTTCACCAAACTCTCGAATACCGGTTTGGCCATGCTGGTCGGCACCGCGAAGCCGACGCCCTGATACCCTCCGGACTGCGAAAAGATCGCGGTATTGATCCCGATCAATTCGCCTTTTGTGTTGACCAACGCACCGCCTGAATTGCCTGGATTGATGGCCGCATCGGTCTGGATGAAATCTTCATACTGCGTGATGCCCATCCGGCCACGGCCGAGCGCGCTGACAATGCCGAGCGTCACGGTCGAGTTCAGACCGAAGGGATTGCCCACGGCCAAGACATACTCCCCGACTTGCAGTCTGGCCGAATCGCCCCACGGGACGAACGGCAGATCCTTGGCATCAATTTTCACCACGGCCAAATCGGTCTTCGGGTCGGCGCCAACGATCTTACCGGTGAACTCCCTCTTGTCCGGGAGCGTCACTTGAACTTCCTTCGCACCCTCGACCACGTGGTTGTTGGTAATGATGTAGCCGTCATCTGAAATAATCA
>JBDUAJ010000214.1:0-3964 GCA_040004695.1 Nitrospirales bacterium | reverse complement strand
CCCGGCAGGGCATTCGGGCCGCCCTCCAACTGCGCGCACATTTCACCCACCCACCCCAGGCGCGCCAAGACGCGCCCCTTCCCGAAGGAGCACCGTCTTCGCGTGCGCGGTGCGCGAGCAAGAGGGGCGCCCGAATGTCCCTGCCTCTTCTTGATTCCACCCTGTGGGGCGATTGGAGCGTCGAATCTCCGATGGGCGTATCTTATGACCTGCCCGCTCTGGCTCTGTCTCACACGACTGTCCGAGCCGTACAGACGGCTCTCTTCATTTTCCCATTTCTCTCTTGACAGGGTACTTGGGATGCCCTCTGACTGCGCACGTGCACCGTGCACATTCCGATCGTGCGCGGTGCGTGAGCACGAGGGCACCCAAGTATCCCTGCCTCTTCCATCCTTTGACTTTGCCCCAATCGTCTGCTACGGTCGCGCCCCATGCGCGTTCGGTCTTTCATGTTGAGTATGGCTATAAGGGCCGTTGGCATTGCCGCTTTTGTCGTACCGATGTGTACGTGGGCCGCTGAGTCACCGAAGGCCGGGCCGCCGATTCAGATCGTGGTGACGATCCCCGTGCTCAAGGACTTTGTCGAGCAGGTCGGCGGTTCTCATGTGCATGTCCTGTCACTTTTATCCGGGTTAGAAAATGAACATACGTACTCACCAAAGCCGAGCGACATCATTGCCGTACGCAAAGCTCAACTACTGGTGGAGGTCGGCGTAGGGCTCGAGGTGTGGGTTTCGTCACTCGTCAAAAATGCCGGCAGTGCATCATTGCGGGTCATTACGACCTCCAAAGGCATTGCACTGATTCGAGATCAGAGTCGCGATGAGGGTCATCAGGCCGCAGAGGACAATGTGCATGGCGGGAATCCACATATCTGGCTGGATCCTGAAAATGCCAAAATCATGATGCGTCACATCACGGAAGCCTTGATCAAGGTTGACCCGGCGCATGCCTCCGAATACCGAGACAATCAGGCTGCCTATCTGCGTCAGCTGGATCAATTGCAGAAAGAGCTGACGGAACGTTTAAAGACGGTCAACGACCGGCGCATTCTGGTCTATCATCCTGCTTGGCCCTATTTCGCACGGCGGTTCGGCTTTCGCATTCTCGATGAGATCGTCACGCAGGCCGGCGCCGAGCCGTCGGCCCATCATTTACAGGAATTGATCAGCCTGATTCGCAAAGAGAAAATTCGCGTGATCGTGTCTGAGCCGCAGATGAATTCGAAAATTCCCGACGTGTTGGCTCGTGAAACGGGCGCGCGGATCGTGGTGCTGAGTCCCTTGCCGGGCGCCATGCCGGGAACGGAGACCTATTTGAGCCTGCTCCGGTATAACGTCATGCAGCTTGCCAACGCCCTGTCCTAACCCTCGCCATGGCGCATTCCATCGTTCGCTTCGAGCACGCCAGTTTTGGATTCCCAGGTGTGGTCGCCCTCAAAGACGTATCGCTCGATATCACCGGCGGGGAGTTCGTCGGCGTGATTGGCCCGAACGGGTCCGGCAAGACGACCCTGTGCAAGGCTATCTTGGGACTCATGCGTCCACTGGAAGGCACGCTGCAGATTTTTGACTGCTCGTGCGAGAAGCTCCAATGCCATCATCGCGCGAAAATCGGCTATCTCCCACAGAAGGGAACGATCGACCGGAACTTTCCCATTACCGTGCTGGAGACCGTCATGATGGGAAGATATGGTGTATTGGGGCTGTTCAAGCGGCCGGGTAAGCGTGATCGGGACATTGCGCAGGAGGCGCTCTCCCATGTCGGAATGCTCGATCACCGGCATGATGCACTGGGGCAGTTATCAGGCGGCCAACAGCAACGCGTCTTTATCGCCCGTGCCTTGGCTCAGCAACCCCAGGTCTTGTTGCTCGATGAACCGACGACCGGCATCGATATCGTGACGCAGCATAGCGTGCTCGATCTCATCAAGCGGTTGCACCACGATCTTGGACTGACCATCGTGTTGATTACGCACGACATCAACATGATACGTATGCATGTCGACCGGCTGGTTCTGCTCAAAACGAAGCTGTATGCGGCCGGTCCACCCGCGGATGTCCTCAAGCCGGATATTTTAAGGCAGGTCTACGGAAAGGATGTCGTGATCACGGATAAGGATCTTGTCATCGTCGAAGATTATCACCACCACTGAAGAGGAAGGCCATCAGCAATCAGCCATCAGCTTTCCGTCGGAAGCGGAGAGCTGATGTCTGATTGCTGACAGCTTTATTTGTATGCTTGAGCTCCTCTCCTACGACTTCATGCAACGGTCGCTTTTGGCGGCAGCCCTCGTGGGGGCGTTGTGTTCGGTGATCGGGGTGTTTGTGGTTTTGCGTGGACTGGCGTTTGTCGGAGCCGGAACTGCACATGCCGCATTCGCCGGTGTGGCGCTGGCCTATTTAGTCGGCTTGCCCCCGTTGCCATTGGCCGTTCTGTTCGGTCTGGCGACCGTCTGGGTCACCGGCATCATGGAAGAGCAAGGGCGCATGAAGCTGGATGTGTCGATCGGCATTCTCTATACCGCGACGATGGCGTTAGCCATTCTCTTCATCGGTCTGATGAAAACCTACAATGCGGAAGTGTACGGCTACTTGTTTGGGAGTGTGTTGTCGGTGACGTCCGAAGAGTTGCGCATCATTCTTATCCTGAGCGTACTGGTCCTCGGGATCATCGTGTTGTTTTCAAAAGAACTGTACTTCATCGCTTTTGATCAGGAGATGGCCGAAGCCTCAGGCGTCCCCGCGAGACGGATTTACTACTTGCTACTCACGCTCATCGCCTTAACCATGGTGGTCTCGCTGAAAACAGTCGGCGCGATTCTCGTCTTTGCCATGGTTCTCATCCCGGCCTCCACGGCCTATCAACTGACGCACAGTCTCAGTCATATGACACTCTATGCCGTGGTGATCGGTACAAGTTCGGCAGTCGGTGGCGTGCTGCTCTCGTATATGTGGGATGTGCCGACAGGTCCGGCGATTGTGTTGTTGGCGACGGGGATCTTTTTTGTGTCGGTGTTGCTGTCGCCGAAACGATCAAGCAGAGCCCTTACTTAATGGCCTTCCTTTTGTTCGTTATGGTTAAGGAATCACTGTGAAGAACAAGACCCATTTGCAATGACAGAGAACCAAGTAATCAACGCCATCTGTAGGTGGTCTCGCGGCCAGGAATATCGCTGAAAACCTTACCCTGTCTAGGACATAAAAGAGGCATAGATATTGGTAGCGCTTCTACCTTACAACAGGCTGCTCAAAACGGTCGTCCAACAAGGCCGCAAGGAGCCTGGCTGCCGAGGCGTAGCGGAGCTACGTTGAGACAGGCAGGCGACTGAGAACGAAGTTGGCGGCCGTTTTCAGCAGCCGTCATCAGCCGTCACTCCTGGCGGGCGTGGTTTGAGCGTGCCCACACCATCCCCGTCTGTTCTTTTGAGCTGAACCCAAGTTTTTCGTAAAACCCCGGTGACCGGGTGCAGAGCCAGAAGAGTTCGACGCGTTTCAGGTCGGGATGCTCGAGAATGCGTTGTATGATCTGGGTGCCAATATCCTGCCCTTGGCAGGTTGGGTCGACAATGACGTCCCAGATCGATGCGCGGTAGACGTAATCGGTGAGGACTCGTCCGAGACCCACCAATCGATTCCCATTCCATGCCGTAATGGCTACATCGGTATGGGTCAACATCTCGCGAGCATCTTCGATGTTGCGCGTGTTGGCCCATGGCGCTTGGCGATATAGGGCGACCAATTGGGCTGCGTCGATGTCCTTGCGGTCAGAGAAGATGATCATGGTCTTGAGAGTTCGACCCTCCTTGTATTAGGTTATTGTCCTATTGGAAGACGAGACCGCTGTCGAGGTGAAGGCGAATGACCAAAGTTACGACCTGCCCACGCTGTTTTCAATTAATGTGGCCCAAGGAGGCGGATCTCGAATATCTAGACGAGAACACGGTTCGTACCAAATGTCCGCA
>JBDUAJ010000213.1:0-3978 GCA_040004695.1 Nitrospirales bacterium | reverse complement strand
GGCGTGGGGTCGGGCGGGTGAGACAATGCCTGGGGTGGGCCGGTGAACACGGGAAGGGGCGCGTCTTGGCGCGCCTGGGGTGGGCCGGTGAAATGGAAGCTTCGGTCTCAGCCGCTTGGCGACGGCATTCATGAATAATCAGGGCTAACCTCCGACCCTCTGACGCATAACTTTTCGTTGACAATCGGCAACTCGGTTTCGCATGATGTCGCCCCATGCATAACACAACAACACTCCGAGCCCTCCTTCAACGCCCCGGCATCATTAAAGCCGTGGGCGCCCATGATGCGCTGAGCGCCAAGCTGATCCAGTTAGCCGGCTTCGATGCCATCTGGGCCAGCGGCTTTGCCATCTCCGCATCGCTGAAGTGCATCCCGGATGCGAGCTTCATCACGTCGAGTGAACAACTCGAGGTGGAACGCAATATGGCCGAGGCCATCACCATCCCGATCATTGCGGATGTCGATACCGGCTATGGGAACGCCCTGAACGTCATGCGAACCGTCAATGAACAGGAACGTGCCGGCGTGGCGGCGATTTCTATCGAGGACAATGTCTATCCCAAGCGGTGCAGCTTTTACGCCGGTGTCCGCCGGGAGTTGATTCCGATCGAAGAACATTGCGGAAAAATTCGGGCAGCCAAAGCCGCTCAAACGATCCCCGACTTCGTGGTCATTGCCAGAACCGAGGCCCTCATCGCCGGATGGGGACAAGAGGAAGCCCTGAAGCGGGCGGAGGCATATGCTCAGGCCGGTGCCGATGCGGTCCTCATTCATTCCAAGTCGCCGACGTTTGACGAACTGAAGACCGTCGCCAAGGCCTGGTCCGGGCGCGTGCCGTTGGTTGTCGTGCCGACGATCTTTGATGGCGTCACGACGGCTGAGCTTGAGGACGCCGGGTTTAAGATTGTCATCTATGCCAACCAAATGGTTCGGGCCAGCATTCGCGCCATGCGTGAGACCCTGGATGTCATTAAGAAAGACACCCGCCCCGGTTCGGTCAATGACCGCATCGTCAAGTTGAAGGAGGTCTACGACATCGTCGGCGTCCCTCAAATGGAAGAAGATGAGCGGCGCTTTCTGCCGGTGGGCGGTGAGAAAATGACGGCGATCATCGCCGCGGCCGGATTTGAAAAACAGTTGCTCCCGCTCATCGAGGACAAGCCAAAGTGCTTGCTCGACATCAAAGGGAAAACCATTCTTGAGCGTCAGATCGCCTCGCTTAACGAATGCAACATTAAAGACATTGCATTGGTTCGCGGCTACAAGAAGGAAGCCATTACGCTGCCGAACATCCGGTACTACGACAACGATCGGTATGAGGAGACCGGGGAACTGTTTTCACTCTTCTGTGCCGAGAATGAAATGAAGGGCCGATGTCTCGTCCTTTACGGAGACATCATTTTTGAGACGGCCGTGCTGGAAAAATTGTTGAAGAGTCCGGCCGATATCAGCCTGGTGGTGGACCTGGCCTGGTACGATCAGCTGCAACATGGAAACACAGCCCCCCATATCAAGCCCGATCTCGTTTCGTTGCAAGACCCTCCCGGAAAGAGCTATCTGTTTCGCTACATTACTCCGGATGAACAGAATCGCATCGTCAAGATTGGGCAGCACGTGCCGCATGAACAGGCCCATGGAGAGTTTATCGGTCTGGCCATGTTCTCAGAACGCGGGATCGAGGCCTTCAAGCAGGTCTACCGTGACGCGCAAAAGACGTATCAGACGAAGGGGTTCCATGAAGCCGGCAGCCTGACGAAGGCAACGTTCACCGACATGATTCAGGAACTGATCGATAAGGGTCTTTCCATTAATTGCGTGCCGACCTTCAAAGGATGGATGGAAGTCGACTCCTTCGAAGAGTACCAGCAAGCGTGGGCAAAGATCAGAAGCTAAAGCCTGATCCGGTTGGCCGGTTCCTCTTTTGACCGTTCCTCCCTTCATACCTTTTTCTCGCAGGCCTTATCCTTTTCCTTGCACGTCTTCCTCGTCCGGGTGTTTTGTGCGGTGCCACAGCACAATACCCAACCCTACCGCAGCACTGCCTACCATTAAAGCATTCGTGAAGAGAAATACCATGTCATGAATCAACCAGCTATAGAGAAGAAATCCTGCGGAAGCCGCCATCTGGCCTATGAACAGCCACTTCGAAACACCTTTGCTCGACCCCTGCTGCCACTGCCGATACACCTGCGTGACGATCGTCAACACCAACACCGACGACGCTGCCCAGCCGACGAAGTCTTGAAATGACACAGCCACCTCACTTGTATTCACTGTACATGAACAATGATCCACTCGCCTGGCAGTCGGCACTACGAGAGTCCTGATCCTGATACTCAGTTCGGGCCGATCTGAAACATGTTGCTGTCCCCATCAGCTTCCTTCCCTTTCACACCGAGAGCCTTTTTCATGTCATCCTTCTTATGGTACAGCCTTGTGAGTAACTACTCACTCACTGCACGATACATATGAACAAATCCAAACGACACGACATCGTGCGGTTTTCCCGGACGGAACGTCAGGCGAGTATTATTGCCGCGGCGGCATCGCTGTTCGCTGTGAACGGATTTATGGGCACGACGACGCGGGAAATTGCGAAGACGGCAGGAATCAGTAAAGCCTTGCTGTTCAAGTATTTCCACACCAAGCAGGCGCTCTATGCGGCGATCCTGGCGGAGAAAGCGCCGATCTCCGACCTGCTCGAGGTTGTCGAAGATGCGGCGAAGAAACGCGATGATGTTCGGGTGTTCACGCTCATCGCGAGCTACCGTATTCACGGGGGCAGCGATCCTACGTTGATGCGCTTGCTCTTATTTAGCGCGCTGGAAGGGCACGAACTGTCCGACCTGTTCTTTCAGAACCAGCACCGCATGTTTTATGACTATCTTTGCGACTATATCGCCCGCCGCATCGGGAAGGGGCGTTTAAGCGGATCGACCCGCTCCTGGCGGCGCGAGGGTTCATGGGCATGGTGGCGCATCATCGTCTGTTGCACGAAATTTTTCGCGTCCCGACGCATTGTTCCCCGGAAGACGCCGTGCTCACCTATGTCCGAATCTTTTTAGATGGGTTGGTGACGACGACTCAAACACCTCCGCGAAAGGTTCGGGCCTCCACATGAATCGTATCCGGCAACATCCCGCCCTCACCATGCTGCTCGTATTGGTCCTCGTGATAGGCGAGCTCGTCGCATTTCGCTTGACGAGCAGTGGGGCCAAAACGGATAGCCGCACGTCGCGCCTGATCACCGTCGGGACGGCCATGCCGATTCGGCAGGATCTGGACATCAGGCTGTCATACACCGCCGATATCCAGCCGTATCAACAAGTGAATATTTTTTCAAGGGTCGATGGCTACATCGCGAAACTCCATGTCGATAAAGGAGATCTGGTGAAAGCGAATCAGTTACTTGTTGAGGTGGATCACACCGATTACGTCCATGCCGTCAACCGCGCGAAAGCCAATCTCGTCGCGGCGCGGGCGGACGTTCTCCGCCAGGACGCGAATGTCCGCAATGCCATATTGCAGATGACTCGCATGGAAGCGCTGATCAAGGATCAATTTGTCTCGCAACAGGATTTGGACAACGCGACGATCGCGCATGACATGGCATCGGCTCAACTCGAATCGTTGCGCGCGCAGGTCAAGCAGATGGAGGTCGCCTTGCAGCAGGCGGAAACCAATCTTACGTATTCTTATATACGGGCACCGTTCCCAGGGTATATCGCGGAGGGCAATCTCACGGCAACGCGGCTGAGTTTTCAATTGGACTGGAAGAACCGGTACGCGGCTGGGAAGGTACACTCAAAACTAAACGCTAATGGACGGTGGGAAACAGAGATTTCAACTGCAGGGCTAATCCCAAATCGCCGGACACTCGAACCCGTCCGGACATAAAGATCGACGCGCCATCCAGTCGCCCACTCAGCACGCCGAGGCAATCCTCCCCGGACATCGAAAAAAGTACGTTTGGATT
>JBDUAJ010000212.1:0-3999 GCA_040004695.1 Nitrospirales bacterium | reverse complement strand
GCACGTATCTATGCCACGGATATCCATAGAGCCGTCTTTCATACCGCCGCACAAGGGTTGTTCCCGCTCAGCATGATGGCGATGAATGCGTCCAATTATCAGCAAGCGGGTGGCTCGTCCATATTTTCAGACTATTACACGATTGATGGATCGTATGCCGCCATGGTTCCCTCGCTACGCGAGCATGTAATCTTTACCGAGCATAGTCTTGCGGTCGATGAAGGGTTCAACGAATTTCAATTGGTTTTGTGCCGCCATGTATGGGACCTGTACAATCCATGGCTGCAAGACCGTGTGATGACGCTCTTTTATCGAAGTCTGTACCGCTTTGGCATGCTGGGGGTGGGACTTCAGCGGTTTCCGAAGCTCGTGACTGATGAGAAACGTTATGAAGAAATCGGCAGCGGATGGTATCGGAAGGCTTCGAAGCATGCGATCAGCCTGCGGTCAAATGCCGATCATGGAAAAGGGGAAGCATGAACATGTCCATGGATGGGTCGAATCTGTTGTCCAACATGGACGAGGCGCTGAGTACCGATGACGGCGCCGCACGCAAACCGAGTCTCTTGCTTGTGGACGATAACCCGCAGAGTCTCTTGGCTTTGGAAAGCCTTTTGGCAGGGGACGATAGAGTCGTCGTCAAGGTGCAATCCGGAGAAGAGGCGCTCAAGCATCTTCTGGATGGCGACTACAGTGTTATCCTCCTGGATATTAAGCTGACCGGTATCGACGGCTATGAGACCGCCGGACTTATTCGCGCCCGTGAGAAAACGCGCGATGTGCCGATCATCTTTCTGACGAGTTACAACAAGGACGATGCGGATGTGGTGAAAGGCTATGCCTATGGAGCCGTTGACTATATCTTCAAACCAATTGTTCCGGAGATCCTCGCCTCGAAGGTGAACGTCTTCGTCGAACTCTATAAGAAGACCAGAGACCTCGAGCGAAGGAATCTGGAGCTGGAACGCGCGCAACATGAGCTGGTGCGCAGCAAGGCCGCCGAGACCTTAATCAAACATGCTCCCGATCCCCTGTTCGTCACGGACCTCGGCGCCAACATTCTGTTAGCGAACAATGCCGCATGTGAGTTGCTGGGTCTAGAACCGGACCGATTGGGCGACGATTGCCTGTCGCGTTTTTTGCCTGAGGATGAAGTGGGACAATTCACAGGCGCGCTACGCGATGTGACGAATAAGGGGTTGTCGCGAAATGTCAAATTGCACCCACGGAGCGTCTTAGGCAAGGTCACGCCGACGACGCTCAACGCGTCGGCGTGGCGAGGCGCGGACGGGAAGATCATCGGCGCCATTGGTATTCTGCGCGACATGACCGAATACAATCGCGTCCTCCGGGACCTGGAACAATCGCAAGAAAAGCTGCATGATAAAATCAAGGACCTCGAAAAGTTTGAAGAGGTGGTGGTCGGTCGCGAGCTCAAAATGATTGCCTTGGAGAAAGAACTGAAAGCACTCAAGGGGGGGCATGACCTGATAGATCGGGTATCCCCCACCGTCGTTTCCCTTTTCACGCCTCCCCCCGCCCACTCACAGGATCTTCCCCTCTTTTCTGCCTATGACCGTCCATGAGACACATCTTCGCTGTCATCATATGGTTGACAGGCGTCTGGCGTCACCGTACCGTAGGTCTGCGTTTCCCCGATCTCAGGAAGGATGGAACGGATGCCCGCTCACGTAGAACCGTGGCTCGTACGATACCGATCGCGTTATCGATATTGTTCGCCGGTGCCCTTCAGCCGGCTCATGCTGCTCCACCATCGGCGATTGATGAGCTCGACCGTCTTGTGAAGGCCCGAGCGCAGGAGTCATCCGATCCCGGGGTTCTCGTGAACATGTCCGAGCTCTATCTGGATCTGGGCCAGGAAGGCTGTACGGATGCGACACAACGACGAGCAGCTTTTGACGAAGGCGCCAGGATTGCCAAGCGTGCGCTTGACCTGCAGGAAGCGAATGCAGACGCGCACTACTTGTATGCGGCGAATCTAGGCAGCGCTGCGCAATTGAAAGGTCGCACGGCATCCGCTCTGATCGTGCGGGAGCTCAAAATGCCTGTGACTAGAGCGCTGGAGCTACAGAAGGACCATGCCCCGGCTCTACACATGATGGGCCGAATGCTCGATGAACTGCCCTGGATACTCGGCGGGGATGCCGAGGCCGCGCTCAGATATCTTAAACAAGCTGTGCAGGCTGATCCCAGGTATGAACATGCTCGTTTAGATTTGGTCAAAGCGTACTTGAAACGACACGATGTCGCGGCAGCGCGACTGGAGCTTCACACCTTGCTCGAAAGTGCCCCGGCATCCCACCACGGTGCAGTGAGCCGATATCAGACGGAAGGCCGGACGCTTCTCGGTTCGCTGCAAGAGAGGGAGATGCGCCAGCCGTAATGTTTTTAGTCGCGCTATGGTGAACCATCCGCTCTGCCCAGACAGGTTCTCCCGCTCATAGACACTTCGTCCGGTCTAACATCTAAGATGTTGTCGCCTGGCTACTCAAGTAGCTCCTTGTCTGCAATGGTTTATGGCCACCTGCATACTTGTGATAAGGGGTACACCATTTGCATTTCTTAGCGTAGGGATGAACAAGATTCTAACGAAGGAGGTCAAGGATGCTTCGCATATTGTTCAGCGCATTACTCGTACTCGCGTTCGGTAGTTCAGTGAAGGCAGCCGATCTCGAGGTCCAGGTGGTCGATAAGGGCTGTTGGGTGGAGATCTATGAAGACGATAACTACGATAAGGATGACCCCCATCTTCAGATTCAGGGTCCGGCGGAATTCGCTTCATTGAAAGATTTGAAGGGGCGGAATTGGAACAATGATATTGAAAGCCTGATTGTAGGCCCAAATGCCACCGTCAAAGCCTACAAGGATAAAGATTATAAGGGGACAGAAATCGCCTTTACGTCGAACCAACGCGTGCCGAACCTCAGCAAGCTCGATATGTCGAATGAAATCGAATCGATGAAAGTAAGTTGTCAATCATCGTAGCTTACACCCGACTGTGAAGCGCGGGGGCCTCGTCGCCGGGCCCCCGCGTTCCACCACGGAGGTCTATTCTACAGCCTTGTCAAGAATTGCGTGGGCGCAACGTTCGCCGCTGACGACTGCACTCTCGACTGTCGCGGCAATGCCCGTGTCGGTCCACTCGCCGGCGAAAAAGAGATTCGGAAAGGGGCTCTGCTGAAGCGGTCGATGCGCGGTCATGCCTGGTCTCATCGACAGACAGGCTCTTGGGGAGCGGACGATGTGGTGTGCGTTCCGCTGAGCCTTCGAGATCGGGGGCAGGACTGTCTGCAGATCTTCCCCTGCGGACCGGAGTAATTCCTCATCCGAACGGTCAGATCCGGACGGTCCAGTCATCATGAGAACGGCGTGCGTCTGTCGGGTATCTGCAACCGGTTTGAGGCATATCCAGTGAAATGTTCGACCAGCCAGCAAGATCAGGCGCGGCGACTGGACTGCCTCGTCGATCCAAAGATGAACGGCTACAGCCGGTGTGTCGGCTAGTTCCCCAATGTGTTGGAAATAGGAAAAGCGGGTCAGCAGTCGTTCGGGTAGCAGGGCGGGCACGCACTGATGGGGCAGGGCAACGATGTACCAATCAGCGACGCGTAGGTTATCTGTCATCGGCTGTATACCCGTCACCCTCTGCATGTTGAACGCGATGCGGTCGACAAATTCTGTCTGAATGGTGCCCCCCATGTCCAGCAGGGCCTGTCGCATGGGCTGATGCAGAAGTTGGTCCATGGAGAGCAGAGGAATGGCCAGTTGCGAGAGACTGCGGCTGGAAAGAAAATGACGCATGAGTGTCGTGAGAAGGACGGCGGCGGAGACTGTGTTCACATCGTCGCCCAGCAAGAATCGTGAAAGCGGCGACCAGATGTGCGCACGGGCATATTCCGATTGGCCGATCCCTCGCAGCCAGGCTTCCGCTGTATGACTGTCGAGATCAATCGGGAGCGCCGGGTCCTGCTCCCACGT
>JBDUAJ010000056.1:0-13698 GCA_040004695.1 Nitrospirales bacterium | reverse complement strand
TTAAGATAGTCATCGACCGACAGAGGAGAAAAGAACCGCGCGGTTCCCCCAGTGGGTAAGACGTGATTTGGACCGGCCACATAATCAGCCACCGCCGGAGGCGTGTAGCGTCCAAGGAATAACGCCCCGGCATGCTTGATCTTTTCCAAATAATCGAAGGGCCGATCGACCGACAGTGTGAGATGTTCCGGGGCGATGTCATTCGCCAGGTTGATAGCCTCGTCCATGGTCCTGACGACCAAAGCGACTGAATGACGAGCGATGGATTTCGCCACAATCTTCTCTCGTGCCAGCCGCTTCGTCTGCTCCTGTAGTTGTCCGGCCACTTCGTGAGCCAGACGCGTTGAGGTTGTCACCAGATACACCTTGGCATCTTCATCATGCTCCGCTTCGCACAACAAGTCGGCCGCGACATGCGTTGGATTGGCGCCCTCGTCGGCGACCACGAGCAACTCGCTTGGACCGGCGACCATGTCGATCCCCACCGTGCCGTACACCAGACGTTTCGCTGTGGCCACATAGATATTGCCCGGCCCCACAATCTTATCCACTCGTGTGATGGTCGTCGTCCCATACGCCATGCCGGCGATAGCCTGAACGCCACCGACCTGATAGACCTCATCCACGCCGGCAATGTCGGCGGCGACGAGAAGATAGGGACTGACACCGCCCTTCGTCGAAGGCGTACACATCACCACCCGCTTCACGCCGGCCACCTTCGCCGGGATCGCGCACATGAGGACCGATGAGGGATAGACGGCTTTTCCACCCGGCACATATAAGCCCACGGCATCGAGCGGCAGGATCATTTGACCCAGCGTGGCGCCCCCCTCTTGATACATCCACGTCTTTAAGCGCTGGCGTTCATGAAAGGCGGTGATACGCCGAGCCGCAAAGCGTAACGCATCCCCCTCTTCTTTTCGGAGGTGATAGTACGCTTCCTTGATTTGCTCCGATGCGACACGGAATTGCTCCGGCTTGAGCGCGACATGGTCGAACTTTTTCGTATAGCGGGTGATGGCCCGGTCTCCCCCTCGCTCCACCGCCTTGAGAATGGACTTGACCACTGACTCGACCGGCCCAACCTGAAAATTGGATCGCGTCGTAATGCGTCTGACCGCCGGCTTGAACGCCCGATCTGTGCTTGCGATGACTTTCATGGTCGCTCCCTTAGCGCCTCGTACCCGCCGCTTTCCTTTGCGAGGCGCCGGTGCTCGCCAACTCAGCCTTCAATCTCGTGATGAGATCGGTCACGCGTTCGTGTTTCATCTTGAGACTCGCCCGATTGACGATCAGACGAGCGGTAGAGCTGGCGATGAGTTCCACTTCGACCAAATCATGAGCCTTGAGCGTCTGCCCACTGGAGACGAGATCCACAATGCGATCGGCCAATCCAACGAGGGGGGCGAGTTCGATGGAGCCATACAGCTTGATGATCTCAACCGGTATCCCCTTCTGATTGAAATAGCGTTCGGTAATATTGGGATATTTGGTTGCGACTCTGATTTTTGACGACAACCGGTCGCGGAATTCCTGTCCGCGGAGAGCGGCCACCGAGATGCGACACGCGCCGAATTGTAAATCCAGGGGCTCGTACACGTCCCGCTCCTGTTCCAGGAGCATATCTTTTCCGACGACGCCCATATCCGCAGCCCCATACTCCACATACGTTGGCACATCGCTCGGCCGAACAATGAGCAGGGTCATGTCCTGGTCGTGACAGGGAATGACGAGCCTGCGGCTGTCTGCCGACAATGCTCCATTGGTGAATCCGGCTCGCTGAAACAAATCGAGTGCGTACTCCAGCAGCTTCCCTTTTGATAAGGCCACCGTCATCATCATCGTGTCACAATCCTATGCCACAGCCTTCACGCGATGAATGGTCGCGCCCAGATCGCGAAGTTTGTCTTCAATCCGCTCATACCCTCGATCCAAATGATAGACCCGCGACACTTCCGTCTGCCCTTCTGCTGCAAGCCCGGCCAGAATGAGGCCCGCGCTGGCTCGTAAATCTGATGCCATGACGGGCGCTCCCGTCAGGGTGGCCTTGCCGTTCACGACCGCATGGTGACCATCGACTTTAATATCGGCACCCATTCGGCACAGTTCCGGCACGTGCATGAAGCGACTTTCAAAAATCGTTTCCGAAATGACGCTGCTGCCGGTCGATACGCACATCAACGCCATCATCTGCGCCTGCATGTCCGTGGGAAAGCCGGGATAGGTGAATGTCTTGACGTCGATGCCTTTCGGCCGGCCAACGGATTTCAGACGAACGGCTTCCTTGTTCTCGCTCACGTCGGCACCCATCTCGCGTAGCTTCATGGTCACTGCCTCCAAGTGTCGAGGCAGACAATGGTCCACGCAAATATCACCCCCTGTAATGCTCGCCGCCATAAGAAATGTACCGGCTTCGATGCGATCAGGAATGACCTCATGGTCCATGCCACGCAGTTCATGAACGCCTTCAATGGTGATCAAATCGGAGCTGGCACCGACGATCCGGGCACCCCGCTTGATGAGAGAGAGCGCGAGATCCACCACTTCCGGCTCTTTCGCTGCATTCTCAATGACGGTCGTCCCCTCCGCTAAACAGGCGGCCATCATGAGATTCTCTGTCCCCGTGACGGTGGGCAGGTCGAGATGAATGCGGGCGCCTTTGAGACGGGCGGCTTTCGCCCGGATATAACCATGTTCCACGGACACTTCGGCACCCAGCTTCGCGAGGCCGGCCAGATGAAGATCCACCGGCCTGGTCCCGATTGCACAGCCACCCGGAAGCGAGACCGTCGCTTCGCCCCACCGGGCCAATAAGGGACCGAGGACAAGGACGGAGGCGCGCATCTTCCTGACCAGATCGTACGGAGCCTCCGTTGAGTGGATATGTTCCGCCTGAATGATCACTCGACTGTCTTCTACAGACACCCCTGCGCCCATGATACTCAACAGTTTGCACATCGTCGTCACATCGACCACGCGCGGCACGTTAGTGACGATGCACTCGCCTCCCAGAAGACTGGAAGCGAGAATCGGCAAGGCGGCGTTCTTCGCGCCGCTCACCGTGACCGTCCCTTCCAACGGGCGACCGCCCGAGATAATAATTTGATCCATGGTCTATTCAACGCGGCAAGTAGCGTGCAGATTGATGACGACACAAGAATCGGCGTTCAATTCGTCATTCTCACTTCTTCTGAACCACGACCACTCGTTCGATATCGGCCATATCGCAAAAAGTTCGCACATTGTAGTAGTTTTCCCCGTCCTGTGCTAGGGCAGAAACATGAAGCGCCTGCCCAAGCCCGACTTCGAGCGCCAGGACTCCGTCCGGTTTGAGGAAACCAGCGGCTTCACGGACGAGACGCCGGTGGAAGGAGAGACCATCATTCCCTCCGGCAAGAGCAAGACGCGGCTCAAACAATCCGACCTCAGGTTGTAGACCCGCCAAGTCGCCTTCACCGATGTACGGGGGGTTCGAGGCGATGGCGACGAACCGACCCTGCAACTCCAGCCCTTGAAGCGACTCAAAAAGGTCTCCCACTAAAAAGTTCACGCGATCTTGCACGTCATGGCGCTTAGCGTTCTCTTGTGCGACGGCCAATGCCTGGGGAGAGCGATCCGTGGCATACAGTATTGCCATCGGGAGCGCGCGGGCCAACGCGATGGCAATACACCCGGATCCAGTCCCAATATCGGCAATTAACGCGCCCGAGGTATTGGCACATGTTTGGCGCACCACTTCGACAAGGAGTTCTGTTTCCGGACGAGGGATTAACACGTCCGGCGTGACTCGAAAGTCCAATCCGCAGAACTCCTGTGTGCCGAGCACATATTGCAGTGGCTCCCGAGACGCTCGCCGTTCGAACAAGGCCATGGCGTTGTTCCGGTCCCGCTCCTCCACCCTCTCGTTTTTGTTCAAGTGAAGACCCAATCGATCCTGACCGAGAGCCGATTCGAGAATCCACACGGCTTCGTTGTCGGGCTGAGCTATGCCGGCTTGTCCCAGCATAGCCGCTCCGGCCCGCCATAGTTCATCAATGGTCATGGATGAAAACAAGAAAGGAAGCTGTTCGTAGGGATGGTCTACCGGGCGGATCAAACCGGTCATGACGGCTCAGCAGACTGACTCACAGTCGTCTGGTTCGCTCGAAGCGCCTCAACCAGCTCATCAAGATCTCCGGCCAGCACCTGCTCGAGCTTATGCAGCGTCAGGCCAATGCGGTGGTCTGTGACACGATTTTGCGGGAAGTTATAGGTCCTGATTTTTTCGCTCCGATCGCCTGTGCCGACTTGATTGCGACGTGATTGCGCGATTTCAGCTTCCTGCTTCTCGCGTTCGGCCTCGACGATTCTGGCCCGAAGCGTTCGCATGGCCTTGATTCTATTTTTAAGCTGAGACCGCTCATCCTGGCACGACACAACGACGCCTGAGGGAATGTGCGTAATCCGGACCGCTGAATAGGTGGTATTGACGCTTTGGCCGCCCGCACCGGACGAGCAAAACGTGTCGATGCGAAGATCTTTCGGATCGATCTGGACGTCAACCTCATCGACCTCTGGCATGACGGCCACTGTCGCTGTGGAGGTGTGAATACGCCCGCTCGCTTCTGTCGTCGGCACACGCTGCACGCGATGCACCCCACTCTCGTATCGAAAGAACCCGTAGGCGCCTTTTCCCTCGACTAGCATCACGACATCCTTATAGCCGCCGATGCCCGTCTCATGCGCTTCGACGATTTCCACTCGCAATCGCCTCTTTTCGGCATACTTCGCATACATCCGAAACAGGTCCCCGGCGAACAGGGCCGCTTCGTCCCCGCCAGTCCCTGCCCGGATTTCGACAAAGTTATTTTTCTCATCACGAGGGTCTTTCGGCTCGAGCAGTTCCAAGGCTCGTTGCTCCATACCCTGGCAACGTTGCTTTAATGAGCGAGCCTCTTCTGCGGCAAGCCGTTGCAGCTCGGGGCCGATATTCGGCTCATGCGTGATCTGTTCGGCTTCGGCTTCTTGCTTCCGCAACTCATGGTATTCCACAAATAGTTGTGCCAACCCTTCGATATCCGTTCGTTCCTTATTGAGTTTATGCAGCAGGGGCGGCTGACTGAGCACGGACTGATCGACGAGCTGACGGTTCAACTCCTCGTAACGATTCGCCACCTCTTCCCATTTAGCAAGCAGGAGCGTCTCTTTCGTGTCCGCGGTGAACGTCTCAGCCATGGTGCTTACCAACTACCTCCCAGCACTCAGAATTCGGCCTGCGAGAATCGCTTATTGCTTCTTGGCGTATTTCTTCTTGAACCGCTCCACTCGCCCTTCCGTATCCACGATCTTCTGCGTGCCGGTAAAGAAGGGATGGCAGCTGGAACAGATATCGACATTGACGTTGCCAACGGTCGTGCGTGTTTTAAATGTCGACCCACAGGCACAATGCACGGTCGCTACTCGATAATCCGGATGAATCGCTGTTTTCATGACGCTTCCCTTTTGTTGACCTGTATTTTACTTATAATGCCGACCTTTGAAAATACCCTAATTCTGGACGGCGTATCAGCATGATCCTTCGACCGCCTCGATCTTTATCGATTCATCGACTGCAAGAAGTCCTGATTGGTCTTCGTGCCCCCGATCTTATCCATCAAGAACTCCATGGCCTCCATCGTACCAAGCGGGCTGAGGACCTTTCTCAGAATCCACATCTTGTTCAACCGATCGCGATCCACCAAGAGCTCTTCTTTTCGGGTTCCGGACTGGCTGATATCGATAGCCGGGAAGATGCGCTTGTCCGCGAGACGGCGATCCAAATGCACTTCCATGTTGCCCGTGCCCTTGAACTCTTCGAAGATCACGTCGTCCATGCGGCTACCGGTATCAATCAAAGCCGTTGCCATGATCGTCAGACTTCCTCCGTTCTCAATGTTCCGAGCCGCTCCAAAAAACCGTTTGGGGCGCTGAAGGGCGTTGGAGTCCAAGCCGCCGGATAACACTTTTCCACTCGGAGGTGCGATCGTATTATAGGCCCGGGCCAGCCGCGTGACGCTATCGAGCAAAATGACCACATCACGCTTATGCTCGACCAGCCGCTTGGCCTTTTCTAACACCATCTCAGCCACCTGCGCATGACGCTGAGCCGGCTCATCAAAGGTGGAACTGATGACTTCCGCCGCTTTCACCTGTCGTTGCCAATCGGTCACTTCTTCCGGACGTTCATCGATCAAGAGCACGATCAACATGACTTCGGGGTGATTCTTGATAATGGCCCGTGCAATGGCTTGCAATAGCATGGTCTTTCCGGTTCGAGGCGCCGCCACGATGAGACCACGTTGGCCCTTCCCGATCGGTGTCGTCAAATCCATGACCCGTGTGCAGTACTCTGCTTGGTCAAATTCTAAATTGATTCGCTCCTCAGGATAGAGCGGCGTGAGGTTGTCGAAGAGGATCTTGTCGCGAGCGACTTCCGGATCCTCATAATTAACCTTTTCGACCTTGAGCAGTGCGAAATACCGCTCGCTCTCCTTGGGCGGACGAATCTGCCCTGATACGATATCGCCGGTCCTGAGATTAAACCGGCGAATTTGGGAAGGCGAAATGTAAATATCATCCGGTCCCGGCAGATAGTTGGAGTCCGGCGCCCGTAGAAACCCAAAACCGTCCGGCAAGGTTTCCAAGACGCCTTCTCCCATAATCGCGCCATTCTTCTCTGTTTGGGCCTGAAGAATGGCAAAGATCAATTCTTGCTTTCTGAGATTGGCGGCTCCCTCTATTTTGAGATCTTTCGCCACATCATTCAGATCGGCAATTGATTTTTGCTTCAATTCGGCAAGGTGCATAATCTTCTCCCTTATTGACAAAAAACTGACCTCTCTTTAGACGAGGGACCAAGTGAAAATAGTCGCGACATGTGATTGAACATGGAAGAACGAAGGTGTTTAGCGAAGAGGATGGCCAGCGAAGGAATTCAATGTTTCGCGCCCCTACCTCCAGTCACGTGACTAGGTTAACAAAAAAGGTGTGCCTTGACGAATGGAACCACACCAACAATTCACTTTGCAAAATGTTGACGTCGATGATTTGATTTGAATCAGGTCCGGGAAGCTACACAGGGTGGAAGTAATGTCGGATTTCAGGAAGCTCGAGGTATCCTATCGTTACGTTTGGTCTTTGTCAATAGGCATTGTGCAAAGCTCGCCCTGCAATGACTGCCAAAAGACAAAGACGACACGTTCCATGAGCGCTCATTCCATTGCACCACAACGGCATTTGTGCTAAAGAATGCGCATGGGAAATTTAGAAGAAGGCCAGAATCTGGAACGAATGTTTACCCTGTCTGAGGCAAATCGTCTCATCCCCGAACTTGAACGGCACTTGACTCAGATCGCTCAATCCAAACAGCTACTGAGCCGTGTGAAGGAGGAAATTAAGAAGGCCAGTATGAAAGCAAGCCTGGGAGGCGGGAGCTACGCCGGAAGAGTCTATATAACCGCGCTTGAGCAGATGAGTGAACACCTCCAAGCGATTCAGGAAATGGGAGTTCTCGTCAAGGACCTAGACATGGGACTTTGTGACTTTCCTCATCACATGGATGGTCGAATCGTCTATCTCTGCTGGAAGCGAGGGGAAACAGAGATTCGGTGGTGGCATGACCTGCATAGCGGATATTCAGGAAGACAACCGCTTGAATCTCAGCAGTAGCTGACACGCATGAAATTCGTCATTCTTGGCTTTGATGGGCCAGACGGTGCCAAGAAACGCCAAATTTATCGGCCGGATCTTCTTGCCAAATTAGACGCGCTCCATGCTCAACAACGTGTCGTTTTGGCCGGTCCCCTTACGGATAGCACCGGCAGCTTAATTGTAATTTCAGCCGATTCCTTAGCAGAGGCTGAAGCATTCGCGAAAGAAGACCCGTATACCCTAAATGGCGTCTTTGAACGCATTGAGATTCACCCATTCACCCAGGTCCTTCCCAAAGAGAATACGCCTTGATGCATTTAGATTGGGTCTCCTAAAAAGAAAAGACCGAATTTGATTTTCATCGCTTTATCCAACCAGGCGCCCTGAACTGCTTTGTTTCAGACCAAACTTGGGTTTTTTCCCTTTATTAACCCTCCACAAGCTTCTGTAATCCGAGCCATTCCAGACCGCATAGCGTGAATTGTTGATTGACAATAAAAGGAAAGGGTCGTTATACTCGATGACTTCAACTTGGCAAGACTATTGACAAATGCTAAGGTGTGGCGCTGAGACCAAAGGCCTACAAGACCACCCCTTCATGGTCCATAATCCCTCACCGGTGGGGCTTCTGCTGGCTTGCGCATGCCGGTAAAGAGAGCTTAGAGTAGAATGACGATTATTTGATATTTAGAACCGCTTGTATAAAGTGATCATGCGTCCGAAGAGTGAGGAGTGATTGGAATGAATCAGTATCGTGTATTGCCAGGTCCGGAGCATTTTTTGCCCCCTGCAGCGGCGAGTATGGGGATCCGGTTGCCCAATCCCGGAGAAGGCCATATTCACGGGGTCATTGTTCCTGAGGAAAAGGCCTACGAGGAAGCGGCCCGTCAATTCCTGATGGCCAAGGTTCCCACGATTTTTCCAGGGCCGTTAGTGTTGTGGGCTTGGAATGAAAAAGCGGCCAAAAAAGCAACGGCCATTCGGCACCTCTATGAGACGCTTAAAGAGTGTGTTCAGCCTGGGCAGAAAGCCATGCTTATCCCCATGCCTGATTACCGGCCAAAGTATCCGAAGATCAATCCCGAAATTGAAATCAACCCAAACCATCCAAACTTGACTATTTGGCATAACAAGATTGATTGTTGCATGTTCGTGGGAGTCCATTGTCATCAAGCGAATCTGTCGCTGAAGATCATTAGAGGTGGGACCTCATGCTACACCATTGCCATGTGCGCCCAAGCCGGCCATGAAGATGCCATGCTGTCGTTCCGGGACGCATCGGTTGAAAAGATTATGCGTGTAGCGGAGTGGGTGCGCAAGTTGAAAGGCACAGTCCAAGTCTCGCAGGTTGTTTCCAAGAGTGGAGCATCGAACTAAGCTTCTGACTTCGTCAGAGGCGCGTGGACGGCTCAGAATTTTAAGGAGGCGGAGGCCATGGCAGACACACATTCAGTCATCGGCACAAAAAATAAAAAGGGCCAGACGTACACCGAGACTTGGGACATGATGCACAATGCTCCACGGACTCCCTCCTTTTTTACCGGGAGTGAGGTAATCAAGGAAGCACTTCGACGCGCCAGCTGTGACGTCATGATTGCGTATCCAATTACACCGCAAAGCGAGGCAGCCGCCTTAATCGGTGAGTTGTTCGCCGAAGGTTACATTGGCGACTATTTCCGCGGGGAGAGCGAGTTCGCGGTGATGTCTCAATGTGCCGGTGCAGCATTTGGCGGAGCTCGCGTCTTCACAACCACAGCAGGCCCAGGCACGATGCGGGCTATGGAGAATTTCCCGATGTGGGCGGGAGCCAGGTTGCCGATCCAAATGATCGTGACCTGCCGCGGCATCAATTCCCCGCTTTCGATTCAGCCAGACACACTGGAAATTTCCTATTTGTTGAACACCGGGATGTTAGTCTGGCATGCGGAGACCGCTCAGGACTTCTATGATTGGATTCTCATGGGTTACATGGTTTCTGAAGAGCCGGATGTGCATCTTCCGCTGGCGCTGTGCTGCGACGGATTTTTCGTGACACACACCAAGGACGTAGTCAATCTGACGCCCGCCGACATGTGCCTACCACCCTACGATCCATATCGCTCTCCGGTGCCATGCATGGATATGGAATGTCCACCGGTTCGAATGATGCGGGATCCTTTTGTGATGAAGAGCAACTACATCAGCTATGCGACGCATGCAAGCTGGCAGCAGGAAGTCTGGGCGGCAGTCGAACGTTCCCGTAAACATTCCATTCACTGGTTAAATGGACTGATCGAGACGGAAAATACTGATGCCGATATTATGATCGTGTCGTCCGGGACCGCGGTCTCGCAAGGTCGCGAAGCCATTCGTTTGTTAGAAGAGGAAGGCATACGATGCGGACTGGTGAAGGTAAAGACCTTGCGGCCATGGCCGGGAGAGGAAATCCGGGAAGCCACGAAGAACGCCAAGTTTATCTTTGTTCCAGAATTTAACGTGACCGGATGGATGGCAAAAGAAATCAAGGCATCCATTCCCAATAGTGATCGCGTCATCGCGGCCCCGCACGTCTGCGGTGGAATGACAATGCCGCCGGAGATCATTGTTGAAGAGGTCAAAAAGACATTGGGCATGCGAACGATGTCGTTGGCTGGACGCGGGAGTTGATCGTTTCAATCAGAACTGTAGTTCATATCGGATACTGAATAACCGAAATAGCCGGCAGCGCGATTAGGAGGCCATCCATGAGTAAAGAGCGAATCAAAATTGCACCTGAGTTTTTCGATATCATGCCGTCCGAATATCAGGATTTAGTGAATCGGGCGACATACGGCAATCAAGACCGGGGCTGGAAAGATATCGGAACTTCCAAGGAGCTCATTGAAGAGCACTCGCTCTGCGCGGGATGTCCGGAGTCCATGGCGTTCCGTTATATCCTTGCCTCGCTTCCCAATCCTGAAGACACCGTCATGGTGGGATCGACTGGCTGCACCAGCCTCGTATTCCCTCACGTCGCGGTTCACAATATTCACTCGCTGTTCGGCAATCAAAATGCCATTGCCTCGGGGCTTAAGCGGGCGCTGACCGTTAGATTCCCAGGTCGCACTAAGGATGTCGTAGTCTTGGCTGGCGATGGTGCCACTGTGGATATCGGTCTGGATATGACGCTGCAGGCGTGGTTCCGTCAGGAAAAATTCACGACTATCTGCTTCGATAACGAACTGTATGCCAACACCGGTGGTCAGGAGAGCGGACTCATGCAGAAGGGCTTTGTCGCCAAGATGGCGCCGGTTGGAAAAACCTTTGAGAAGGTGCGCTTGCCGGAGATCGCGCGGGAATCCGGTTGTCACTACGTGGTTAATTGCACGGTCAGTAAGCCATCATTGGTCGAGAAGGTGATCCGAAACGCTGTACTCGTCGCCCGTGAAATCGGTCCGACCTATCTTCAGCTCTATACTCCCTGCATTCTTGAAATCGGCAAGAACAGCATGGAAGGGCTTCAAGAAATGCGTGACTCGGAAAAGCCGACGGAACGGTTCGCCTATAAAGAGTATGTCAGCGAGCCGGCCAAGCAGTTCCTCGCCGAAATCGCTGCAAAAGACAAGGAACGCAAAGCCGCCGCCAAACAATTGGCCGCTCAAGAAGCCTAAGCGCAGAGGACAAGCCCGTCAGGAGGAGCACTATGATCAAGAAACGGATCAACATTCGGATGTCAGGATTAGGCGGCCAGGGTGCAGTAACCGCTGCACACGTCATGGCCATGGCGGCCTCCAAAGATGGCAAATTCGCCATCTCCAATCCGTTCTTCGGAGCAGAAAAGCGGATGGCTCCGGCCGAAAGCTATTGCCGCATTGGTTTAGAGCGCATCTATGACAGAGGTGAGCTCGTATTTCCTGACGTGATCGAGGTCTTCCATCCTCAGGTCATCACGATGGGGAAGAGCTATACGATGCCATTCTATTCCGGCATTAAAGAAGGCGGCGTGGTCATTATCAACTCAGA
Organism: Nitrospirales bacterium; assembly: GCA_040004695.1. Classification (GTDB taxonomy): domain Bacteria; phylum Nitrospirota; class Nitrospiria; order Nitrospirales; family Nitrospiraceae; genus JAICXS01. The sequence continues at coordinate 2,049 of JBDUAJ010000056.1, read as the reverse complement.
CGTATCGCTCCTTTCCGATGAAGATATTCAGCGGTTGAACGATTTAAACGTCTCTCTGTTTTACATTCCAGGCACACAGATCGCCCTTGAAGTGGCCGGGACCGAATTATCGACCAACATGACGATGATCGGCTCGGTTGCCGGTATTACGAAATGTGTGTCGATGGAAGCGCTCGACTTAGCGCTCCAGGAGCGATTTGGGAAAAAGTTTGTCGCATCAGGCGGTACCGCCACCCTGGACGAAGCAATCAAGAAGAAATTCGCCAAGAAGGAAATGCTGCTTGCCAAGAACCTGGCGACCGTTAAACACGCGTACGAAATCGCTTCAGAATGGGCTGACAAGAATCACGTTGAATTGAAAGTCGGCACTCCGGTGGCGGCCTAAGAAGAGGAACACCACGCATGTATAATGTTGCGCAAGTCATCGACGAGAAGTGTGTGGCCAAGAAGGGCTGCCGCCTCTGCATCATGTATTGTCCCGAGGCAAACTGCTTAGACCTCAACGTCGCGAAAATGGTCGCAGAGGTGATCATCAACCGCTGCAAAGGCTGCGAGTTGTGCGTCGTGGTCTGCAATGCGGCCAAACATATGGCCATCGAGATGCAGGCAGTGAGCGCGACCGGGACTCTCATGTCGCACAAGGGGGAATCCGCCGGCCTGGGGCAAGCCTACCAAGGCTGATTGCACCGCAGAGAACTTCAAAAACCCCATGGGCCTGCGCCGTGGGGTTTTTTTATTGTGGGATTGATGCTGAAGCAGGAGGGATGTCATGGAAGGTGAGGATAATGTCCTCAGGGAATTGCTCACAGAAATCACGGCATTGCTGAAAAGCTATCCCGAGTCTCTGGAACGGAGGGCGGCGGAAATTGAACGGATTGGCAAGGACCCTGAGCTTGCCTCGAAATTAGTCAAGGGCGCTGATGCCATGCGCGACAGCGGCAACATTTACCTCTCTTGGGCTAGGCACTATGCTTCGCTTTCGGACGGCACGTCGGATGCGTCGAACGAAGACGATGAATCAGATGATTTCGGCGTATAGCCTCTCTTGTAAGAAAGCCTTGAATCGATGGATTCGTTTTAGCTACAATCTGCCGTTCAATAACCATCTGGACACCAGTCTTTCAACACGCGTTCCCCGGTAGCTCAGTTGGTAGAGCGTTCGGCTGTTAACCGAATGGTCGCAGGTTCGAGTCCTGCCCGGGGAGCCAATCCATACCAAAAACTGAGTCCTACGCTATCCGGTTTCACTCCTACCGGGCCATCACCGCTTTTTCAGCTTTGTCCTTTTGCGCGTCCTCCATGGCAGCCGCCATTCTCTCTCTTACACCGGCTCTATGTTAGGATGTACGCCATTTCGCACATGACAGTATGGAGGATATATGCAAATGAAGATGGTCTTCTTTATTTCTTATCGATGACTGCACTGAGCGGGTGTATGATTGGCGAGATCTGGTCCGTTAGAACTGTCGAAGAAATTCAACGCTCTTAAGTACCGTGCGGCCCTCTCCTCGACGCAAGACCCCGATGCTGTTAATCGCTGCCTGATGCAAGCACTGCATGGTCATCAGAACGCGAAGGGGAAACGTCCGTACGTCGATGTGGAAACACGAGACTTTGGGACGACCCATGAAATCGCACTCAGAAGCCCACGTACCTTTGCGCCAGGATTGTATGATGCCGGAGGGGAATTGCTTTTCCCCATCGAGAATACAGGCCGTGAGGACGGTGGAACTGCGTCGGCCCATATGGGCTCATCAATACATGCTGTCGCCTTCCCCCCAAGAAAATCTGGATACGCTTGTTAGCGTCGTGACGATTTGCCTGTAAGCGTTTCCCTTCCCATCAATGGGGGGCACCTCAACGTATTTTTATTAATGCCAGCCAGCCTATAATTAAGGGGAACAACCTTGTCCACATGCAAGCTGTTCCTTTAAATCGAGAACTTCGGAACTCGCATATCGTTCCGGAGTTTCTTTATAAAGAGCTTTACAACAACAAAGGTCATCTCATGGCTATTAACGGCCGTGGGAATCGCGGCGGGAAAGCCCT
>JBDUAJ010000055.1:0-13728 GCA_040004695.1 Nitrospirales bacterium | reverse complement strand
TGGAGGCGCCGGGCGGGTTCGAACCGCCGCATCGCAGTTTTGCAGACTGCTCCCTTAGCCACTTGGGTACGGCGCCATGGCGGACATTATAACGGCCTGTTTGAAATTTAAACAAGGCGCGCAAAAGGGTGTGAGAAGAGATTAACGTTTGTTCGGGAGGACAGGAATTTCGCGGCCCAACGTTGACGGACTGGGCGCATCCGAGGAATCCCACGTGATGCCGACGTGTTGTCCATTGCTCGACGGCATTGAATCGCTGCTTTCGGCTTCTTTCTCTTTCGCCATCTGATCGACTTCTTGAATCAGACACTCCATCAATTCGGCGATGGGGACCTTGCGGACGAGTTTGCCTTTCTTAAACAGAATACCGACGCCTTCGCCACCAGCGATGCCGATATCGGCCTCTTTGCCTTCGCCAATCCCATTGACGACGCAGCCGAGGACGGAAACATTGAGCGGCGTCTTAATATGACCCAAACGCTTTTCCAGTTCGTTCGCCATACGGACGACATCGATCTCCACACGGCCGCATGTGGGACAGGCGATCACGTTAATCCCGCGATGACGGAGGTCCAAAGACTTGAGAATTTCAAACCCGACTTTCACTTCTTCCACAGGATCCGCCGCTAAGGACACACGGAGCGTATCACCGACGCCGCTCGAAAGGAGCCACCCTAAACCAATCGCCGATTTGACGGCACCCGTCATCGCGGTACCGGCTTCGGTAATTCCGATGTGCAACGGATAGTTCGCTTGCTGGGAAAACAGGTAATAGGCATCGACGGCCATGTGCACGTCGGACGCCTTTAGCGACACTTTCATGTTGGTAAAGCCGACGTCCTCAAGTGCACGGACGGCATTGAGCGCCGATTCGGAGAGCGCTTCTGCCGTGGGGAAGCCGTATTTTTCCAGCAAATGTCGCTCCAGCGAGCCACCATTCACGCCGATACGGAGTGGAATGCCATGATCGTTCACGGCCTTAATCACTTCCGTGACTTTCCACCATGCGCCGATATTCCCTGGATTGATTCGTACGCAGTCAACGACCTCGGCGGCCTTCAATGCCAAGCGGTGATCGAAGTGAATGTCGGCGATCAGCGGCACGGTCATCTGGGCTTTGATCTCCTGAAGCGCGTTCGCCGCTTCCATGTCGGGCACCGCCACCCGGATTAATTCGCAGCCTACTTCCTCCAGCCGGCGAATTTGCTCCACTGTTGCGGTGACATCGCGCGTATCCGTCGTGGTCATCGACTGAACGGAAATCGGCGCATCACCGCCAATCTTGACCTTACCGACTCGGATCTGCCTCGTTTTACGTCGTGTAATGTACATCGTGTGTGCTACCGATTAACTGCCTTGCTCATCGCCTAACGACTCTCTCTTCTTCGTGAAGCCCACCGCCGAGACCTTCCCTCGCGTTGAAGCAGGAGCACTGCCCGCCACTTCCTGCGCGACCAATGCCTTCACACTCTCAAAGATACCGTCGGCCGTCAATCCATAGCGTTCACGAAGAAGGTCTTGAGGTCCTTGCTCGATGTACCAATCGGGGAGCCCGAGCACCTTCGTGCGAAGATGAGTGAGGCCAAGCTCCGACAGGGCTTCGAGCACTGCCGAGCCGAAGCCGCCCATTCGCGCCCCTTCTTCCACGGTCACAACATAACGCACCCTTTTCGCCACGTCACCGATGAGATTCACATCTAACGGCTTGACAAATCGGCCATTCACAACGGCTGTCGAGATGCCGTCCCGTTCCAGGCGTTCAGCCGCCTTGAACGCTTCCCAGACGGTGACGCCAATCGCAATGATAGCGACGTCGGTGCCCTCTTTCAGTAGCTCACCTTGGCCAATGGGCAATGCGGTTGGTTCTGCATCCATCTTGACACCCAGGCTGAGCCCTCGCGGATACCTCACGGATGCAGGGCCCTCATACTGCAGACACGTCTTTATCAAATGCTGAAGTTCATTCTCATCCTTGGGGGCCGACACGACCATGTTGGGAACATGGCGCAGAAACGCCATATCGAAAGCACCGTGATGGGTAGTCCCGTCTTCAGCCACCAAGCCGCCGCGGTCGATACAGAACGTCACCGGGAGATTCTGGGTGGCCACGTCGTGCACGGCCTGATCGTAGGCACGTTGCAGGAAGGTCGAGTACAGGGTGACGACCGGGCGCATGCCTTGTGCGGCGAGACCGGCCGCGAAGGTGACCGCATGCTGCTCGGCAATTCCCACATCATACAGCCGATCGGGAAACTCTTTTTCAAACACATTGAGCCCCGTGCCCTCACACATAGCCGCGGTAATAGCGACGATGCGTTTGTCCTGTCGCGCCAGCTTGACCAAGCTATCGATGGCGATCGCCGTATAGCTCGGACGAGCGGCTTTCTTGGCCGGCTGCCCTGTTTCCAGCACAAACGCAGGGCACGCATGAAACCACACGGGATTTTGCATCGCGGGTTCGTAGCCCAGGCCCTTTTTCGTGATCACGTGTAGGAGAACGGGCCCCTTGAGCTTCAGCACGTTCTCCAGCGTCGGCAGGAGATGCTCGAAATTGTGACCATCGATAGGCCCCACGTAACGGAACCCCAGTTCTTCGAACAGCAGCCCCGGAAGGATGAGCCCTCTGGCCAACTCTTCCGCGCGCTTGGCCATCTTCTGCATAGGCTGCCCGATCTGAGGAATCGCCTGCAGAAATTGAACGGTTTCCTGCCGCATCCGCGTATAAAACTCTCCAGTAAAGGTGCGATTGAGATAGGCAGAAATGGCCCCAACGTTTTTCGAGATCGACATTTGGTTGTCATTCAAAATGACGAGAAAATCTTTCCCCAGCCCGCCGGCATGATGCAACGCTTCGAGCGTCATCCCTGAGGTCAACGCGCCATCGCCGACAACACAGGCCACTTTGTGTGTCTGCTTGAGCTGCTCTCGCGCTTCCACCATCCCGAACGCTGCGGACACACCCGTGCCGGCGTGGCCGGCATTGAACGTGTCATAGATGCTTTCTTCACGTTTACAGAAACCGCTCAACCCGCCAAACTGCCGCAGGGTATGGAATTGCTCGCGACGTCCGGTCAACAATTTATGCGTATAGGCCTGATTACTGGTGTCCCACACGATCCTGTCTTGTGGAGTATCCAACATGTATTGCAAGGCCACCGTCAGTTCGACCACGCCGAGATTAGAGGCTAAGTGCCCGCCGACATGAGACACGACCGACAGAATTGACTCGCGTATTTCCTGACACAATTGTGGGAATTGGTCTGGAGAAATGCGTTTCAGATCCATTGGGCTGTGGATAGTTTTCAGCAGCGACATAGTCTCTCCCCTGGCAACATAACTCACTATTTAGTGGTTGGGATCAGCAACACGTTTCGAGCGATTGAGGATCGTATGGTAGTTCGAGCTTCAAGATGGGGACGGTGCAGTTTCCCACATGATTCCTGTGTTGTCAAGCATTTAGCTATAGGCACTGGGAAGAAGCCTGCCGGCTTAGAATGGAAAATCCAGTCCGGCGAATACGGCCCCGCCTTCAGTGCTGTACCCATAATCCAGCCGACCTACGATGTTCGGTCGCACGATTCCGCGGAAGCCAATCCCCGGAGTGATTTTATAATCATGGAATTGCCGGCTGCTCAGCGAACTGAAGCTAGGAAACACGGTGCCGGCATCGATAAATGGCGCCAGTTCGAAATCGGCGATCACGTTTGTGACGCGGATCCGCATCACATGGATCCGTTCCTCGACGCTTAAGGCCGCCAGGTGGCTATCGATGAACCGGTCCACCCCGTACCCTCTGAGGTTATTCTGTCCACCCAACGAGCTACGTTCGTAGAATGGGGCCTCGGTTCCAAATGTCGTTTGCAATTCGCCACGGACCACGAGAATCAGGCGTTTGGAATCGCTGGGGAAGAGCTTTTTCACTTCCAATCCATAGCGAGAGTACACAGGATGATCGCCATTGCGGAGATTTTGATTCAATTCGGCGTAAGCGGTGACTTGTGAACCCACCGTGGGAACGACAAGGCTATCCCGCGTGTCGTAATGAAACGTCGCACGATGACCAAGAATGGCCGCCCCGAGCATTCCCACAACCTCGGGAAACTCTTGGGCTGAAAATGGAAGATCCGTCGCCCCCTTTTGGACACGCACTTCCCGGTACCGTTCACCGACCGCAATCTGAGTGACCTCGTTCAAATACACCCCGAACTTCCAGTTCGCTCGAACCTCTCTGGCAGTATAGTTCGTTTGATCCCCAAGGGTCGTATCTTGACCGATTCCGAAAAAGCGAGAGGTGGCATTCTTGAAAAATGACCCGCCGAAGGTCAGTGCATACCGGCCATTCCTGAATGCAGGATCCGTATAGCTGAAGACTACCTTACGTTCAATTTCCTCCGTATAGGAGGCAGTAAACCGAAGCTCCCGCCCGCCAGACTCATAGCGGAATAGATTCAATGAGCCCCGTGCACCGACGATCGAGTTGACCACGAACATGGGGGCGATGACATAGCGCAATTCCCCTTCCGGAGTCGTCACGAGCGTCGGCACGATAAATCCGGCATCGTTGCCGTCATTCTTTGAGGTGGAGACGGAGGGGATCGGAAAGTACGAGACATCTGCCCGTACGGTTGGGGGCACAGCCACGCCGGCGATCGGCCCGATCGAAATCAGTAACAGAAAAAGGACCGAGCGACAGAAGCCAGGGATCATCGGGGGAGCCAGCGGTCCTTACGGGGGTGTGATTTTTTCAGATTTCGTTCGCAACTTCTCCACCAGATCGTCATAACCGGAGGAATGGATAATCTTGTTGAACTGCCCGCGATAGTTCGCAACCAGGCTTACCCCATCCAGAACGATGTCGTACACGTGCCAGTCTCCAGCCTTGTTCATGAGGCGATAGTCCATTGGAAACTCGGTTTTGCCCGAGGAGATCTTGGTGCGGACCTCCGCAAATCCGTCTTGGAGCCGTTCATTGACATACTGAATCTGCTCGCCTGAATAGGTGTCGATCCGGCCGATATACGTATTCGTCAGGAGCGTACGAAACAAATCCACAAATTCCTGGCGTTGCTTCTCGTTCATCTTCGCCCATTGTGTCCCTAAGGTCCGCTTGGCCATTTCTTCCCAACCGAATCGATCTCCGATCGTCTTTTCAATCAGCCGGCGCCGCTCCTCGGTTCGTTCTGGCTTCTTCATTTCCTTATCTTGAAGAATATGCAACACCTGATCAATCGTCCTCTTGACCGACTCCGTCGCGCTCGCCGCGAGACTGACGGATGGCATGCTGAACGACAACACAAATGCGACAAGGGTCGCGCCATATACCAATAACAGCTGCTTCACCGGTCCTAAGTCGGTTGCTTGCATGTTCTCCCCCTTACACCACCAGAGGTGACGGCGAACTAGCCTCAACTGCGCGGCCGTGATTGCACGTACCCAGATACGCTCCTTCCCCAGCGAGCACTGTCTTCGTGTGCGCGGCGCGCGAGCGAAGCGGGCAGTTCGCCATCCTCCTCACTTGACGTTTCCATGAATGAATTGGCTGACTACTTCTTCCAAATCGATGCCGGATTCCGTATCGCGTATCTTATCTCCAGGTTTCAATGGATCTCCTCCTCCTCCCGGAGACAATGCCATAAACTTCTCTCCAATGATGCCTCGCGTTTTAATTGATGCAATAGTGTCCGTGTATAATTTCACACCATCGTGGATGGCCAGGAGAACCATCGCCCGATCATCCTTCAACTTGATCGTCCGTACCCGCCCAACCTCCACCCCGGCAATTTCCACCGTCGCACCAGATTTAATGCCGGACGCAGAGTCGAACTCTGCCTCGACGTCGTACTGATTACCGCCAACGACCTCCAGTTTGCCGAGCTTAATCGACAGGTAGCCCAGACAGACGAGACCGATTGCCACGAATATTCCGACGACTAACTCGACTTTTACTTTCTCCATGTAATGTCCTCGTATCTCGTTATGCGTGGCTACACGCGGGAAAAGTGAGAGAACTCAACGGAGCGCCTCTCGTCAGGTGGTACGACACCCCTGCAACGACACCGTACCGCCAACGGTGATAAACTCGCGCACCGCGGGATCCGTGGTGGCTTGAAATTCAGCGGAGGGCGCCATCAGTGCGATTTTCCCTTCTCTTAACATCGCGACCCAGTCAGAAATAGCGAAGATGCCGGGAACCTCGTGGCTGACCATCACGCCGGTAAATCCAAATGCCTTCTGTATCGCAACGATCAGGTCATGGATGGTCTTCGCCATGAGCGGGTCCAGGCCGGTCGTCGGTTCATCAAACAACACAATTTCAGGTTCCACGACGAGCGCGCGCGCGAGTCCTGTACGCTTTTTCATGCCGCCACTGAGCTCAGCGGGATATTTGTGCCCCATCCCGGAAAGACCCACCTGCTCCAACCGCTCTTCCACCCGTAACTTGACCTTTTCCTCAGGCCATCGAAACTTTTCACGCAGCGGAAACGCGACGTTTTCGAAGACGGTCAAGGAATCAAACAAGGCGGCGCCTTGAAACAACATCGAAAAGCGCTTCCGAACTTCGTTGAGCGCTTGACCTCTGAGCCGGGACAATTCAGTATCGCCGACCCAGACCTGCCCTCGATCCGGCTGCAACAACCCGATCATATGTTTCAGCAGAACACTCTTCCCCTCACCGCTTCGACCGATAATGGTCGTGAGTTTACCTTTAGGGATCTCCAGACTTAAGCCCCGTAAGACGGGCTGGCCACCCAGAGTTTTCTCAACGCCAACGAGTTTAATCACGCTTTAGTCCTGAGTCCTGAGTCCTGAGTCCTGAGTCCTGAGTCCTGAGTCCTGAGTCCTGAGTCGAAGAGGGCCAAAACCCTCAGCACTCAGCACTTATAAAAGCACTGACGTCAAAAAGTAATCCCATACCAGAATCAAGACGGATGAAAGCACCACCGCTTCCGTCGTCGCCGTTCCTAATCCTTCCGCGCTCATCCTCGTATAAAACCCTTTGTAACAGCACACCCACGCGATGATGACTCCGAAACTGATGGACTTGAGGATGCCTCCATACACGTCTTTCCAGTCGACGGCGGATTCAATTGAGCTCCAATAAGAACCCGCGCTGACGCCGAGCAGATCGACACCGACCAAGTAGCCCCCCCAAATGCCGACTACATCGAAGATCGCCACGAGGAGAGGCACACCGATCAGCCCTGCAACCAGTTTCGGCGCGACCAAGTACTGCTGAGGGTTGACGGCCATGGTATCCAAGGCATCGATTTGTTCCGTGATGCGCATGATGCCAATCTCAGCCGTGATCGCCGACCCGGCCCGTGCAGTCACCATCAATGCGGCGAGAACCGGGCCCAACTCTCGAATCATACTCAGGGCGACGGCGGATCCAAGGAGGCCCTCCGAGCCAAACTTTCGCAGCGAATAGTACCCCTGCAAGGCTAACACCATGCCCGTGAACATTGCCGTGAGCACGACGACGAACGTGGATTTAAACCCGATGAAGTGCAACTGCTTCACCATTTGATAAAGACGAAACGGCGGACGCGTGAGCCATGCGCACGTCGTGATCAGAAACATAAGCATCCGCCCCATCTCCTGAATCAGAAACAGGGTCTTTTCGCCCAGACGTTCAAGCGCCGTGATCAACATGCTCTTACCTACCGGTCAAATACTGCCATGTTCCACCATCACCTTCATGTCACCTCATCGAGTAATCTTTCAAATACGGTGGTGATTCGTCGAGAAGCCGTGCGCATTTGAGTCCGCATACGCCGGAGACCCAGAAGGCTTGTCGGCCTTGAGACGCATGTCCACGCCCCTTTTAACCAATCAGTCGGTTCCAAAAATAGATTAAAATCCAGGGGCAAATCTTCATCCAGTAGATCGGAGACCGCCCGGATGACGACGAACGGGATCCGATGCTCAGCCGCTATCGCCCCGATCGCGGCACTTTCCATATCGAGGGCCATGGCTCCTGTTTCTATCGCGACCCGACGTTTATCTTCACCTCGCCAGATAATACGCGGGAGGGAGACAAACCGTCCTGCACGCGCCGGCAGCGCTTCGTCCTGTGCCGCACGCAGTGCCAGGTCGGCCCATGCCTGATCGCAGATGACCTCCGCGCGATGTTCCTTTGTCCCCTCACTTCTTCCTGTGATCACGTCGGTGCCGACAAACAGTTCCCCAATGGACGAGGCCGTGAGCGCGCACGCGAGCCCTGAGGAAATCGCCACATCCAGCGGCTGATCTTGCAAGACCGCTCGGCAGACGGCACGTGCTTTTGCGGGCCCGATGCCGGTCTGAACAAGGACGACATGGCACCGCAGCCGCTGCCCGATGACGTAACAGTACCCTGCCCCGCGATGGATCGTGTCTACAGTAAGCACGTGCTGAATGGCTTGCCTCTCCCATCGCGTGGCGGCAAAAATTCCAACGCGCTTCAATTGGAACCACCCGAGTGCCCACGCCGCCACGGCGGGCAACGGAACATGCGGTTAGTGGTCCGATCGGAACAGTCCCGCTTCAAACGCGGCCAGACGCAATTCGTCGGCCCGTGCCTGCCCGCGAGTCCGGATGTTCCGATACATGGCAAGCGCCCAGAGAGGGAAGTACTGGCAGTACCAGTGATAGCGGAGGTAGAAGACGCGCGGGAAGCCGGTGCCGGTGTGACGGGTTTCCTCCCAGGAACCATCTTCCCGTTGATGACGAAGCAAATAATTGACGCCTCGGACCACGCTGATGGAATCCGACATTCCGGCTGACAATAAGGCCAGCAGCGCCCAGGCCGTTTGCGATGGCGTGCTATCGCCTCGCCCCGCATGTGCCTTGTCGGCATACGACAGACAGGACTCACCCCACCCTCCGTCGGCATTTTGCGTCGACTCCAGCCAAGTCACCGCTCGCTGAATGAACGGCGCAGACATGTCTTCGCCAATGGCCCGCAACCCGGCCAGCACGGACCACGTGCCGTAAATGTAGTTCACGCCCCAGCGTCCATACCAGCTTCCGTCTTCTTCCTGGTCGCGGCGCAAAAACTCCAGCGCAGGATGGACCGCCGTATGGCTGCGGTCATATCCTAAGGCCCCGAGCATCTCAAGGCAGCGCCCGGTGAGGTCCGCCGTACTGGGATCCAACAGCGCGCGATGGTCGGCAAATGGAATCAGGTTAAAGACCATCTTATTGTTATCTTTGTCGTAAGCGCCCCAGCCACCATCCGAGCCTTGCATGGCCATGACCCATCGATAGCCGCGTTCCATGGACTGTTGCTGCGTCTGGCGATTCCCCAGCTGCAGCTTCGCGAGCGCCATCAAGACAACGGCACTATCATCCACGTCCGGGTACATCTCATTTTCAAACTGGAAATACCAGCCCCCCGGCTTTGCCGTGGGTGCCGAGACCTTCCAGTCACCGACTTTCTGGGTTTGTCGAGCCACCAGCCACGCCCCGCCTTTTACCAGCGCGGGATGATCTTGAGGCAGTCCGGCTTCGACGCCGGCATTGATGAAGAGTGCGGTGTCCCAGATCGGGGACACACACGGCTGGAGATGCATGGCCTCGATCCGTCCTTGGGCTGTCCCGACGGAGCCGTAGACCTCCAGCGCTTCAATTTCACGCAATGCTTTGGCAACGAGGGGGTGATCGACGCCATACCCGAGACAGCGCAGGGCCAGGATAGAATTCGCCATCGCAGGATAAATCGCTCCCAATCCTCCGCCTCCATGGAGACGCGCTAACACCCATTCAGCCGCACGCTGAACTGCGGCATCCCGCAGAGAGCGAATCGGCATGCGGTCATAAATCTTCAACAGCCGATCCAAGGTGATAAAGACGTTCCGCCACGCAAAGAAGGACTGATCCTTGTGCAGTGGAGGAACTTCACGGTAATCCATGAGATGACGAGGCTGTACATACAACTCATCGATTCCTTGCTCGCGGGGGATCCGGCAGACCGGACGATGAGCAAAGACAATCAACAATGGAATCAGAACCGTTCTACTCCAATATGAAATGGCGTAGATACTGAAGTAAAACCATTTGGGCAACAGCATGATCTCAGGAGGCATGCTCGGAATACCGCGCCAGTCGTATTGGTCTAATAGGGTCAAGGTAATTTTGGTAAACACATTGGCTGCCGCCACCCCACCCTTCGCCAATATGTCATCTTTAGCCCGGACCATGAATGGTTCATCCTGGGAGACCCCGGCTAACTTCAGGGCAAAATAGGCTTTCACCGACGCACTGATCTCCGATGATCCGCCATAGTAAATGGGCCAACCGCCGTCAGCGAGTTGTGTCGCGGTTAAATAGCGAACCGCCTTCCGCTCCTTCTCCACATCCACGAGGTTCAAGAAGCGACGAAGCATCAAATATTCCGATGTCAACGTCGTGTCCGCCTCGAGTTCGGCCATCCAAAATCCTTCAGCATGTTGTCGTTTCAAGAGCCAGGATTTGCTGCGCTGGATGGCCTCATCAATAAATTCGGAATGTCCAACGGAAGCCGCCGGTTTGCGAATGGTCGGATCCGGATGCACCACAGGATGCGGATTGTCGGAGACTAATCGCAGCATCGGCATGTCGCGAAGTCGTGAGCTGACCTTGAGGCGCCGAGGCATGGACGCCAACAGACTATCAGACAAACGAATGATGAGACTCTTGAGGAGCTTCATCTGATTGTTGTCACCTAGCAATGAAAGATTGGGCCAAGGTGGAAAAACTTGGCCTTGAAGCAGTGCGTTCTGGATAGGCTGCTACGTGAAAAATCATTTCCACAACGTGGGTTTATAGCAAAGTGCCATAGGGCTGTCAAGCAACTTGAAAGATGGAGAGGCCTTTAGACTGCCCGTTGCTCGCAGAGCGCGCACGCTCGGAAGGTGCCGGCTCGATACGCCAGCTCGGCAATCCGGAGTCTCCCCGATATGGAGTCCAATCGATGCGCGCGGGAGTCCCAGCCTAGCGTCCCCTCACAGTGAAGAACGGAGAAGGAGAAACAATACTTCGCATCGTGTCACGCCGGCTGTAGGTCGGCCAAACGGACCGAGATAAGTTTGGACACGCCGGGCTCTTCCATCGTCACCCCGAATAAAGAATCGGCGATCGACATCGTCCGCTTATTGTGCGTAATGACGATGAATTGTGCCGCATCGGATAATTCACAGAGCACCGTTGTAAATCGCCCGATATTTTCTTCGTCCAGCGGCGCATCGATTTCGTCCAGAATACAAAACGGTGTCGGTCGAATCAGGAAGCTTGCAAAAATCAACGCCATCGCCGTCAGCGTCTTCTCTCCACCCGACAGCATCGTGACACTCTTCAGCCGCTTCCCCGGTGGTTGTGCGGCAATATCGACGCCCGGCTCTTCAGCGCCGGGGGTCGCTCCTTCAGGATCGAGTTGCGGTTCCACCAAGACCAGCTCCGCGCGGCCGCCGGGAAAAAATCGCGCGAACACTTCGATGAATTTCTGCTGGAGTTCGTTGAACGTCTCCAGGAACATTTCTTTGGTCGTCCGATTGATGCGTATGATGATCTCCTTCAGTGACGCAACGGATTTGGACAGATCCTCTTCCTGCGTCGTGAGAAAGCGATAGCGCTCCTCGAGCTCTCGGTGTTCCTCAATGGCGGCTAAATTGATTGGACCCAGGCGTTCAAGACGATCACGGATTTTGTGCAATTGATCCCGCAACGGGAGCTGATCGCTCTGACTCGTGCCCTCCGCCGCCTCCGGCTCTTGGGCGAGGGTGACTTCCAACGTGAGTTGATAGGTACCCATCAAGGTACTCTCCCTGACCGATAATTGCGTCACGAGTTCAGCCCGACGCACTTCGATGCCAAGCCGCGTCTCTCGACAGGCCGTTAAGGCCTGACGAACGACAGACAATCGGCGATCAAGAGCCTGCACGGCTTGCGAATCCTGATCATATCGCTCCTGAGCAGCCTGCAGCTCGCGTCGGATGTGGAGCGCGCGCTGATCCAGTTCACTGAAGAGTTGTTCGCTCCGTTCTCGTTCCACCCGACTATGCTCCGTCGACGCGGCGAGCGTGCCGAGTTGCTGGGTGAGCGCCGCCATGCGGGCCGTCACGTCTTCATGCTCACGACCTAATCGGTCCAAATCGGCGTGGCCATGTTCCAATCTGGCGCGGACCGCAGCCAGGGACAGATGAGACTCCGTCACGCGATGTTGCAATCCCAGGTTTTCATCTTCATAGGCACGAAGCGAGTGTTGCAGATTTTCGAGAGCCGCCTCGCGCATCGTTTTTTCTTCTGTCTGACGCAACAGTTCGTTGCGCGTCGCCTCTAAGTCCTGCTGCGTTCGAGCGCGCTCTTCTACTTGTATCCGCCGTTCGGTTCGGATGGTCTCGAGGCGGTGCGCCAGCTCATCGAGGGTCTGTCGAAACGCCGATTCGTCCTTCACCAATCCAAGTATCTGCATATCGGCTTGACGAATGGACTGTTCGAGTTGGTGAACGGCTTCCCGTCCCGCCTGCGCTTGCGCGAGCAGGGCGGCCAATTGTTCCCGATGTTCGCCAAGCGAGTGCGACACCTCGCGGCACTCTTCCTCCAATCGCTGCACTTCCCGGCGCCGAAGCAGCAGGCCACCGGTTGATCCCGCCGTCCCGCCGGTAATGACGCCGGCCGCATCCAACACTTCTCCATCAATCGTGACCAAGGTCGGTCCATCGGGAGCCGACCAGATTCCGCGACCCCATTGCTCCAGGGCGACCTCCAACGAATTGACGATGACCACGCCCTCAAACAGGCAGGCCAGCACGTCTTGGGATTCGGTGTCAGAGCGGAGCACATCGACGGCTCGGCCCAACACGCCTAATTGGCCGTTGAGAGAAGGCCACCAGTCACCGCCTTGACCGGCGCGGGGCTGATAGCGCGGCCGGGCAGGAACGAAGGCGCCTCGCCCGAGTCCCTGGTGATTAAGAAAATCAATGGCCCGGCGCGCGTCGGCCGGTTCGCTGACCAGCCAGGCATGAAGGCGCTCGCCCAAGACAGCCTCCACAGCGCGTTCCAATCCGGGCGGGACGATGAGCCATTCAGCGACCGATTCTCTGACGTCGGCACAGGCGGCTCTCAGCGAAGTTCCCCCTTCTTCACCTTCCCGACCATAACCCATCTCTTCGCGCAACACGCCTTGGAGCGCTTTTAAGCGGGACTCGATCGCGGTGAGCGCCTCTTGTTGCTGGCGGATGGTGTCTTCACTGCCTCGTACCTGTTCTTCCACGCGCCGGGTCTCTTCAGCCCTGGCCTGAATTTGTGTTCGAAGGTCCTGCGCGGTCCGCTCGTGTTCTACGCGGCCTGAGGTCGCGCCATGGAATCGTTCCATCATGCCGGCATGCTGGGCTTCGATTTCAGCCAATTCTTGGCTCAATCGATCGATACGGCGCAGCGTCTGTTCTTCTTGCACAGCCAAACTCGACAAGGCATTTTCAGCCCGGGTCGTGTGGATCGTGACACCAATCAGCGCCTGTCTTGCCTGTGCTTCTTCGGCAGCACCGGCTGCCCGTCGGGCGGCCAACGACTTCGCCTGTTCTTCTACCTCGGCACACGCCTGAGTTCGTTCCCGCATCTCTGTTTCGTCTGTGGAGAGGCGAGTGCGAAGCTCTTGTACGGCAGTGGCGGTGCGCTCCGCGTCGGCCGTGAGGCGTGCACACTCCTCCTGACCACTGACCCATTGCTCTTCATAGAGCGCTAAACGTCCCTTCTCCACCTCCATGGTCG
>JBDUAJ010000054.1:0-13886 GCA_040004695.1 Nitrospirales bacterium | reverse complement strand
GAAGTCCCTTCGATCCGGGGAGTCGCCATGGATCTATCAAATCTTCGACTGGCAACCTGGAGATAACCGCGTGACCGCGCCCGGCACCTGGTGCGATGAATACATCCTCACATTTGACCATGAGCGCGTCCTGCGCCGTTGGACGCATAAGACCTATTTCCACGGCGGAGAAGCCTTTCCGACCTACTGCGTGCCGGACCGCTTCTATCTGACTTCCTAGCGACTGTACTTCAAGAATCCATCCCGTCAGAGGAAAAACGAAATCAGCGAGAGGTCTCTCTCCCAGAGCCACCACCCTACGAAACCGGCTAATAGGGCAATCGGTGCCGTTAAGATGAATACCACGCCGATATCCAGGAGGCTGAGTGAGGGAGCAGCGATTTGACATGCTTCTCCGTGGCCCTGTTTGAGCGTGCGTACCAGTAAGGCTGAATTTTTGGCATGGCTCTTGAAACCGAATGAATACAAGTCTCCCAAGACCGGTATCGCTCCGATCAATCCGTTGAGGAGTTGATGGTACGCCATCCGAATAAGATCATTGGTTGGGACGCGTAATTGCCGCGCAATCAGGAGGATCGAGATTCCACTAAGAACCGCAAGCACGTCGCCAACTACGGGAATCAGCCCCACGATGGGATCTGCCCCAAAACGGATACTGGTACCGGGTAGGCGAATTGCATCGTCCAGTACGTGCGCGATCAGTTCAGCTTGTTGTTCCTTTGAACGGACTGGCTCCATGCCGGAATTGTGCTTCATCGAGATCCGATAATTCAGAGTCTGGTTACACTCACGAAACTCCATTTTGTCGTTTACGCCACAGCACATAACAGGGAATGCCGGACAAGACGATCGCCGTGCCGAGGGCGGATTCAAGCGGGCGATGGAGCAGGCTATAGCCGATGATGAGGACTAAGATGACGATAGGCACACAGGGAAGCATGGGATACAACGGGGTCTGATAGGGCCGTGGAAGTGCGGGTTGCCGATGCCTGAGGATGATGACCGCACCGAGCGTCAGTGCCGTGAAAACGGACAGGACGAAGTCGCTGCAGATCACCAACTGTTCGAACGTCCCGGTCAGGATGAGAATCGATGTCCACGCACTTTGCAGGACAATGGCTCGCACGGGTACCCCGGTGGTGGAAGTGAGTGTTTTGAAGAAAGACGGGAAGACACCGTCTGCCGCCATCGCCCAATAGACCCGTGGACCTGCCCAGACCATCGCACTCACGCCACCCGCGATAGACACGCAGAGGAAAGCCGCGACGAGCGTCGCACTGGCCGGACCCCAGAGGGCCGCTGCCGCCTTCTCGGCAACAGGGAGAATCGGCGGCTGGGCGAGAGTCGTGACCGGCAGCGCGTAGAGGTACACAAGATTGAGCGATACATAGAGCAGCGCCACAAAGGCCGTTCCCCCGATGACGATCCTGGGAATGGTCCGTTGAGGGTCGGCGATCTCTCCAGCGATATACCCGACGACATTCCATCCCAGATAGGTATAGATGACGAAGATCAGGGCTACCATGAGGGGACCCATGCGGGGGGTTGTTGTAGAACTAGATTCCGCGACATGATCCCAACTGCCATGTCCGAACAGGAATCCGCCGAAGATCAAGAGGATAATGGCAACGACTTTTGTGGTCGTGAGCACACGCTGCAGCCGGCCGCCTGCTCCGGTTCCTGCCGCATGGACGGCCGTCATGATCCACACCAGAGCAAGGGCAACGGTTTGTGAAGTCAGGCTCTGGTCATCGGCCAGAGGAACCACTCGAAGTGCATATGAGGCGAAGCTCACCGAGGCCGCCGCGATGCCCGCTCCAAAACCGACGGTAAACGAGGTCCATCCGCTCAGAAAGCCGATGAACGGGCCATAGGCATGACGCAGATACATGTAGTCACCGCCGGCACGCGGCATCGCGGCCGGGAGTTCGCTATAGGACATGGCGGCAGCCATGGCAAGAAGCGCACCGACGATCCAGAGCGACACGATGAGAATCGGATCGCCGAGATCGCGCGCCATGAAGCCGGTGGTCGTGAAGATGCCTCCACCGATCATGTTGCTGACCAACAGGCATGTGGCCGTGAACCAGCCGATCTTGGAATGCGCGGCCGACGGTTCACTCACGGGTTCGGCGAGAACACTTGAAAGTGCTGCTTGGAAAGAAAGTCGAAATCGTTGATGAGGCGATACCCGGCAGCTTCCAACTCCTGCCGAACCGAGTCTTTGGAGGTGGCATGGCCCAAGAACGAGGGGAGCCAACCGCCTTCTTTGAAGTCGATGATGGCGATCCGTCCGTTCGGCCGAAGGTAGCGCCCGAGCGACTTCATATAGGCCACACGATCCGAAAGGTGATGGTACGTGTTGCACGTGAAGATGAGATCGACACCATGTAAGGGAAGATGAGGGTCCTTCGGCGTGGCTAGTATCAATTCCACCTGGCGCGGCATGCCGCCTCGCTGGGCAGCATCCTTTTCGATAAATCTGAGACTCGCCTCTTCCGTATCGACGGCATACACCTTCCCTTCGGGCCCGACAGCCGCTGCTAGGAAAAAGGTAAAATAGCCTCCGCCCGCGCCGAGATCTGCGACATGCGCGCCGGGTGTAATGTGCAGGGCTTGCATGACAGCGGCGGGCTGCTGCCGGCTATCCCGATCCGGATCGTTCATCTGCTGATAGGCGATCTGCTCGCACGCCGTCAGCCAGAGCAGCAGTACGAGAGCATCAAGCAGGAGAAAGACCTGACGTGTCATGAAAAGCTCCTTATCTTGCAGATTCTAATCTCGGTAGGCGTGGGCTCTCAAGTGCAACTTCCTTCCAGGAAAGCAAGTAGGAATGACCACGTGCTCATCATCTGCATAGGAACAGGTGTAGGATGCGGTTGAAAAAGAATGAGGGAAAGAGGCTTCCGGCATGAAGCCATTACGACACGTGGCGTGCATCCTGCTGCTTCTGACGGAAGCGAGCTGCGCGCTGCTTCTTTCCAAGGAAACGCGCTTTCTGCACTCGGCGGAAAACCATGCTACCCAAGTAGAGGTGCAACAGCAGCTGGGCCAACCGGTGAGGATGCTTTCTACTCAGATGGAGGAATCGGTGTGGGTCTATCATGTATTGGATCTGGAACCGGGCGCTCAAGTACGTGGTCGGCTACAGGCTCCTGGTGTGACGAGTATGTGCTGTTCTTCGACCGCCAAGGCATCCTCCGCCGGTGGACACAGCAATCGCAACGCCACGGCGGAGAAAATATGCCGACGTATTGTGGTTTCATGCTCGCACAATAAAGAGTGATGATGAGAGAGCGTGATGGCTACCGTTTCAGACTCCGCAGAAACTCGCCGAGGACAGCTTGGAAGCGCTCAGGGTCCTCCGCCATCATGAAATGCCCGGTATTGAATTCCACAAGCTGCGCACCGCGGATTTGTTCTTGAATGCCTTTCGCGATGGCCGGGGTTGCGACATCGTCTTTTGCGCCGACCAGAATGAGCGTAGGAACATTGATACGCGACAGCTGTCCGTGCACGTTGAATTGCGACATGGACGTCAGGGCCTGCCGGATGACGGTCGCATTCCAGGTCGGGATGCGGGCGAGGAGCGGTTGATACAACTTTGGATCGGTTTCCGGCGGAAAGCTGTCGATGATCATGTTCTTCGATACTTCACGGTAATCTCGGGGCGCGCCGATCGAGGGAATGTGTTTATCGAGGATCATCGCGCCGTCGGTCGTGGACACCAACACAAGGGCTCTGACACGTGAAGGATTATCGAGCGCCAGGCGTTGAAGAATCATTCCTCCCATCGAGACGCCGACCCAAACGGGCTTTTCAATCCGCAACTCGTCGGCGAGCTTGATCAGATCTTTTGAAAATTGATCGATCGTAAATCCCATAGCCGGTTTGTCTGAATCTCCATAGCCGCGAAGATCGACGGCAATCCCGCGAAAGTTCGGTGAATAGGCATCAAGATATTTGGGAAAAATATTGCTCGTCGTGACGACACCGTGCACGAATATCACAGGATCTCCGGTCCCGGCTTCCAAGATGCTCACGTTCACCCCATCCACGTTGATCGATCTCCGTCGCGGGTGTTGGGCCGTGGCCAATGAACCCGCTGTGTCCGGAGATGTGGATTGGATCGCCTTCGTGCGATCTGGTCGGCCAGAATCCGATGCACTTGAGCATCCAGTAAGTCCCAAGATGGCCAAGACGGCCACAGCAATGAATTTGTGCATAAGGGTCCTTTCGGCGAGGGTGGCCTGCGATGACGATCCCGAATTATGCCATTCGAGTAGGTTCCATTGCGATGACTATTCACGGTGTCCAGTGTCTTGTAATGTCCAGGGCACGTGGAGAAGAGAGCCCGACTGTTGATGCGGTTCAGGCTGGACATGATCGACACGGCGGCGATACACTCTGCGGCCGCAATCATGGATGGCGAACGGTGCCCATGCAAGAATCCCCGCCCAACATCGTCGATATCAAACATGTCACCGTCTATCGCGGCGACACCGAAGTCCTCACCGATTTCTCGCTCGAGATCCCGTTGGGCTGTCACACGGCTATCCTCGGGCCAACGGTGCCGGTAAATCAACGTTGCTGAAATTACTGTCTCGAGAACTGCATCCGGTGCACCGTGAAGGCAGTTACGTTCGCCTGTTCGGCGAGGAACAGTGGAATGTGTGGACGCTTCGCACAAGGCTTGGCATTGTCTCTCATGACCTACAGCATCAGTATCTCGACCACGTTCGTGGAATCGACATCGTTCTGTCCGGCCGCTATGCGAGCATCGGGGTGTATGGCCATCAACAATTCAGTGACGATGATCGGACCCGGGCAGCGCACATTATCGGTGAACTGGGAGTCAACCATCTCAAGGATCGGAAGTTTTCAGAGATGTCCACCGGCGAACAGCGCCGCTTCTTGCTGGGCCGCGCGCTGATTCACCAGCCCAGCGCATTGATCTTGGATGAACCGACGAGTGGCCTTGATTTGAAGGCGTGCATGCAGTATCTCGACATCGTGCGTGCCCTGATCCATCAAAGGAAGACCATCGTGCTCGTGACGCACCATATTCATGAGATTCCGCCTGAGGTCTCGCGCGTCGTGCTCTTGAAACAGGGCACAGTCATTGCGGATGATATGAAGCCGGACATTCTCACGGCGGCCAATCTCAGTGCCCTGTTTGAGACGCCGCTTGAAGTCGTACAGGGGAACGGTTTTTATCAAGTGATGCCGGGCAGGTAGCATGGCTCCGGGATTACTACATGAGAGTGCAATGAAGGGCGTCTAACCCGGATTATTCATGAACACCTACGACAGCGGCTGATCCTCTCGCCGGCGGGGCTTTTGGCAGGATGATGAAAAAGGCCGCCAGCTTCGTTCTCGTCTCGCCAACATCCTCAATGTACCCCAGAGGGTACACCTGCGGTGTTGGCTTCGCCTGCGGCCTCGCTGGACGATCTTTTTGATCATCCTGCGAGATCTCGTTCGGTCTCCTCGGCGGACCGCAAGGGATCGCGGTATCAAGAACCGGCCGGCTCACGAAGACACGGCCCGCTCACCATCTCGCGGGCGTCCACACACGTGACGCGCCTTATTCGGCGCGTCGTGGACCTCGCCGGCGCGCACAAACGTGGCGCGCTTTATTCAGCGCGCCGTGTGCCTTGCGAGAAGCCTACGGGAAGGGGCGTGTCTTGGCGCGCCTGGGGTCGGGTGGGTGTAATAGCGTCTTTTTCAACATTCTGCGAGGCGAGGCTTGACAGCGATCGACAGGCCCCATAGCCTAAGGGTCATCAAGGAGTAGACCATGGGTTCTGAGGGTGGATCATCAAGCGACGGCAAAGCGAAGCAGCTGTTATGGATCATTCCAAGCAGCTTGCTGGTGTTCTTAGTAGGCTATACGCTCTACAAGGGACAGACCATTGAAGAGATTGCGTTGGGCGGTCTCGGGTCTGTGAAATTTGCCAAGCCCGGCGACACGCTACATGACACGCCGGCTCCATCACCTTCGGGCACAGGATACGGAACTACTCCGATTGTTCATCCGGAAGCGGCACAACAAGTCGATCGCGACGAGATGTCGCGACGACAGGCGGCACTCGAAGCGAAGTTGCGCCGCATGGAAGAAGCGCTCAAGCAGTCGGAAGCGCGTCCCGTCCGAAGGGCTCCTGACGATCAGTCGACTGAAGTCGCCGCTCCCACTGCGCGTCAAGTGAACCTCGCCGGCACCTGGCGAGATCAAACAGGCGTGTCATGGATTCTCCAGCAAACCGGCAACGCGGTGGCATTTCAGGAATACAATCCCATTCTCGGCGTGACCGCGGTCGGACAGGGAACGGTATCCGGTCACCAACTCCAACTGACCTATCAGTCCGCTCTGCAAACGAACGGGCAAGCCGCATTGACCATCTCCCCCGACGGCAGAAATTTGACCGGAAACGCGCGGGACACTGTGACCGGCGTCTCGTTTCCACTGATGTTCACTCGGTAACCTCCTGCCGGTTTTCTTCGCACGGCCGTGCGTTGCTTGTCTCTAGAAAACCACGAATCCTTTGACCGGAGAGCGGTCAGGGAGGCTCACCCGGCTGTGAGGCTGAGGTGGCTGGTAACGGTGCCATTCTGCGCGCGTCCGTTGAGTTTGGCGTCGAGTAGGAACACGCGTTCGGCCGGAATCCCCGCCTCATTAATCAAAAAATGCTGGATCTGCTTCCCGCGTTCTTGGGCAAGAAGACGCAATTCCGCGTCTTCAATGGGAAATGCGTAGAGTAGACGCTCCTTTAATTGCTCCGGCGGCACGGGCACCTTTGGGTCCGTCTGGTCCGGAAGCCGGCCAAACTTCTGCACGTACAGGGTTCTTAGCAAGCCGTCAGTGTCGCCGGCGTCTGTATAGGACGGAGATTTTCGTGAGTTCTTTGGAGCTTCTTGCTTCAGGACTTCCAGTTCAGTCTGCAGTTTGATCTCACTGAGGGCTGCGCCGTCAGCTGCCGGATCCGCCATTCCGGACACCTCTAACTGAAGCGCCGGTCTCTCTTCCAATGATTTCGCCAGCGCTTTGAGTCGCGCGAGTTTTTCCGTGACGATCTCGGCGCTGCCGACAAGGAACGGCACTTCGCTCAGTTCGTCGCTGCTGCCACCGACAAGTTTTGCCATGAGCGTGAACGGCGATGCTACGACCTTCGTGAGCAGAGTGGTGAGGACGTTCCAAATGAGCGTGCCATACTCAAATTCCGGATGGCTGAGGTCACCTTTCACCGGCAGATCGATAGTGATGCGGCCATGACGATCTTTGAGGAGCGCAATGGCAAGCTTCACAGGGAGCGATGTGGCGTCCGGACTGTCTGTTTTGTCCCCTAACGTCAGTTGGTCGATGAGCACATTGTTATTGGCTTCCAGCTGCTCATGGTCGAGCTTGTAGTGGAGGTCCATCGACAGCTTTCCTTTCACGATGGGATACCCTGCAAACTTCGTGGAATAGGGGGACAAGGTGGTCAGTTCCACATTCTTGAACGCGACATTGAGGTCCGTGAAGGCATGATGGCTGAGGGGATTGATCTGCCCGGCAATGGTCACCGGTGCATACTTGTCCACTTCGCCTTGCAGCGACACGTCGGCACGCGCCTGTTCCTTCGAGGATAGTCCCTTGATCGTTCCCTTCAACCCATAAATGCCGGTATCGACAATCGGCTGGACTGAGAAGTCGGCAAAATGCGCCGATCCGCCGCTGATGGTCACGGAACCGATGGTCACGAGAAGTGGTCGTGAGGGCGGGCTCTTGACCTTGCCGGGAGTCGATTCTGTGAGGGTGCCGGTCTTGGATTGTTGGGGTTTGGTGAGGATCGTGCGTAAGTTCAAGGTACGATCGGCGCTGATCATGATGTCGGCGTAGGGTTTGGTTGCGATCACTTCGCCAATGGTAGCGTGTTCTGCGGGAAGCGCGAGATCGATACGTTTCACACTGAGTGAATCCCAGTTCACCAAGTCTTTATTGAGCTGCGCATCCACGGTCGCCAACTTCGTGACGCTCGCGTCGCCATGAAAACGAATCGATGGTTTCTCTGCAGGCTGATACTGGAGGCGACCCTTCAGGCTTGCCGACCCGTTGCGAATCTCTACCTTGGCCGCTTGACTGACATACGGTTGGAACGGCATCAATGGAAGTTGCGTCACCTCGAGCGCGAGATCGGCAGTCACGGGGCTCAGTCCCACCGTCCCGGATGTCGAGATACGTCCCGTGCTGTTGACCTCCACAGAGGCCGCGAGATCTAGGCGAGCGGTGGGCGGGTAGGTGACGTTGTTTATGTGTACCCGCAGCCCTGCCAAGTCGAGTCGAACCGGCGACGGGGGCCTCCGATCTTCCATGGACACGCCATAGTCTTCCAGGTTGAGTTCCTTGAGCGAGACCGTCCATGGTGCTTGTTGACGATCAGCGGTCGCTGGAGGTGAAGGCGTGTTCGCTGGCGCCGCTGCCTGTGCGGGCGCGAACAGATGACGGAAGTTGATCGTCCCTTCCTTATCGATCCAGGTCTGAATTCGCGCCCCGTTCGACTGCACCATTCCGATCTGAATCTGATGTTGAAGCAGGTCGGCTTGGATACCCTTCACCGCGAATGTGGGAAGGACGATCAATGGGATCGGGGCTCCCTTCTCCGACAGCGTCAGGTTATCCAGACTAATTTCTCCATCCGATACATTGGCGTGAACCCCATCCGCCCCCGCCTCCGCGTGATACCTGGCCTCAACGTGCAACACGCCGTCCGTTATTTCAAAACCGGCGCGGTCCTGAATGTACTCCCACACTTCTCTGGTTTTCAGGCCGGATAAGACCACATGGCCATCCGAACGGACAGGATTCAAGAGCACCGTGCCTTCCCATTCCAGCGATTCGCCCGCCTCGAATTCGGCTTTGAACGCAAAAGCATTGTCGCCGGCATGGAGCGTGCGAAAATTCTTCACCGCCAACCAGATAGGCACGATATGCGCGCTGAATGGTGTGGGCCGCGATTCATCATGAAACTCTACCGCGCCCTGTTCGATCTCGAGCGAACGAATGATCAGCGACGGAAGGGAACGCGACGCACTTGTATTGACCGGTGGAGAGGCGGATGCGTCAGGAACTGGCCGAAGGTCCAGGAGATTCAACGTGCCATCGTGACGGATCTTGACCAATCCATACGGAATGCGGAGACGAATCTGATCGAACGTCAGGGCGCGATTGGTGAGAGAGGAGAGTCCGATATTGACGTACAGTTCTGCGAAGCCAATCAATGGACCGGTGTCCTGTTCTCTGATATCGAATTCCTTCACGGTGAGCGCCAGCGTGAACGGATTAAACGTGACGTCGCCCACCGTCACAGGGTGACGGAGTTGCTGAGTGAGCACGGCCGGAATTTTGGCGCGCAGGTAGGCAGGGAGTGCCAGGAACCCGAGCAACGCATAGAGGGCGACAAGGGCGGCGAGAATAAGGCTCAGTGTTCTGAGCCTTCGCATCCATGGTCGACGGCCGGCGGGTGGCGGCCGGACCGCTTGTGTCTGAGGGCTCCCATCAAACGGGCCATGGTAGGCACTCGATTCCATTTCGCATTGTCTGACGACACAGCCGTCACTATCAATCCCCAATGATTACTTAAGATCATACTTTTCGCCGGTTCTAGTGTCGCACCGTCACTGAGCCCACACGGCGCGCTTCCATCACTCACTGTGGAGGAGCAACCACGTCATGCGGGAGAGCTGGGGAAAACGGTGCCTGACACGATGCTGTTGCAACTCTGTACGGTGGCGTTCGCGTTGATGATGCTGGATCCTCGCATCAAGAATCGCCCCACAGTTCGCGCAACGTAACATCGGGAGCTGCCCGTCCAGCCCGAGATAGCGCTCGCTGATGATCAATCCGCCGCAACGTGAGCAGTGCATCGTCGCCTCCTTATGTTGAATGGACTGCATCCTGACAATACGCAGCGATCATGGCGTCCGGATTACCGCCACGTTAAAAGATCGTAACGTCAGCGGTTCATCCAATCCTTGGCTGGATAGTTTTTGCCTAGCGACTGAGCCAATCATGCCTCGAGTCCGGCCGCTCGCGTCTCGAAGAGCGTGGAATCATAGAGAGTGGCTTACGGCACAGTTTTCGAATTGAGTGCCATAACACGTTCTCAATGCGGGAGGTGAACGATGGGGTGGATGCGAAGAGTATTGGCCCAGGGTCGCTGGAAACGGATAGAGGGTGCTGCCGTGCTCAATGAAGACAGTATGCAGGTCTATCGGATGGCGGTGTGGGGACAATTGCCGACTGGAAATTGGATCGTGAAGAGAAGTTGACCGTTGCGGCAAGCGGCAGCGCACTCTATCTCACCTTTCGCGTGTGCAACGATGGAAGGATGGTCGTCCCGTAACGCCGGGTGGCTACTATTGGCTTGGCCGCAGGGATCGGGGACGATATGCGAAGGGTGGCTACAAGCGGGTTCCCGCGAATGTGTCGCAGGCGTGAGGATCGCCGCTCTCTAAACCGCGGCGAAGCCAGGTCGTGCGCTGCTCGGATGACCCGTGTGTCCAGCTCTCGGGTTGGACAGCGTCTCGGGACATATGCTGAAGTCGATCATCGCCAATCGCGGCGGCGGCCCGCAATCCTGCCTCGAAGTCACCCGGTTCAATGAGATTCCGATCCTGCTTCGCATGGTAGCCCCATACGCCTGCTAGACAGTCCGCTTGTAGCTCCATCCGCACAGAGAGCGTGTTGCCTTCGGCCTGCGACGCTTGATGTTGAAGCCGGCTGACCTTTTCCGCGATACCGAGAAGGTTCTGCACGTGATGGCCGACCTCGTGGGCGATGACATAGGCTTGCGCAAAGTCACCGGGCGCCCCGAATCGCCGCGCCAAGTCCGTGAAGAACGACAGGTCAAGATACACCTTTTGATCCGGCGGGCAATAAAAGGGGCCCGTGGCAGCGGACCCGCGTCCGCACGCGGAGCGGACAGTGCCGGTAAAGAGCACGAGCCGCGGGTCTGTATATTCACGGCCGAGCTTCGGAAGGAGTGCCTTCCAGGTATCCTCCGTATCGGCCAGGACCATAGCCGCGAACTTGCCAAGTTGATCGCTCGGCGGACCGGTCGGGCCAGGGGATTCAGCGGCCGGAGGGGATGAGACCTCCTGCACTGTCTCAACCATATTCAGGAGGACAAGCGGATTCGTGCCGGTCAGAAAGCTGACGACCAGGACGAGCACGATGCCTCCAATACCGAGTCCGGCTCCAGCGCCGGCGGCTCCCATGCCGCGCCGATCCTCAATATTGCCGCTTTCTCGCTGTCCTCCCCATCGCATCCCACACCTCCTTGTAGTGCAAGATCATCACGTAATCACATAGAGGGGGAGCGATCAAGTCGAAATTTAGCGACGTGGCTGTAGGAACGGCGTGCGCCCAGCGATCGCTCTCATCTAATTCTTGATTTTCAGATGCGCCGTGGAAGATGCTTGAGGCACAATCAGGGAAACGTTTGTCACGATGGCGCAAGGTGAGCCTCACGTCGAGACGGCACAGGACACGATCACGTCCGCGATCGAGCGCGAGACGAAGCTCAGCGTGGATCGGCGGTTCCGATTGCTGAAGCTGAAAGGGCAGGGCCTTCCGCGGCGAGTGCTGACTTCGATATATTACGATACCTCCAACTACCGGCTCGCTCACGCCAAGATCACGCTCCGCCGCCGGACTGAGAATCGCCGAAGTGTGTGGCAACTCAAGCTCCCCTGTGATACCGCTCGGCGCGAGATTGAGATGCCTGGCGACGCTGGCGCGCCGCCGGCCGCGCTTCAAGATCTTCTCGTGGTGCATCTCCAGGGCCAAGGATTGATACCGGTGGCGACGCTGCGCACCTGGCGAACAGGTATCCGGATACACGGCCAGAAAGACGCTAGTGCTGACGTGGTGCTCGACAGGGTGTCCGTCTTGAAGGATCGCCACGTCGCGCACAGCTTTCGAGAATTGGAAATTGAACGGGTGAGTGGAAAGGATGACCTGCGCTCGCGTCTTGAAGAGACGCTACGCAAATCTGGTGCGGGCGATCACGACGGTCGGCCCAAACTGTTTCGCGCGTTAGAGCTTCCCGCGCCCCATCCGACTGAGCCGCCTCCTGTCGAAGCACCGGCGATCGAGCATCTGAGATTCATACTCATGCAGCACGTGGAGGTGCTGCGGGTGCACGATCCAGGAACCCGGCTTGGGGGTGAGATTGAGGATGTGCATGCGATGCGCGTCTCGACCAGGCGGTTACGGGCGATTCTACGTGCGGCTCGGCCGCTCGTCGTGCCAGGATGGGGGGAATCTCTCCGCACCGAATTGGCGTGGTTAGGAGAACTGTTGGGGCCCGCCCGAGATCTCGACGTCCAGCTGAAATATTTTCGGGAGGAAGCGGCTGCCTTGGAAGCGCGAGACCGGAGGCCATTGGAACGGTTCGTGGCGCATCTGCGCACTGAACGGGAAAAAGCTCAGCACGCGCTCGTGGATGAATTGAAATCGTCCCGTTACCTCAAACTGATCGACAAGCTTGTGCAGGCGGCACAAGAGCCGGCAGTCGTCATGTCCACGGAAACGCTCTGCGATATCGCAGCTGCGGATTTTATGAAACTGCGAAAAGCGAGGCGGAAGCTTGGCGGCGCACCAAGCGATTCCGCACTTCATCGCATGCGAATCAACACGAAGCGCGCTCGATATGCCGCCGAACTCGCGGAGACGAGCAGAGGAAAGCAGGCTAAGAGGTTTATCACGCAGGCAAAGGTATTTCAGGACCTTCTCGGCGTTCACCAGGATGCGGTCCTTGCTGAACAACATATCCGAAAGTTTTCGGAGCAATCGACGAGTGTTCGAGCGGCCTTCGTCGCCGGCCGAATGGTCGAACGCCAACGTCAGCGACGTGAATCCGCACGGATGACATTCAGGGCACAATGGAAGAAGCTGGACAAGCGAGGCAAGAAAGCATGGGGCTAATCGAACAGCGTTCCAGGCGTCACAACAAGCGCTCAGAAGGTAAGACGAAACTCAGGTCGCGTACAGTAGCGTTCAACAAGCCCTATGGGGTGCTGTCGTGTTTTACCGATGAGCAGGGACGACCGACGTTGACCGATTATGTGATGATTCCCGAGGTCTACGCGGCCGGTCGATTAGATCGCGATAGCGAGGGCCTCATGGTGCTGACGTCGAATGGGGTGTTGGCGCATCACATCACCGACCCCCAGCATAAGTTGCCGAAGGTCTATCTGGCGCAGGTTGAGCGTATCCCGAATGAGGATGAGTTAGAACAGTTAAGGCAAGGCGTTCTGCTCAACGATAAGCGCACGCGACCCGCCGAGGTCCAACTGCTGTCAGTAGCTCCGAACTTTCCCGACCGTCCCGTGCCCATCCGGTTCCGCAAATCCGTGCCGACCGCCTGGATGCAGATTACGCTACGGGAAGGACTGAACCGCCAGGTCCGTCGCATGACCGCCGCCGTGGGTCACCCCACGGTACGGCTTATTCGGATTAGCATGGGCCCCATCCTGCTTGGAGATCTTCAGCCTGGTCAATGGCGAGAAGTGACGGCGCAGGAGATGAAGGAATTCGGTATGATCCAATAGTACCTGGCAGACTCGAGTGAAGCCTCCTATACGTTGAAGCGGAAGTGCATCACATCGCCGTTCTGGACCACGTACTCCTTGCCTTCCAGCCGCATCTTCCCTTTTTCCTTCGCGCCCGCTTCGCCCTTGCACGCGATGAAGTCGTCGTAGCTGATCACTTCAGCGCGAATGAAGCCCTTCTCAAAATCACCATGGATGACGCCGGCGGCCTGCGGTGCAGTGTCGCCCACATGAATGGTCCAGGCGCGGACTTCTTTCACTCCGGCGGTAAAGTAGGTTTGCAGGCCCAGCAG
>JBDUAJ010000053.1:0-13919 GCA_040004695.1 Nitrospirales bacterium | reverse complement strand
AAGTCAACGACCGCGGTGGTGGGATTATGCGGGAAGTTAATAATCAAGATACGGGGCCGCGGCTGTGTTTGCCGATAGACCCGCATGAGATCATCGAAAAAATCACTGTCCTGCCGCAGTTCGATCCCACGCACCTCGCCGCCGGCGATGATGACACTATACATGTGAATGGGATAGGTCGGCGTCGGGGTTAAGACCACGTCGCCAGGGCCGACCATGGCCAAGGCCAAATGCGCGATCCCTTCCTTGGATCCGATCGTGACAATGGCCTCTGTCTCCGGATCGAGGTCTACATCGTAAGTGCGCTTGTACCAGGCCGTGATGGCATGGCGAAGACGCGTGATACCTCTCGAGGCGGAGTAGCGATGATTCTTGCTGTTCCGGGCGACTTCGAGGAGTTTATCGACAATGTGAGGCGGAGTCGGCTGATCGGGATTCCCCATCCCAAAATCAATGATGTCCTCCCCACGATGCCGAGCCTCAAGTTTCAGCGCCTGGACTTCCGCAAACACATATGGTGGAAGCCGCTTTAGGCGATAGAATTCCTGCACGTTTCCTCAATAAGTCGGATCAACTATCACTGGGCCATGATCGTCACATGGAGAAGTGGTCACAATTGTAATGCAGCACGGTAAATTCAGTCAATTTATTCTGCAGTTGAAGAATCAGCTTCTTTCGAAAGAGAGGCGAGTATGGTCCTAGAGAATGAATTGGTATCCGGCTGAATACCGCACGATGGTCGTTCGTTCGTGCTTGTCACATTTCTCCGTTTTTGCCATAATGTCGCTAAGTTTTTGCAAACACAAGAGGAATCGTAACAGGATGCCGAGGCTCGGAGTGAATATCGATCACGTGGCGACCCTGCGTCAGGCCAGGGGAGGGAACGAACCAGACCCTGTCGCAGCCGCGGTCCTCGTCGAACTGGCAGGGGCAGACGGGTTGGTCGTGCATCTTCGCGAAGACCGGCGACATATTCAGGATCGGGATCTGGCGATTTTAAGGCAAACCCTTCAGACAAAGCTCGATTTGGAAATCGCGGCGGATGAAACCATGGTCAAAATTGCCCTCAGCGTCAAGCCGCATCTCGTGACCTTGGTGCCGGAGCGGAGACAGGAATTGACCACAGAAGGCGGCCTCGAAGTAGCCGGGCAGCGCGAACGGATGAAAACATTGGTTGCCCTGCTCCATGACAGTGGAATCCCGGTCAGTCTCTTTATTGAACCAGACCTCGATCAAATCAAAGCGGCGCACAAAATTGCCGCCGATTATGTTGAACTCCATACCGGCCGCTATGCGAATGCGCGTCTCTTGAAAGAGGAACAGTCGTCCCTAGAATCCGTCGCCCAAGCCGCCAAGCTTGCCTACAAACTTGGTATGGGCGTCAGTGCCGGCCATGGGCTCACCTATCGCAACGTGAAACGGCTGACGCAGATTGCGGAAATCGTCGAGTACAACATCGGCCATAGTATTATCTCGCGCGCCGTCTTCGTGGGCTTGGACCAGGCCGTGCGCGAAATGAAACACCTCTTGAACTGACCCCTTGCCGCTATGTCGATCGTCGGAATTGGACTAGACCTGGTGAACATCGCCCGCCTTGAAGCGATCGCGCGACGGTGGCAAGACCGGTTCCTCCAGCGCGTCTACACGGAAGACGAACGGCGAGCGAGTTTCGGTCGAGCCTGGCCTTACGCGTCACTCGCCGGGCGATTTGCGGCGAAGGAAGCGATGCTCAAAGCCTTGGGCACCGGATGGTCCTCCGGGGTGAGTTGGCAGGACATTCAGGTCCTGAACGAAGCTGGCGGAAGGCCAGTGGCAACGGTCCAAGGTCGCACAGGCGTTTTGGTACAACAAGCGGGAGTGACCCGTATTCATGTGAGTCTTTCGCATGATGGGGGCTACGCCATCGCTGAAGTCATCCTCACGGACGAAACTCAGTAGCGTCGTACCGACCACCAACCGTTGATTCGACATCCGGCCTCATGAAGATCGTGACCGCCGCCCAAATGCAGGCTCTGGACCTCCGCACGATCACGGAAACGCATATCACTGGCCTGACGTTGATGGAACATGCCGGCACGGGTGTCATCACGGCGATGGAGCACGCGTACGGTCCCCTCGCCAATAAGCGCGTGACGATCTTGTGCGGAAAGGGGAACAACGGCGGAGATGGGTTCGTTGTGGCCCGCTTGCTTCGACGTAAACGCGCGCGTCCATCCGTCCTTCTCTTGGCACACGCGAAAGATCTGCAGGGCGATGCCGCTCGGATGTATCGACGGTTTGTCCCGGCGGCCGGTTTCGCATCCGTCCATGCGAACCCGAATACCGACCGTGTTCGATCCCAGCTTCAATCTGCCGATCTCGCCGTTGATGCCATGTTCGGAACGGGACTCTCATCACCGGTTTCCGGTGCCTATAAGACCGCCATCGACCTTCTGAACGACATCAGCGCGGAGCAGCAATACCCGGTGGTGGCGGTCGATCTCCCTTCGGGAATTCACGCGGATACGGGCGCCGTCTTAGGAACCGCAGTGCGCGCTTCGCTCACTGTTACGTTCGGGTTGCCCAAGATGGGACTCTACCTAGGAGATGGCATTGATCATGCGGGGCAGGTGCGCATCGTCGACATCGGAATTCCGCCTTCCTATACCGGTTCGGTTGAAAGCCGCGTCTCGTTGATTACATCGGAACGCGTTCGTCAACTCATTCCTCGTCGACTCCCGTCCGCTCATAAAGGAACGTATGGACATGCCGGTATCATTGCGGGCTCCATCGGAAAAAGCGGTGCAGCAGCCATAGCCACCACTGCAGCACTCAGGATCGGGACCGGTCTTGTTACCGTAGCCACACCCGCCAGTGTGAATCCAGTACTCGAAGCGAAACTGCTGGAAGCCATGACGGTTCCCATGCCTGAAACAGAAGCGAAGACTTTGGCCTCCTCGGGCTTGGAACAGCTCGTTTCTTTCGCCAATGCTCGAAGTGCCGTGGCGATCGGGCCTGGATTAACGACTCACCCCGACACCACTAGGCTCATACAAGCGCTGTTGAGGCGGTTGGAAAAGCCATTTGTCCTGGACGCAGACGGCTTAAATGCGGTCAGTGAAAACACTGCTCTCCTCAACGCGTGCAAGTGTTGCCCGATTTTAACGCCTCATCCCGGCGAAATGGCACGCCTCGACAAAACAAGTGCGCAGTCAGTGAATGCGGATCGAATCGGGACGGCAACCCGTTTTGCCGAGCAACATGGCGTCATCCTGGTCTTAAAAGGGGCCCGCACCATCGTGGCAAGACCGGACGGCCATGTGACGATCTGTCCAACCGGCAATCCCGGCATGGCGACCGCTGGTACGGGTGACGCGCTGACCGGTATCATTGTGGGTTTGTTGGCGCAGCAGTTGAGCCCCTGGGATGCGGCATGCGCCGGGATCTATTTACACGGGTTGGCCGGCGATTTGGCAGCCGGCGAATTGGGCCAAGCCGGGATGCTTGCCGGGGACTTGATTGCCCGCATTCCTTTTGCGATGAAACAGACGACTCATGCCTAAGCATCGCCACGCACCATCACCAAAACATCTGGGATGAACGTTCCACCCACTTCAGATCCTGCCGCCACACCTCATTCATGGTCCATGGTGTCACACTCTACCGCTGACACTGAACGTCTCGGCCACATGATTGGAAACGGCTTGCAAGGCGGAGAGGTGTTTGCCTTGTATGGGGAAGTGGGGACAGGAAAAACAGCATTGATCCG
Source organism: Nitrospirales bacterium (assembly GCA_040004695.1). Lineage (GTDB taxonomy): Bacteria > Nitrospirota > Nitrospiria > Nitrospirales > Nitrospiraceae > JAICXS01. The sequence goes on along the minus strand of JBDUAJ010000053.1, from coordinate 10,171 downwards.
AGGACTCGCCGCTGGATTAGGAGCAGGACCGCGCACTGTCAGTAGCCCGACGTTTGTCCTGATCCATGAATATCAAGGCCGTCTTCCTTTGGCACATGCCGACCTCTACCGACTCGACTCTGCCCAGTCCCTGCCGCATCTGGGCTTGGAGGAGTACTTCGATGGACGGACCGTCGTCGCCGTCGAGTGGGCCGAACGAGCGGGCAACGAACTTCCGCTCGATCGAGTTGAGATACGGTTTTCTCATCAAAGCCCGACGGAACGGACCATCATGATCACAACCACTGGACTACGCGCACATGAAGCATTAACGCGTATATTCGGCCACGCCATTCCATTACAATGCGGCAAGCTGTCGCCAGCGCCGGCGGCCCCGCAAAGGGGTAATGCACCAGCATGAAAGGGATGTGGACGCCTTCGCGGATGACCTCCATCAGGAAAATCCAGCAATCGGACGCCTGGAGGCTGTCTTCGAACGCGCGCGAGCGCCGTGGCGAGCAGACCTCCTGCTGCACATCGGACAATCTGTGCGTGTCATGCTGAATCGGTCTCAAACACCATGATCAGACTCATCTTGGTTGGAATATTGTTGTTGCTGTCGCTTTCTTTTTTCCTGCACAACCAGGAGCAGGAGGTCACACTCCGCTATTTCTTTGGTCAACTATCGGCCTCGACGCCTATTTACAAACCCATCCTTAGCGCCTTCGCCATCGGGCTTCTTGTCGCTTCAATTCTCCTCTTCCCGGCATTGATCCGGGGACGAATCGAGTTGAGACGCAAGACAAAAGCCTTGCAAGAAGCGGAAGCCGACTTAGAAGACCTGCGCCAATCCCTCGGTAAACTGTCTCCTCAACCCGCGAATCCCTCTGAAGAGGCACTCCGGAATGACTGAAACCGAACTCTCTCCGTTGATGCGTCAATACCGGGATGTCAAGCATGCCTATCACGATGCACTTGTATTTTTTCGTGTGGGCGACTTCTACGAAATGTTTTATGAAGACGCGGAGATCGCCTCCCGGTTACTCAATATCGCGCTGACCTCCCGCGACAAATCCAGCGTCAAGCCGGTACCGTTGTGCGGTGTGCCGCATCACGCCGCAATGAACTATATTGCCAAGCTGCTCAAAGCCGGTCGAACGGTGGCTCTCTGCGATCAAGTTGAAGATCCGAAGTCAGCCAAAGGCCTTGTCAGACGCGAGGTCGTGCGCCTCTACACGCCGGGAACGTTGACGGATACCGAACTGCTGCCATCATCGGAATCTCTGTTTTTGGTGGCCGTTGCGTCTGCTACCCACCCTACGCAACAGATGTTTGCGACACAGTTTGGACTCGCGGCGCTCGATGCATCGACAGGGGAGTTTTGGGTCATGGAACTCTCTGGGGAGGCCGCCTCGACCGACCTGCAAGATGAACTGTACCGTCTAGAACCACGTGAACTGCTGTACTCTTCCATGCTGCCTTCGTCGGTGCAATCCTGCTTGCAAGCCATTCGCGGTGTACGACTCTGCCCCCAGGATCCGGCGACATTTGACTTCACTGATGCACAACGCCTTCTGCATGAGCATTTCGGCGTCGCGTCCCTGGATGGGTTCGGGGGCCGTGGACTCAGTCTGGCGATTCAAGCGGCCGGGGCGGTCATGCGCTATGTGCGGAATACGCAGCCGACGGCGAATTTGAATCATATTGCACGGCTACAGGTCCGACACGGCCATCACGCCATGCATCTCGATGGCGCCACCATTCGGAACCTAGAATTGCTGAAATCCCTATCCGAAGACCGACACGATGCGACGCTGTTCGCCGTCTTGGAGAAAACCGTTTCGGCCATGGGGAGTCGACTCCTGCGAGAGTGGATTGTCCGGCCCTTACTTCACCCCGCTGCCATCAATGCGCGCCACGAAGCAGTCGAGGACCTGGTGAACGAGATGCCTGTCCGGACGCATGTCCGAACTGCGCTCCGAACCGTTCAGGATCTGATGCGCCTGAGTAGCCGCATCACAATGGGAGCCGCCACCCCTCGGGAACTGCTGGCACTGAAGCAATCGGTAGTGGTGCTGCCGCAGCTACGCGTGTCACTGTCTTCCCTCAATGCGCCGTTGCTTCAGGAGCTGATTCAAAGATGGGATGATCTCACCGATGTGCGCGAGCTTATCGAGCGCACGATTCTTCCCGATGCGCCCACCACAATCCGAGAAGGGGGCATCATTCAAGACGGATACCATGGCAGCCTCGACGAACTCCGTCGCACCTGCCGGGAAGGGAAACGCTGGATCGCCAGATTAGAACTTCAGGAGCGAGAGCTGACAGGAATCGAATCGCTGAAAATTCGATTCAATCAGGTCTTCGGATATTACATTGAGGTGACCAAGGCCAACGCGGCCCGCGTTCCCGACCGTTACATGAGAAAACAAACACTGTCGAACGCCGAACGATTTACCACGGCAGAACTGAGGGAACTCGAAGAACGGGTGACCGGCGCAGATGTAAAGCTCATCGTCATGGAACAAGACCTGTTTGAGCAAATCCGCTCACAGTTGGCAAAGGAGTCGCCTCGGCTACAGGCCATGGGATCCATCCTGGCTGTCCTCGATGTCCTTGCCAGCTTCGCTGAAGCCGCCGCCCTCCACCGATACGTTCGCCCTGTGCTTCATGAAGAAGGCACCATTCGGATTCTGGAAGGTCGACATCCTGTCGTGGAACAACTCGGCTCATCTGAAGGATTTATCCCGAATGATACCCACCTCAATTTTGAAAACAACCGCCTGATCGTGTTAACCGGCCCCAACATGGCCGGCAAAAGCACTTATCTCCGGCAAACTGCCCTCATTGTCCTCTTGGCACAAATAGGAAGCTTTGTCCCCGCCCATACCGCGGAAATCGGCGTGGTGGACCGAATTTTTACCCGGGTCGGAGCAAGCGATAATCTTGCCGGCGGCCAAAGTACGTTTATGGTAGAAATGACAGAAACCGCCCAAATCCTCAACTGCGCAACTTCCCGCAGCCTCATCATCCTGGATGAGATCGGCCGAGGCACGAGCACCTATGACGGGTTGAGCATCGCATGGGCTGTTGCCGAGCATATTTTGGATCCCGCCCGGCTTGGCGCCCGTACCTTGTTCGCTACGCATTACCATGAAATGACTGAATTAGCTCAACATCGGGCAGGCGCCAAAAACTACACCGTCTTAGTTAAGGAGCGGGATGAACAGGTGCTCTTTCTTAGAAAGATTGTCGAAGGCGGCGCTGATCGTAGCTATGGCATCCATGTCGCTCAATTAGCGGGATTGCCCCCTGCCGTTATCACTCGAGCAAGGGAGGTATTGGCACAATTAGAGTCTGCACACACGTCCTCGTCGAACCCGGTCCTGATTAGCACAGACGGCAGCGACGACCGACGCGTTCCTGATCCGACACTTCCCACTCCTCATCCTATGATCGATGAGGTCCGGCAGATGGATCTATTCTCAATGACTCCATTGGAAGCTCTCAATCGCCTTGCCGACCTTCAGCGTCGAATAGAAGAATCTGCAACATAAAAAAAGGCGGTGGCCTTCTGGGCCACCGCCTTTCCACACAGCTTTTAATAAATTAGTGGCTGCTGCTCGAGCCTTTTCCTTCGTTATACGTAGCGGTCCATGGAATGAGACCGGCAACAGGCTTTCCGCCGGGAAGCATCACATCGTACTGCATAGGGACAGTTTTCTCGCCCTTAGGGGAAGTGGCAAGATCCTGCTTCGCTTTATAGCATGCCTTGTCATCGGCGCTCTTGCCTTCGCAATCCTTCGTCCGAAGAGCTGAAATGCTCCTAGGCTGGTTCGGTTCACCTGCGACTTCCGGGAGCTTCTTCACGGATGAAATGACGCGCCGATTCTGCTCGACCTCTTGAGCCGTAAACTCTACAAGCGTCGCGGGTGAGCCTGGCGGCACTTCCTTCGCAGCAGCAGGTCCGGCATGAGGACGCGCCATCGACTTCAACTGGTCGAATACTTCCTTGTTCGCTGCATAGAACTTGAGATTCTTTCCCGGATGGACTTTCTGCCAGAAATATCCGCTTTCGGCATTCCCGCCAAAAACCGCGACATTGATCCACACGGCTTCATCATAGGGATCGAGAATGATGACCCGACCTTGAAGCGTAGTCGCCTTACTCATATCCCCCCACTCGAACCGTTCCTGAAATGCTTCAATTGCAAGGGCGGTCGTGGCCATGCCAGCGACAAGAGCCATGGCGGCGACAAACGCCCATCCCTTCCTCTGTGTCATAATTACACCCTCCTTACCAAGATCTATGAATGAATAATAAATCTAGATCGGCAAAACGCTGAACGCTACTCCTCTTTGAGCACCTTGAATCCCGTGATCGTCCGTCCATCCAGCGTGACCTCCATTGCGACGAGGTCCTGCGAGGCCTTAATAATTTGGTCCATCAATGCCTTGTCCTTCACGTTCAAACGAACCGTGGTGGCGGCATGATACCAGCCTGAGTAGGGATTGTTTTTCTCAGGTCCACCGGTAAAGCCCCACGCGCAGCAGGTAAAGAGAGGATCAGGCGGCTTGACGTCCAAATCACTCGATGACCGGCCAGCAGGAGTTCCTGAAGCGGGATCGCCAGTATTCCAATATTGAATGCCGAAAAGTATTTCCTTATCAGGGTTATCTGCCCACTGCGACCAGACGCGGCCTTTCAAACTCTTGACCTGCTCACCCTTCAGGGATTGTTTTCCGGCGATGCTCGCGACTCCACCAGCACCAGCCGGATCATCTGCTGCAACGACCAGTCCTGCAGTCAGCACGCCGGCACAAAAAACTGTAGATATTGCGGCTATAACGACACCCCTTCTCATACCTTGTCCCTCCTTCATAAGATCCCACATAATAACCATGACCTATCTAAGAGATCGAGAAAAGATGATACTCAAAAGGCCTAAAGAAAGAGAAAGATGCCCCGGACATGAAAAGTGCGCACCTCCTTCCTCTTTTGTACTCTTTCCCACATTTACACGTGAGAATCCATCATAAGTAGGGGGTGATCGTACCCAATCAAATAATGCTTGTCAAGAAATTATTTGGTCGGATTCGCTGGTGGGGGTTGCATGTAACTGACCAGAATAGCAGGTCTTTCCAGTCAGCTTTCCGTACCATTAATTCAACGCAGTTTGAAGTGCGCGTCGTGAAACAGGACCGATGGCCGTGACGGACAGCGACTCAGAATCAAAGAGCGCATGAGCGAGACGAAGCATCTGCTCACTAGAGATTCGATCAATTTCTGTCGTCATTTCTTCCAAGGACAGATACCGACCATGATACAACTCATCCTTGGCTAATTTGCTCATGCGGCTCTGCGTACTCTCCACGCTGAGCATTAAACCGCCCTTTATCTGTTCTTTTACGCGTTGCAGTTCTTTCCGATCTATGCCCTGCCGGTGAACACGTTTCATCTCGCGGCGCACGAGTTCGATAACCCGCGCGGCCTCTCGAGGTCTGGTCGCCGCATAGATCGTTAATGTGCCGGTGTCCGAATAGGAAGAGGCATAGGAATAGATGGAATAAGCCAAGCCACGCTTCTCCCGAACTTCCTGAAACAATCGTGAACTGACACTGCCACCGACTGCCGCATTGAGCGCATACAGCGCATATCGGTCCTTGTGATCCAGCCGAAGTCCCTTCAATCCCAGACAGACATGAGCCTGTTGAAGCGGCTTTCGTCGAGTGTGAAGACCCGCGTGGATCTCTGACGGCCAACGATTCAGTTGAGGGCGTTGCGGCCTCGTGAAACGGCCGAAGCATTGATTCAGGAGCCGGACCAGTTCCGTCACATTAAAATTTCCGGCGACCGAAATCACCGTTTCAGCCGGATGGTAATGGGCATGAACAAAGTGAACGAGACGTTCACGGCTCAATCCTCGGATGACGGCGGCCTGACCGAGGATAGGACGTCCGAGAGGATGCCCGTTAAGCGCCTGCTCCATATGCCAGTCCTGGGCAAGATCTTCCGGATCATCCTCGACCATTCGCACTTCTTCAAGGATGACCTGCTTTTCTTTTTCGATTTCTTTCGACGCAAATTTGGCGTGGTGAAAAAGATCGGACAGGAGCGCCAGGGCTTGGGGGAGGTGCTGATCGAGAACCTTGACGTAGAACGTGGTCGTTTCGCGGCCGGTGAACGCATTCATCTCGCCGCCCAGGGCATCGATCTCCCGTGAGATCTGCATCGCGGACCGAGTGCGAGTCCCTTTGAAGAACATATGTTCGATGAAGTGGGAAAACCCTTCCTCGCCTTTTCCTTCATCCCGTGACCCGACATTCACCCAGATGCCCACGGTCACGGATTTAGCGGACGGCATCCGTTCAGTCACGGCGCGGACCCCGTTGTCGAGCACTATTTTCCGATACATGTCAGCCTGCAGCAGGGGCGGTAGGCGCAGGCATCGTTTCTTTTCGGCTCAACCTGATTTTGCCTTGTTTATCAACTTCCAGCACCTTCACCATAATTTGATCGCCTTCAGTGACCTCATCGGACACGGCTTTCACACGATGATGCGCTAATTGAGAGATGTGCACTAAGCCATCGGTCCCAGGCAGGATTTCGACGAATGCCCCGAAATCCATGATCTTCCGAACGGTGCCAAGGTACACCTTGCCGACTTCAACCTCTTCAGTCAGGCGGCTGATCATATCCTTGGCTTTCTGGGCGGACTCTTCATCCACAGCGGCAATCGACACATCGCCGGTATCTTCGACGTTGATCTTGACGCCGGTCTCCGCGATGATGCTGCGGATCATCTTTCCGCCTGGGCCGATGACGTCGCGTATCTTGTCCTGCTTGATTTTCATGGTAAAAATACGTGGGGCAAAAGCCGACAGCTTGGTTCTCGGTGCACCCAGCGTCGCTGCCATTCGTTCTAAAATATGGAGACGGCCTTCACGGGCCTGATTGAGTGCCTGACGCATCAGATCAGCTGTAATGCCGCCGATCTTAATATCCATCTGCAGGGCGGTCACACCATTTTTTGTTCCGGTGACTTTGAAATCCATATCGCCGAGATGATCTTCCAATCCCAGAATGTCGGAGAGGACCATGACGCGCTCGCCTTCTTTGATCAACCCCATCGCAATCCCGGCGACCGGCTCTTTAATCGGCACGCCGGCATCCAGCAAAGCCAGCGTTCCACCGCAGACGGTGGCCATGGAGGAGGACCCGTTGGATTCCAGGATGTCGGAGACAATCCGCAAGGTATAGGGAAAGTTCTCTTTCGCAGGGATAATTGGCCGCAAAGCGCGCTCAGCCAAGGCGCCATGTCCCACCTCACGCCGTCCCGGAGACCGAAGCGGCCGCGCTTCACCGACACTGAAAGGCGGGAAGTTGTAATGCAACATGAAGGCTCGGTAGTACTCACCCTCTAATGCATCGATCCGTTGCTCATCCTCGGTTGTCCCGAGCGTCACCACGGCCAAGCTCTGTGTTTCGCCTCTAGTGAAGAGCGCCGATCCATGCGTACGGGGCAGGATGCCGACTTCACTGGTGATCGGCCGGATATCGGCGGGTCCACGACCATCGGCACGCACACCACGCTCCAGAATCATTTCGCGTACTTCGGTGTATTCCAGTGAGTGAAATACCAGTTTGACGTGTCGCTCGCGATGCGGGTCGTCCGACTTTAATTTGGCCACGACTTCATCGCGAATTTGATCCAGGCGCTCCTGGCGGGCGGTCTTGTTGGGAATCAGAATCGCTTCACGAATCGGCTGTGCGACGAGTTGGCGGACCTGATCGGTCAGGGACGGATCGATGTTCTCGGCCTTGATCTGTCGCTTGGACTTTCCCGCCACCGCTTTTAGCTCCAAAATCTTCGCCACGATGCGCTTGATTTCACGATGGGCCGTCTCGATCGCTTCAATCATCACAGCTTCGGGTTGCTCGTGGGCTCCGCCTTCAACCATCATCACGGCATCGGCTGTGCCGGCGACCACCAAACTCAGTTCACACGTTTCGAATGTCGCCACATCGGGATTGATGACAAACTGCCCATTCACCCGTCCGATCTTCACCGCGGCGACCGGTCCCTGGAAAGGAATACTGGAGATCTCCAACGCTGCCGACGCGGCAGTCATAGCGACTACATCGGAGCACCCGGTCTGATCCGCCGACAAAACCGACGTGATGACCTGCGTTTCAAAATAATATCCTTCAGGGAATAGGGGTCTCATCGGACGATCGATCAAGCGACTCGTCAGCACTTCCTTCTCTGAGGGCCGACCCTCACGCTTGAAATAGCCTCCCGGAATCTTTCCGGCTGCGTACGCCTTCTCCTGATAATCGACGGTCAGAGGCAGGAAATCGATTCCCGGCTTGACTGTTTGCGATGCGACGGCGGTGGCCAATATGACCGTATCTCCATATGAGGCGAGGACTGAGCCGTCCGCCTGTTTTGCGATTCGCCCCGTCTCAAGGCGCAGCGTGCGGCCGGCCAATTCAATTTCGACAACATGCATCATCCTGTGGTCTCCTTGCGTTCTGCTCCACAGATGCCCACAGAGAGAGGCTCAAAAGCAGCGCGCCTTGAACCCATTTCCGTGTTCACCTGTGAAAACAGCCCTTGGCGCTTCACGACATTATGCGCGAAACGCGGGATGTAATTACTTTCGAATGCCTAACCGCTCCAATGCCGAGCGATACCGCGCGACATTGTGCCGCCGCAAATAATCCAGCAATCGGCGGCGGCGGCCGACGAGTTGTAAGAGCCCTCTCCGAGAATGGTGATCCTTCCGATGGAGCTTGAAATGATCAGTGAGATACGTGATGCGACTCGTGAGGATGGCGATTTGAACCTCGGGCGACCCCGTATCCGTGTCATGGTGCCGATACTGTTCGATTACCCCTGTCTTCGCTTCCTTTGTAAGAGCCATCGCTCACTCCTTATTAGTTAGACGCTGTAACCTGTTGCCCTGTTTCCACCAACACCTTCACGATTGCGACGAAGCCGTCCGCACTGGATGAATCTTTCTGAACTAATCCGATTCCAAGCAGCCGTGCACTGGAGTCTTTGAGCCGAACTACCCGCCGTCCTAGCGAGCACCCCTGGGGTGATAGTGAATCCCATTGCACCGCGTGAAAAGGAATAGGGACACCGTGTCGTGCCCGGTCAGCTGCCGCCTGGTTCACCGTCAGCGCAGGCATGTGGGCGAGGGCATCATCCAGGGCAAGCAGCCGATGGCTGATGCGGCCCATCCGAGCCGAGTCGAGGGCTTCATCGATCGTACACGATTGTGCAAGGTGGAGCGGCCCGACTCGTCGTCGCTCAAGTTCGAGGAGATGCCCCCCGACTCCAAGCGCCTCTCCGATATCCGCACACAGCGTTCGAACGTACGTTCCCTTTGAACATCGTACGCGGAACATAACATCCCGTCCGTTGACGTTTAAAATCGGCATTTCATACACAGTGACCTGACGCAATTCACGTTCGACGGTTTTTCCGGCCCGCGCAGCTTTATACAGCGGCATCCCGGCCACTTTGACGGCTGAGTACATCGGAGGGAGTTGGTCGATCTCGCCTTGGAATCGAGCAAACGCACCGCGGATCGACTCATCCGTCAGGCCATCGGTTGACCCTTCGCTTAAGATGGTGCCCGTCGCGTCCAACGTATCGGTCGTTTGACCCAAACGAAGAACGGCCTGATATTCCTTATCCCAATCCAGCAGATATTCGGCGATGCGGGTGGCACGTCCAATCAACACCGGCAGCACTCCGGTGGCTGCCGGGTCGAGCGTGCCGGCATGGCCAATGCGGGTGCCTTTCAGGACTCCTCGTAATTTGGCCACGACATCATGCGATGTCCACCCCGACGGTTTATTGATATTGAGAACGCCCTCCACACTAGCCAGCGCCTGTTCTCGTTCCTTAATTGCCAACATGGCTGCCCTAGTTCCCATGATGGCCTTCCGATTCATGTGGCCGGCCAGGACCGTCTTCCGGCGTGCCCGAGGCCCCCTCCAACTCATGCAGAATCGATAAAATTCGATCGCCTCGAGGGCCAGTCGTGTCTTTTTGGAAAATCAATTCTGGCGTATAGCGCAAATTCACACGCCGCCCGAGCTCGGCGCGAATAAAACCGGCCGCCTTCGCGAGACCGGCAAACGCGCCGGCCTCCTGTTTCTCATCGGGACCAGTCG